>NZ_JAUMBI010000201.1:0-28837 GCF_032115815.1 Sandarakinorhabdus sp.
CTGTACAGCGGCACGGCTTCCGCCAGCGCCTTGTCCAGACGCTGGCCGGCCGCCGTGGCCGGCAAGGTGATCAATATCGACTTTTCAGCCCCCATAGCCTAGCGATGTTGGCATGAAGTTGCAGATATCAAGCGGGGATCGGCAGTTTTTGCTGGATGCAGCATTGGCCTCTCCGCAAACGGAAGTGTGCGGGCTGTTGCTGGGGCAAAACAAGGATGGGACGAACCGGGTGGAAACGCTTGTGCCGGCCCGCAATGTAGCCGCCGATCCGGCGCGCAGTTTCGAGATTGATCCGGCCACGCTGATGGCCACGCACCGCGCGGCGCGGGGGCAGGGCCGCCAGGTGATCGGCCACTGGCACAGCCATCCCAATGCCCGCCGCGAACCTTCCAGTCGTGACGCCGCCCGCGCCACGGAAAATGGCCAGATCTGGCTGATCATCGCTGGCGGCGATGTCACTGCCTGGGTACCGCATGCCATTGGTCCCGGTCCGGCCACATTCCAGCCCATCGCCATCGAGGTGACATGATGGCCAGTGGCGAAGTGAAGTGGTTTGATGGCAAGAAGGGCTATGGCTTCATCACGCCGGATCTGGGGCCGCGTGATGTGTTCGTGCATGTTTCGGCGGTGATTGCCGCCGGGCTGGAGCGGTTGCAGCCAGGGCAGCGGCTGGATTTCGAACTGGCGCAGGATGGCGATGGTCGCCTCATCGCGCTGGGCCTGATGATGCGAGACGATGGCGGGAACAAGGATCCTTCCGCCGAACCGGGGGTGGTGTGATGAGTGACTTGAGCCATTGGGTGGTACGCTGGCTGTGTCATGATCTGGCAACGCCGATTGCCAGCGTGATGACCGCCAGCGAACTGCTGGACGATGTGAAGCCCGATGCCGAAATCAACGAGTTGATCATGTCGGGTGCGCAGCGGTTGACCGGGCGGCTGCGGCTGGTGCGCCTCGCGCTGGGCGCCGGCGAGAACGCCATGGCCGGCGCTCCGCTGGGCCGGCTGGTGATGAACGGGCTGGATGGCACCAGCGTTGATTGGCAATTTTCCGGCGATGCCATCGATGGCATGGCGCCGCTGGTGGCCGGCTGTGCCATGTTGGTGGCTGATCTGAACCGGATGCGGGCGCTGGTGGTCACGCATGATGGGGTGGAGGTGCCGCAGGGCTGCACCTGGCCCGATTCGGTGGCCGCGGTGTTTGCCGGCAGCCCGGCC
The DNA here is from genome assembly GCF_032115815.1 of Sandarakinorhabdus sp. GTDB lineage: Bacteria > Pseudomonadota > Alphaproteobacteria > Sphingomonadales > Sphingomonadaceae > Sandarakinorhabdus. The sequence goes on from NZ_JAUMBI010000201.1 coordinate 1,218, forward strand.
AGCGACAACCGCAGCGCCGTGGCGGCGATGCTGGTGGCCACGGCCGCACGCGCCGGCAAGACTCTTTCCAGTGATGACAAGGGGTTGCGCTGGAGCTGATCGCCGCCGGCTGAAATTATGCTGCACTGCAACATCGGACCCCTTGAATCCGGTGCGGCATCTGCATATGTTGCATTGCAGCAAAGCCGGAGACGCAGATGACCGCCAAGACCTCAGCGCCCAAGTCCAAACCTGCCGCCAAGCGTGCGCCGGTGAAGGCAAAAGCGCCGGCCGCAGCGGCGCCCGCACCAAAGGCTGAAGCCCAGACCATCGATTCTGCGCCGGAACATGCCGTGGCTGAAGTGGTGGTTGAAACTGCCGCGGCGCCGGCGCCGGAACCTGGGGTGGCCTCTGCCGCTGCCCGGGTGCCGTTCACGCCGGAACCTGCCGATGTGGCGCCAGTCGCGGCTGTCGCTCCGATTACCTCCACTTCTCCCTCTCACGATTCCGCACGAAAGGAACCGAACATGGCCACAGCCTTTGAAACCACCCAGGACACTGTCCGCTCTGCCGTTACCCAGCTCAACACCCAGGCCGAAACTGCGCTCAGCAATGGCAAGGCTGCCATGGAGCAGGTGACCGCCAAGTCGAAGGAAGCCGTCGAAGCCAGCCTGAAGAGCATGGACGAGATGACCGAGATGACCCGCGCCAATGTCGATGCGCTGATGATTTCGGCCAAGGCCGCCACCACCGGCGTCGAGCAGCTGATGGCGCACCTGACCGAAGCGTCGAAGAAGTCGTTCGAAGAAACCTCGGCCATGGTGAAGACCCTGGCTTCGGCCAAGACCCCGAACGATCTGATGCAGCTGCAGAGCGAATTCGCCAAGACCCAGTTCGACGAAGCCGTCGCCCAGTACAGCAAGATGACCGAAATGATGGTCAAGCTGGCTGGCGAAGTGATGGAGCCGATGCAGAACCAGATGGCACTGGCCACCGACAAGCTGAAGTCGGTCTGGACTGCCAAGTAAACGCACCGCCCGCCTTTCGGGCTGCATGCAACTGCAAGGGGTGAGCGGCCGGCATGGCTGCTCGCCCCTTTCGCTTGGCCCCAGTGTGACGGCAGCCATGTGACGGCAGCGCCCCTTTTTTCGCCGGCATTTTTTGCTATATAGGGGTGGATTGCTCCCCTTTCCTCCCGGATTACCCTTGATGCTGTCTGGACTTGAGCCGCGCATGACTGATGAAGAGCGCGACGCTGGCGGCGGCGGCCGCACCGGCGTGGGCCTCGCGGCCAAGCCCGAAACCAAGACGGCCAAGCCAGCGCTGTACAAGGTGCTGATGCTGAACGACGACTATACCCCGATGGAATTTGTGGTGCTTTGCCTGCAGCGCTTTTTCAAGATGAGCATCGAGGATGCAACCCGGGTGATGCTGCATGTGCATCAGCGCGGCGTGGGTGTGTGCGGCATCTTCACCTATGAAGTGGCCGAGACCAAGGTGAACCAGGTCATCGATTTCGCCCGTCAGCACCAGCATCCGCTGCAGTGCACGATGGAAAAGGAATAATCGGGTCGAAGGAATAAGCTGCGACCACGCGGCCCCTGCCCTCTACACCGGCCCTGCGCCATGACCGGGGCATGAACCTTCTCCCCAGTTTCCAGCCCGGCCTGCATGCGCTGATCGTCGGCGCCACCGGCGGCATTGGCAGCGCCTTTTCCGATCTGCTCGATGCCGATCCGGCCGTGGCCCGTGTGACGCGCTGGAGCCGATCGGGCGGCGTTGACCTTGCCGATCCTGCCAGCATCGAGGCCGCCGCTGCTGCCCTGACCGCTCCGCCCGATCTGGTGTTCATCGCCACCGGCATGCTGCACGGTGACGGTTTGGCGCCTGAAAAGGCCAACAGCCAGCTTTCCGCCGAAGCCCTCACCACCGCCTTTGCCATCAACGCAATCGGCCCGGCGCTGGTCGCCCGCGCGCTGCTGCCGCTGATGCCGAAGGGCCGCAAGACGGTGCTGGCAGCGCTGTCGGCCCGGGTTGGCTCGATCAGCGACAATCGCTTGGGCGGCTGGCACAGCTACCGCGCCTCCAAGGCGGCGCTCAACCAGCTGATCCACACCATGGCCATCGAGCAGGCGCGGCGCAGCCCGGAACAGATCCTGCTCGCCCTGCATCCCGGTACGGTGGATTCCGGCCTGTCCAAGCCGTTCCAGAAGGGCGTGAAGACATTGTTCACAACGGAGGAGTCCGCACGTCATCTGCTGCGGGTGATCGATCAGGCCACGCCATCACAAACCGGCCTGCTGCTCGACTGGCAGGGCGAAGTCATTCCGTTCTGATATGGCTGCTGCGACCCATTCGCATCTGGCACATCGCGCAAGCCTCCCCATATCGGCGACAACCACTCCAAGCGGAGACACAGACATGCCCACCTATCTGCACCGCAAATCCGAAGACCGTGGCCGCGCCGACCATGGCTGGCTGAAGGCAACGCACAGTTTCTCGTTCGGCCAATATCATGATCCCAGGATCATGGGCTTCCGCGCCCTGCGGGTGATCAACGAGGATCGCATTGCCGGCGGCGGCGGCTTCCCCACCCACCCGCACGACAATATGGAGATCGTCACCTACATCCTTGATGGCGCGCTGGAGCACCGCGACAGCATTGGGAGCGGCGCCGTGATCCGCCCCGGCGAAGCCCAGCGCATGAGCGCTGGCACCGGCATTCGCCACAGCGAGTTCAACGCCAGTGCGACCGACCAAGTGCACCTGTTGCAGATCTGGCTGCTGCCCAACCAGCGCGGCATCGCGCCGGGTTATGAGCAGAAGACGCTGCCGGCGGTGGCAGACGGGGAAACGCGGCTGGACATCGTGGCCGCGCCGGATGCTCCCGAAAGCGCCGTGACCATCCACAGCGACGCCAGCATCACCCGTGCCGTGCTGGCGCCGGGCGGCGCGCTAAGCGCCCCAGTCACGCGCGGCCATGCCTGGGTCCAGGTGGCGCGCGGCAACCTGGTGGTGGACGGCCATGCGCTGAAGCAGGGCGACGGCCTGGCAGTGAAGGATGCCGCCGCGCTGGCACTGTCGTCAGACGAGGGCGCGGAAGCGCTGGTGTTCGATCTGGCTTAACCCGCTTTCACGGTCGCCCACGCTTGTAGCGCGCGGGCACGGGCGGCCTCGTGATTGACGATCGGCGCCGGATAATCGCGGCCCAATTTCACGCCGGCGCGGATCAGCGCAACCCCGGCGTCCCACGGTGCGTGGATCAGATCGTCGGGCAGTTTGGCCAGTTCCGGCACCCAGCGGCGGATGTAGCCGGCGGCGTCGAACTTGGCGCTTTGGCCGATGGGGGCGAAAATGCGGTTGAAGGGCGATGAATCGACGCCCGATCCCATCACCCACTGCCAGCCCTGCGCGTTGCTGCCGTAATCGGCATCGACCAGGCAATCCCAGAACCAGCGTTCGCCGTGCCGCCAATCGATAAGTTGGTGCTTCACCAGGAAGCTGGCCGTTATCATGCGCACCCGGTTGTGCATCCAGCCCGTAGCCCACAATTGCCGCATGCCGGCATCGACAATGGGATAGCCGGTCTGGCCGTGGCACCAGGCATGAAGGCCGGCGGGATCGTCGATGAACGGGAAGCGGGCAAAGGCTTCGCGGTTGGGCGCGTCGCCATGATCGGGGAATTGTTCGATGATGTTGGCGGCAAAATCGCGCCAGCCCAGCTCGCGCAGATAAGGCTCGGCCACGCTCTCACCCACCGCATCGGCGATCACGTGCCAGGCGGTGTTTGGGGAGACTTCGCCCAGCGCCAGATGCGGGGACAGGCGCGAAGTGCCTTCCACGGATGGCAGGTTGCGCGCAGCGTCGTAGCGGGCGGCACGGCGGGCAAAATCGGCCAGCCGCGCCGCGGCTCCGGCTTCACCCGGCTGCCAATCCGCGAAACCGCCCGACCAGTCCGGCGCCGTTGGCAGCAGGCCCCAGCTGGCGAGATCGTCGCTGGCGATGCGGCCCACATCGGCCCAGCGCAAATTGGGGACCGGCAAGGGGCGCGGCGGTGGCATCTGTTCCAGCAGCTTCTTCCACCACGGCGTGAAGATGCGATAGCGCCCCCCGGTGCCGCTCAGGATGCTCTCCGGCGCTGCCAGCGTGACGCCGAGATGTTCTGTGACTGGGCCGGCTTCCGCCACCTGCACAGCCGCCCAGGGTTCATGATGGATCAGCGTGTGCACCTCGGCGCGCAGTTCTGCCGCCAGAGCCTGCACGATCGGCCCGGCGCGGCCACGGCGCAGGATCAACTGGCCGCCGAGCTCGGCGATGCTACGCGACAGGCTCACCAGGCTGTGATGCAGCCACCAGCGCTGCGCTGCACCCATCCGCCACGCGCCCGGCGTCTCATCATCCAACACGAACAGCGCCACGACAGGCCCACGTGCGGCAGCGGCGATCAGGGCGGCGTGATCGGCGAGGCGCAGATCGTTGCGGAACCAGACAAGCTGGATGGTCATCGTGTCTCTCTCGACAATCAGGAGGGTCAGCCGCTAGACGCTTCCGATCATCAAGTCACCGGGGTCGCAACACCATGCCGCAACTGGCCTATGTCAACGGGCGCATCCTGCCGCTGGCCGACGCCACGCTGCATATCGAGGATCGCGGCACGCAGTTTGGCGATGCCGTTTATGAAGTGTGCGCGGTGATGAACGGGCGCATCCTTGATTGGCAGCCGCACCTCGTTCGCCTGCGCCGCAATCTGGCGGAACTGGGCATCACGCTCGATATCGCCGATGGCCCGCTCACCCTTCAGGCGCGCCGGCTGATTGCGGCCAACGGCCATGCCGAATGCATCATCTACATGCAGGTCAGCCGCGGCACGGCGAAGCGCGATCATGCGTTTCCGGGCGCAGCGCCAGCCAATCTGGTGATGACCGTGCGGCGCTTTGATTTCGCCCAGCGTCTGCGTCAGCTGGAATCCGGCATTGCCGTCATCACCCAGCCCGACAATCGCTGGGGCCGCGTTGATATCAAGACCACCGGCCTGCTGCCCAACGTGCTGGCCAAGCAGGCGGCCAAGCAGGCTGGCGCGTTCGAAGCCTGGCTGGTGGCGGGTGAGACCGTGCGCGAAGGCAGCAGCACCAACGCCTGGATCGTGAAAGACGGCCGCATCATCACCCACCCCACCGGCACGGCGATCCTGCCCGGCATCGCGCGGGACAGCCTGATCCGGCTGGCACACGCGGCGCAACTGGTGGTGGAACAACGGCCGTTCACGCTGGCCGAAGCCTTGGCCGCCGACGAGGCTTTTCTCACCTCCACCACCGCGCCGATCCTGCCGGTGGTGCGCATGGATGGCACTGCGGTGGGGAATGGCCGAACCGGCCCGGTGGTGCGGCGGCTGGCCGAACTGGTTTGGAACGAAGTGGCCCGCCAGACGGGCTGGCGGGCCTGAGTTTCGCAGAGCTTGCGCCCTTTCAAGGCAGGGTGATCAGCCTTCCATCGGTTGTGCAGTCGGCGCCGGCAGCGGGCGAGGTTCACCGGTGCTGCGAAGAGGGCGAACGCGGTCACGCCAGCCTTCCATGCGGCCCTTCATCCGCGCCTTCATGGCGCGGCTGTCGGTCACGAAGGCCTTGCGGTCTTCGGGGCTGAGCTTCTGGAAAGCGGCAAGCATTGCAGCCTGTCGCTGCTGGCGGGTGGCATCGGCCAGGGTGCGCTCCTCCTCCATGGCGCGCTTGACGGCGCCGGCATCGAAACGCTCGGCCTCCAGCGCGGCCAGCATCTTCTCACGCGCGGCTTCCACCTTCTGGCGGTCGTCACGGCGGTTGCCGCCGGCCATCATGGCCTCGCGCATGATGGCGCGTCCCGCCTCGCTCATGGAGGGGAACATGCCCATGTGACGGCCCATTTTGGCGCCGGCACCGTGATGAGGGGCAGCATGGTGGGGTGCAGCAGCCGGAGCCGGCGGCGCGGGCGGCGCCGATTGGGCAAAGGCGGGGGCGGTGATCAGGGGGGCGGCGATCAACGCCGCCAGCAGCAGCTTGCGGATCATATCAGGTCTTCCTCGGCAGCCGTCGGCGTGAAAACATAGGCAAAGGCGGCATCCGCCTCGGCCGCGCCTGCCCCGGCCGACGGCGGGGCTGCAGCAACTTCGATTGGGGTGGTGGGGGCAAAACGATCAGACAGGCCGATCCAGCCGCCAACTGCGACCACCAGCGCCAGGCTGGCAGCCATCAAGGCCGGACGCCAGGCGGGGGCCGCGCGGCGCGGTGCATCGCGCAACTGCGGCTGCGCCAGGATGGCGGCAACATCAACCGACGCACCTTCCATCGGCGCTGCGGCCCACTGGCCAAGCAGCGCATCCAGATCGGTTTCGGGGGTTGAGACGGCGGTCACGAGAGTGGGCTTTCGTTCATCAGGGTTCGCAATTCATTACGGGCGCGGCCGAGCAATCCCTCGACGGCCTTGGCGGTGGTGTCCATCTGATCGGCGATTTCGGCCATGCTGAGCCCGTCGCCATGAAACAGGCTGAGCGCCAGGCGCTGGCGCGGATTGAGGCGGGCCATCGCCCGTTCCAGCCTTGCATGGCCATCGGCGCGGATGGCAGCGGCTTCAGGATCAGGGCGGTGATCGGCCAGTTCGGCAGCGGCATCCAATGGCTGCACCGGGCGGATGGCGCGGCGGCGATCAAGGCAGAGATTGACAAGGATGCGGCGGAACCAGGCCTCAGCCGAACCACGCGCCGGATCGAAGCGGGGCCCATGTGTCCACAGCCGGGTGAAGGCCTGCTGGCAGACATCTTCGGCCCCGGCCCGGTCGTTCAGCGTTCGAAACGCCAGCGCCAGTGCCGGGCGTTCGAGCAGGCGCACCAATTGGGTGAAGGCGGCGCTGTCACCCTGCGCCACACGCAACATCAGCACCGTCGCCAGAGTGGCGGCGGGAGGAGATGATCCGGGCGCTGGTGCTTCCATCTTCACATTGGCCTTACGCGATCAAGCGGCGGCATCCCTCGCAGCGGTGCTCCATGCCTGCCAGCTGGCACTGAGCGCCAGCGCATGGCGCCGGGCAACATCGGCCGGATCAATGGCATAGCCGCCGCCCAGCGTGACGGCCAGCGCCGCCCCGGCCCGCGCCGCAAGCCGGGCCACCAGCGCCTCGCGGGCGGCGAGGCCGCCATCCGTCAGCGCAAGCCGGCCAAGCCGGTCGTCTTGGTGCGGATCAACGCCGGCCTGGTGCAGTACCAGCTGCGGCCGATGCCGGGCGAGCAGCGCGCTGAGCGCCGGTTCCAGCGCCGCCAGATAATCCGCATCGCCGGTGCCATCGGGCAAGCCGATATCGTGGGTGGAGCGGGCCTTGCGCACCGGGAAATTCTTTTCGGCATGGATGGAGAGCGTGATGATGTCACAACGCCCGGCCATGATGTGAGCGGTGCCATCGCCCTGGTGCACATCGCAATCGACGATCAGGATGCAGCGTGCCTGTCCCTCTGCCACCAGCCGGTTGGCAGCGATGGCGAGATCATTGGTGACGCAATAACCGGCGCCGCCATCCGGCCCGGCGTGATGGCTGCCGCCTGCACCGTTGGCAGCCCAGCCGTGGGCGAGAGCGTGCAACGCCGCCGCGTGCGTGCCGCCGGCCACCAGCCGGGTGCGGCGGGCGACGGCGGGGGTAACAGGCAGGCCAATGCGGCGTTCAACTTCGGGCGGCACGCTGGCTGAGAGCACGGCATCGACATAGGCCGGATCATGGACGGCATGCAGCCATTCCACCGGCATCAGTTCAGGATCGAGCGTTGCCACCCTTTGCCCGCGCGCCGCCAGTGCCGGCAGCAGGAGCGCATATTTCGACATCGGAAACCGATGCCCCTGCGGCAGCGGCGGCGCGTAATCGGGGTGGAAGAACAGCGGGAGCGGCGGCGCTCCGTATGTCATGCCAGCGCCCGCGACGCCATTTCCAGCACGTCCTTCGACATGCCGGCAGTGCCGGCGATGCGTTCCAGTTCGCCGCGCATCATGGCGCTGCGGGCCGCATCGAACCGGCGCCAACGGCCCAGCGGCACCGCCAGGCGGGCAGCGCTCTGCGGGTTGACCCGGTCCACCGCGATCAGCTGATCGGCGAGCAGGCGATAGCCGGCGCCATCGGCATTGTGGAACCAGCGTTGATTGGCCGCAAAGGCCCCGATCAGGCTGCGCAGGCGGTTGGGATTGACGATGGTGAAATCGCGGTGGCCGATCAGCGCCTTCACATTGCCCAGCACATCGGGCCGGTTGGCCAGCGCCTGCACGCTGAACCATTTGTCGATCACGTCGGGATTGCTGGCAAAACGCTGGTGGAAATCGGCCAGAACGACTTCGCGCTCCGGCGACGAACTGTTCACCAGTGCCGTCATCGCGCCCATGCGATCGGTCATGGTCGCGGCCGTGTCATATTGGCGGCGGGCGGCGGCAAAGGCCTGATCAGAACCGGCGCTGACCAGATAGCCCAGCGCGACATTGGCCAGCCGGCGCGCGCCTTTCGCTTCGGGCGAGAGCGCCGCGGGATCCGGAGCCAGCGCTGCCATGGCTTGCGCATGGGTCTGCCACCACAGCTCTTCCAACCCTCGCGCGATCGCCAGGCGCGCGGCATCACGGCGGCGGTGGATGGCCTCCACCTCCACCAGCTCGGCCGAATCGCCGATGAACGCCTCGGTCGGCAGCAGCACCGCCTCACCCTTGAAGGCGGCATCAAGGCCGGGATCCAGCAGCGTTCCACGCACCGCCGTCACCAGCTCGGCCGGATCATCATCGGTGGAGAGCACCGACAGGGCCAGGCGCTGGAACGCTTCCCAACGCGCGAACGGATCATCATCATGAGCGGCCAGGAACGCGAGATCGGCGCGGGCCGTTTGCGCTTCCACCACCACCGGCGCCGAAAAACCGCGATTGAGGCTGGGCAGCACCGGTTCGGCGACCGCGTCGAAGGTGATGTGGGTGACAGCCTCTTTCAGCTGCACCACCAGTTCTTCGCCGATGCGCTTGCCGCTGCTGCGACCGATCAGCGCCACGCGGAACGGCATGTGCATGATCATCTTGTGCGGCTGGCCCGGCGTGGGGGCCAGCGACTGGCGCAGCGTCACTTCCACACGGCCACCCGCCTGGCGCAGATCGACAGTAACGCGCGGCGTGCCGGCCTGTTCATACCAACGGCGGAACTGGCCCAGCTCGACGCCATTGGCATCTTCCATTGCCTTCACCCAATCCTCGCAGGTGACGGCCTGGCCATCGTGACGCCCGAAATAGAGATCCGCGCCGCGCCGGAAGCCTTCGACCCCCAGCAGCGTGTGCAGCATACGGATCACCTCAGCGCCCTTGTTGTAGATGGTCGCCGTGTAGAAATTGGCGATCTCGACATAATGATCGGGGCGGATCGGGTGCGCCAAGGGCCCGGCATCTTCGGGGAACTGCACGGCACGCAGCGCCCGCACATCATCGATGCGGCGCACCGCGGCGCTGCCCTGATCGGCGCTGAACTGCTGATCGCGAAAGACGGTGAGGCCTTCCTTCAGGGACAGCTGGAACCAGTCGCGGCAGGTGACGCGATTGCCGGTCCAGTTATGGAAATATTCATGCGCCACCACACCGGCCACGGCATCGAAATCCTGATCAGTAGCGGTTTCGGTATCGGCCAGAATATATTTGGAATTGAAGATGTTGAGGCCCTTGTTCTCCATTGCGCCGGCGTTGAAATCGGCCACGGCGACGATATTGAACTCGTCCAGATCATATTCGCGGCCATAGACACGCTCATCCCAGTCCATGCTGGCCTTCAGTGCCGCCATGGCGTGGGCGCAGCGCGGCACGTCGGCCGCCGCCGTCCAGATGGCGAGCTTCACATGGCGGCCGCTGGCGGTGATGAATTCATCTTCCAGCGCGCTCAATTGCCCGGCGACCAAAGCGAACAGATAGGCCGGCTTGGGCCAGGGGTCGGTCCAATGGCTTTCGTGGCGGCCACCGGGCAGATCAGCGGCCGCGCCGCGATCACCGTTGGACAGCAGCACCGGGAATTGCGCCCTGTCCGCCTCCAGCCGCACCGCGTAGCGCGACAGTACATCAGGCCGATCCGGGAACCAGGTAATCGATCGGAAGCCTTCAGCCTCGCACTGCGTGACCAGCCTTCCCTCGCTGGCATAAAGCCCCATCAGCCGCGTGTTGCGCTGCGGGTGGATGACGACATCAGTTTCCACCACTGCGCTGTCACCATTGATCGCCAGCGTGAGCGTGTCGCCATTGGGATAGGCCAGCACGGTTTCACCATCGACACGGATCGCCGTGGTTTCCAGCGCATGGCCATCCAGCACCAGCGGGCGATTGTGGGTGCCATTGCGCTGCACGACGAGCCGCGCCTTGACCACGGTGCGCACAGCATCCAACCGGAAATCAAGCTCCAACTGCGGCACCAGCCAATCCGGCTCGCGATAATCCGTCAGGCGCACTTCGGCCAGCGGCGGGTTGGTTCGGGCATCAAGCATGCACCCATGGTGCGCGAAAGGGGTACCAAGGGGAAGCGGTTTCTGGCGCTACTCCACCGGAACGGGCGGCGGCAGCATCAGCCCGGCCAGCACCTGCCATTCGGCAGCGGCTTCGGCTTTCAGCAAGGCCAGCGCCTGTTTGTTGCCAGCGGCCAATAACGTGCCCAGCGCCGCCGCGCGGGTGTCACGATCATCCGCCGCTGCACCGACGAGCAGCCGGGCAGCATCGACGCAGGCGACTTCGCGGGCAGGCCTGGCGGCCGCTTCCGCCGCCGCGATCATCAGAATCAGGGCCGATGTTGCCGCGGTGCCGCTGGCATAATTGGCATCGGGTGCACCAGGTTGGCCAAGCAATTGCAGGGCCGGCGCGACTTCCTGTCCTTGCGCGTTGGCCAACGCGGTGAGCAGGGCGGGAAGCGGCAGGCTCATGAGCACGCCTCCAGTGACTGCGCCAGCGTGAGTGTGTGGAAACGATAGGGGATGGTGCCGGCGAACATCAGCACCGGATCATGGCTGCGGCCATCGATGATCTCCCGAGCGGCACTGATCCAGATCACCAGCCCCTGCACCTGCGCAAACAGTCGCCACCAGCGCCAGCTTGCCGGGTTCAGCCTCAGGCCGGAGGCGGCTTCCCACGTGGCAATTGCTTCGGCCAGCGGCAGCGTGGCAGCGGGCCGGCCGGAGAAATTCGACCACAAGGGATCACAGGCCCAGGCCAGATCCTCGTGCGCGTCGCCGGGGTGGACCATTTCCCAATCCAGCACGGCCAGCAGCGTTCCCGCTCCGTCATGAAGGAAATTGCCGGAGCGATAATCGCCGTGGACGATGGAGATGCGCTCCGGCGGCGGCGGCAGATTGGCGGAGAGCCAGCGAAAGCCGGCATCGAGCAGCGGTTCCGGGCGGAAAACATCGGCGTCAAAGGCCGCCTTCCAGTGCGCCAGCCGCGCCGGTGCAGCATCAGCCGGCGCCATGGCGGGCAATCCCGCCTTGCCCGGATCTTCGGCGTGGATGTGGCCCAGTGCGGTGAAGAATTGCCGACCGATGGCGGCCGCGTGCTCGCCATAAGGTTCAGGTTCGAGCAGGCCGGCGGCGGCCCCGCCAGGCACTTCGCGCATGAGAAAGCCGGGGGAACCAAAGCTTTCCGGGCCTTCGTCGCAGAACACGGGTTCGGGCACTGGCACGTCGGTCCCGGCGAAACACTGGATGGCGCGATATTCGGCCAGCCGGTCGGTCTCGATCAGGCTCGACGGCGGATCGCGGCGCAGCACCAGAGCCTCGCGCCGGCCAGACGGGGCGATGGCATCAAAGCGATAGGTCTGCCGCGCCGAACCACCGTGGAAGCGCTTGAGGCCGGCGATGCTGACCGGCTCCCCCCAGCGTTCTGACAGGAATCGGGCGAGATGCTCAGCCGGCAAGGTCGAACAGGTCCTTGAAACCCGACGGTGCGTGCGGGCCGATCGCGAGTTGCTCGAACAGGCCGCGCCCCACGAGCGGAGCCGCACCGCCGATCGACAGGCTGGCCTCGCTCAGGCCCTGCACATGCGCGTTCATCGGGTTGGCCGGATCGACGCCGGCCAGATGAAGCACCTCGTGTGCAACCACGTCAGGCCCCTGGAACATGCCGTGCCCGCGCACCGGGTGGCCATAACCGATGCCGCGCATCATGAAATTCTCGCCGATGCGGAAATCCACCGTCACCGGCCGGCCATCCTGCAAACGCGCCTCCAGCCGGGCGGCGCCGGCGTGGCGGCTGCCGGGGCGGAAGGCCAGCGCCATGCGTGGGTCTTCCAGCGGGAATTCGGCACCGTCCTTCAGGCGCACCAGCACCCCGGCGCGGTTCCACGGCCGGCCATGTTCATCGTCGTTGCTATGGAAGAACAGGTGCCAATCATCAAAGGCAGTGGGCGTCCACAGCCAGAAGAATTGCGGCGGGATTGCCGGCTGCGGGGTTTGCGGATCGGCCGCGCCAATCGGGCGTACGCCCCAGCTACGGTCACGGGTGCCGCGCCAGCCAGTGAGATCATGCGCCACGCCGGCGGCGCTGATCTGCCCGCTCCACTGGCCGCCCTGGGTCATGCGCGTCACGTCCATGATGGTGCGGGTGCCGATGCGGCGGATGAAACGCGGTTCCAGGATCGGCGCGGCGCGGCCGGTGAAGAGCAGTTCCCCGGCGATGCCGGTGTCGTTGGGCGCAATGCCAAGGCGCAGTTTTTGCAGCGGTTCAACCACCTCCAGCGTGACCGGGCCAACGCGCAGATCCATGCGCTCGCCATGCAGAATACGGCTGGCGAACAGGCTGTGCTGCTGGCCACCCGCCAGCACAGAAACCGCGCAATCGATGATGTTGAGGTGCGGGTAGATGCCCATCGCCACGCCCACCACCGCGCTGCCATCCGGGCTTTGCGCGCTGAAGAAGTAACGGTCGTAGAAATTGCGATCCGTCCCCGAAACCGCGATCGGCTCCGGGGTCTGGTGGATGGGATAATCGTCGGCGCGGCTGAGCATGTGCGGATGGTGGCATGGCTGCGGAGTGCGGCAAGCTGTGCAAAAGCGGCGGGTCAGCGGTGTGGCCGCGGCACAAGCTTGTCTCTCTGTATTGTTCATGCAATACAGATACCAACAGGAGACAGCATGGCATTTGATCCGGAACTGGCCACACAGGCCTATATGGCGACCCTGAAGGGCGCGGCGCGGGCGCAATCCGATGCCTATTTCGAGGGTGGCTACTGGCTGAACCTCGCCGAATTTCTCGTCACGTTGGTGGCCAATCTGATCGTCTTGCGCCTGGGCTGGGCGGCGCGGCTGTCGCGCTGGGCGCGCAGCAAGGCGGGACCGTTGCTCGCCGCTTTCCTGTTTGCCGTGCCCTATCTGCTGCTGATCACCATCATCACCGCGCCCTATGTCCTCTACACCGATTTCTTCCGCGAACATGCCTATGGCCTGTCGAATCAAGGCTTTGCCGAATGGGGCGGCGAGCAGCTGATCTTCATTGCGGTCGATACGCTGCTGGCGGCGCTGCTGTGGATGGGCGTGCACGCAGCAATTCGCCATTTCCCGCGCAATTGGTGGCTGGGCGGCGCCGGCTTGACCATCGGGGTGATGATGGTCACGATCACGCTGGCGCCGGTCTATCTTGATCCGCTGTTCAATGACTACACCCCGCTGCCCGATGGCCCGGTGAAGACCGAGGTGCTGAAGCTGGCGCGTGCCAATGGCGTGCCGGCCGACAATGTCTATCTGGTTGATGCCAGCCGCCAATCGGATCGCATCTCCGCCAATGTCAAAGGCCTGTTCGGCACCACCCGCATCGCGCTGAACGACAATCTGATGAAGCAGGACATTCACGAAATCCGCTCGGTGATGGCGCATGAGCTGGGCCATTATGTGCTCAATCACATGTGGAAACTGATCATCACCGTTGCGCTGCTCATCGCGGTCAGCCTGGCGCTGGTGGCAGTGGGCACACCGTGGCTGCTAGCGCGCATTGGCGGGCGCTGGGGGATCGAGGGCATGGCCGATCCCGGCGTGCTGCCGGCGCTGACCATCGTGATCAGCATTGTGTTTTTTCTGGGCACGCCGATCACCAACACAATGATCCGCGTGCAGGAACAGGAAGCCGATGTTTTCGGCCTCAATGCCGCCCGCGCGCCCGATGGCTTTGCCCGCATTGCGATGAAGCTGTCGCAATATCGCAAGATCGAACCCGGCCCGTGGGAAGAGGTGATCTTCTTTGATCATCCCAGCGGCCACACCCGCGTGATCACCGCCATGCGTTGGAAGGCGGAGCATCTGGACGCACCGGACATCAAATAGGCCGGCAGCGCTGGCGCCTGCCCGCGTCGTGGCCTAGACAGGTGCCATGCATCTGCTGGTTCTTGGCCTTGGGTACAGCGCGGGTATGATCGCCAAAGCCGCGCAAGCGGCGGGCTTTGCGCTGACTGCGGTGCGCTCGCGCCCCGGCCCGGGTGTGCTCACCCTGGACAGTCCGGAATTGCCGGGCGTCATCGCCAGCGCCACACACATCTTGTCTTCAGTGCCGCCCGCCAGTGACGGCAGCGATCCGGTGCTGGTCGCGCACGGCGACGCACTGGCCAGGGCCCCGGCGAAATGGATCGGCTATCTGTCCTCCACCGGTGTTTATGGCGATGCCGGCGGGGCCTGGGTTGATGAAAGCGCGCCCCGCCAGGGCCGTCGCGGCGGGCGCAACCTGGCTGATGAGACTTGGGAGGCGCTGCACCCCCAATCCCGCGTGTTCCGCCTGCCCGGCATCTATGGCCCCGGCCGTTCCGCACTCGATCGGCTGCGCGCCGGACCGGTCGCCCGCATCGATCTGCCGGGCCATGTGTTCAGCCGCATCCATGTTGACGATATTGCAGGCAGCGTGCTGGCCAGCATGCACGGCGGCCCGGCGGGCATCTATAATATCGCCGATGATCTGCCAGCGCCGGGCGAAGCGGTCACGGCGGCGGCCGCACGGATGCTGGGGATGGTGCCCTCCCCGCTGATTCCGCTGGAACAGGCCGCTCTGTCACCGATGGGCCGCGCCTTTTATGCCGAGTGTCGCAGGGTGGCCAATGGCCGCATGAAAAGGCAGCTTGGCTATTCGCTGTTATACCCCGATTATCACGCCGGCCTGTTGGCCTGCCTTGAGGAGTCTGCCCCATGAAGTTCGGCACCGGCCAATCGGTCACCCGCGTCGAGGACGCCCGCCTGCTCACGGGCCAAGGCCGTTTCACCGATGATCTGTCGCGGCCGGGGATGCTGTATGGCGTTACCCTTCGCAGCCCCCATGCCCATGCCGAAATCAAGGATATCGACATCGCAGCCGCGCTGGGTGTGCCGGGTGTCGTGGCCGTCTATACCCACAAGGATATCGAATCGTACGGCCCGATCCCCTGCCTCGTGCCGCTGTCGGGCGATGTGAAGACGCCGCGCGTGCTGCTGGCCGATGATCGGGTGCGCTTCGTGGGCGATGGCGTTGCTTTCGTCGTCGCCGAAACCCGCGAGGCGGCCCGCGCCGGTGCCGAAGCCATTTATGTGGACTATGAAGAGCTGCCCGCCGTCGCCAGCATCGCTGCCGCGCTGGCTCCCGATGCATCGCTGATCTGGCCGGAAGCCAAATCGAACAGCCTGTTCGATTGGCAGGTTGGGGATGGCGCCGCCGTGGAGGCCGCCATTGCCGGCGCTGCGCATGTCACCCGCCTCAATATCCTGCAGAACCGTATCGCCCCCACCTCGATGGAAGTGCGTGCCGCGCTGGGCGAGTATGATGAAGCCGAAGGTTTTACGCTGACCACCGGCAGCCAGGGCGTCGCTTCCATGCGCCGCGAGCTGGCCAAGGTGGTGCTGCAGGTGCCTGTGGAACAGGTGCGGGTCGTCACCCACGATGTTGGCGGCGGCTTCGGCATGAAGAGCTTCCTCTACCCCGAATATGCGCTGTGCCTGCATGCCGCCCGTCACTTGCGCCGCCCGGTGAAGTGGACGGGTGAACGCAGCGACGCCTTCCAGACCGATACCCACGGCCGCGCCATGGAGTCCGAAGCCGCGCTGGCGCTTGATGCGCAGGGCCGCATCCTGGCGCTGAAGGTCGAAACCTGGTCCGATCTGGGCGCCTATCAGGCGCAGTTCGGCCCGGCGATCCAGACGATGGCCGGCGGCCGCATCATGGGCGGCGTCTATCGCATCCCGGCCATCCACAATCTGGTGCACGGCGTTGTCACCAACACCACGCCGGTCGATGCCTATCGCGGCGCCGGCCGCCCGGAATCGGCCTATATCATGGAGCGGCTGATCGAAGCGGCCGCGCGTGAAATCGGCATCGGTGTTGACGAGATGCGCAGCCGCAACCTGCTGCTGCCGGCCGAACTGCCGCACGAAAACGGCCTGGGCCTCACCTTCGACATCGGCAATTTCCCCGCCGTGCTGGAACGCGCCAAGCAGGTGGCCGATTGGGCCGGCTTCGCAGGGCGCAAGGCGGAAGCCGCCAAGCGCGGCAAGCGCCTTGGTCGCGGCATGGCCTATTATGTCGAAATCGCTGGCGGTGGCGGCACCGAGGAACATGCCGATGTGCGGGTTGCGGCCGATGGCACCATCGAAATGTCGGTCGGCACCCAATCCAACGGCCAGGGCCATGAAACCGTCTATGCGCAGGTCGCTGCGGCGAAACTCGGCGTGCCGATGGACCAGATCCGCATCGTGCAGGGCGACACAACCCGCATGGAGGTGGGCGGCGGCACTGGTGGCTCGCGATCGATGGCGTTCGGCGGCGGCGCCGTGCTGGTGTGTGCCGACGACATGATTGCCCGCGGCACTGCGCTGGCCAGTGAAGATCTGGGCAGCGACGTCGATTACAGCGATGGCCTGTTCAAGGCGCGCGGCAGCAATGCCACGCTGAGCTGGGCCGAACTCGCCAGCCGCCACCCCGGCGCATTGGATGGCCGCAGCCGGTACACCACCAAGGAATCCAAGCCCGCGCCCACCTTCCCCAACGGCTGCCACATCGCCGAGGTGGAGCTGGATCCGGATACCGGCATGATCGCCGTCACCCGGTACAGCCTGGTCGATGATTTCGGCGTGCTGGTGAACCCGATGCTGGTGGAAGGCCAGATCCACGGCGGCATTGCGCAGGGGCTGGGCCAGGCGGTGCTGGAAAATATCGTTTATGACGAAGCCGGCCAGCTGATCACCGGCAGCCTGATGGACTATGGAATCCCGCGCGCCGACGTGATGCCGCCGGCGGTGGCCTTCGAAACGCTCAACACCCCGTCGCCCACCAACCCGCTGGGCGTGAAGGGCTGCGGCGAGGCCGGCACGATTGGCGCCATGCCATCGGTGATCAACGCCATCATCGATGCACTGGATGGCCAACAGGTGGAGATGCCCGCGACGCCGGAGAAACTCTGGCGGCTGGCACAGGCGCTGCCGAAGGCCGCGTGACACACCAGAAAGAAGGAAGGCCGTCGTCCCTGCCCGGGTCGACGGCCTTCCGTTGGTTGATCGGCCCGGCGTCACCCCCCGCAGGATGGGTGGGAGACGGAGGATGCAGTCCGGTCGACAACCAACCCCTGAAACGGGGAAATCAGGTAATCACGGCCACGAAGATGGCCCAGGCCACCATCAGCAACGGCACCGTCATCACCTGGGCATAGGCTGCCCGGCCTGAAAGATAGCCGCTGGCGGTATCAATTCCCCACGCTCCCTTGCGCGGGACGTCATCCTTGTTGGGGCCCGACGCCTGCTGCATCATCAAGGGCAACCCGTAATAGGCCACCAGCACCAGACCGAACACCACGAAGATCAAACCAAGCCCGGTGCCGGCCTGAAACGCAACATACATGATGGAAAGATAAGCCGCACCGGCACCCACCAGTTGGGCCAACAGTTTGTTTGGCAAGTCAAAATCCAGTCGCCTTACACCTTGTTCAGGTGCAGGAACGGCCTGTTTGGCGCCTTCGATCGCCACGCCATGCTCTTCGCGGAATTCGAATTTCATTTCCCCTCTCCCAAGCTGCGCCCGCCACCGGGCGTCCCTCAAGAAATTGCCAAGCCCGTCCGGCCTTCGCCTTGATCCAGATCAATGGGCGATCAGGATTGGTGCCGGCGCATCCGCCAGCAGGCCGCGCGTCACCCCGCCAAACAGCATCTGGCGCATGCGGCTGTGGCCATAAGCGCCCTGCACGATCCACGCCGCCTGCCGTTCCGCCGCCACCGAACGGATCACCTGTTCGATGCTGGAACTGCCCTGGGCGCGTTCCAGCACATCGGCATGAATGCCGTGGCGGGACAGAAAGGCCGCTGCGGCGCGCACACCGAAGGACGTGTCCTTTTCTTCCACGGTCAGCAGGGTAACGGCCTCGCTCAGCGCCAACAGCGGCAGCGCCGCACGCAGCGCCCGCGCCGCTTCCTGGCCGCCATCCCAGCACACAAGTGCCGGGCCGGCCACCGTGATGCCGCGGGCGTTGGGCGGCACCGCCAGCACCGGCGCCGGGGAACGGATGGCGACATCGCCGGTAATCCCCAATTGCAGCGCGGCCTGACGCGAAAACGGCCCGGCGCTCATCACCACCACATCGGCCAGACGAGCATATTCGACCAGCCGATCGCTGGAATCGCCATCGGCAGACTGCCATTCCCAGCTGACGCCTTCGCGGTTCAGCCGCGCTTCCACGGCGGTGCGCTCTTCCTTGCGGCGGGCTTCCACTGCGTCGATCAGCGTGGTCACCGGAAAGGCGCCCATCGCCGGATCGCCCAGCGCATAGGCGGCATAGGGCATCACCGACAGGCAGACGAGATGGCCGCCGGCGGCGCGCGCCAGATCGAAGGCGGCATTCAGCCTTGCCTCCTGGCCATCGTCACCTTCGATATGCACAAGGATCGTTTTCATCGCGTCTCTCCCCTCAGTTCAATTCTTCGGCGGCTTCCGCCAGCGCATCGGGATCATGGATCACCACGTGGCGGCCGCCAGGCAGCCCGATCACCCC
Source organism: Sandarakinorhabdus sp. (assembly GCF_032115815.1). GTDB lineage: Bacteria > Pseudomonadota > Alphaproteobacteria > Sphingomonadales > Sphingomonadaceae > Sandarakinorhabdus. The sequence goes on from NZ_JAUMBI010000201.1 coordinate 20,172, forward strand.
GGCGCTCTTCAGCCGCGACATCTGGCGGCTGACGGTTTCGATGGTCAGGCCGAGCAGATCCGCCATCTCGCCCCGGCTCAGCGGCAGTTCGATGGTCGTCACGGTTTCGCTGTCACGCTCGCTGCCGAATGTATCCGTGCGCCGGGCCGATTCGACGATGAAGCCGGCAACGCGGGCCAAGGCGGTTGCCCGCGCCAGCTTTGAACAGTGGGTGCGGGCCGCTTCCAGCTCGGCCAGCGTGCGGCTCAGCAGGGCGCGCTCCATGCTTGGATTCTCGGTCAGGGCCCGCTCCATGTGGCGCTGTGGAAACAGGCACAGGCTCACCGGCGTCAGCGCCACCACGTCATGCAGGGCGGGCTGTTCGCTGCGGAACGGCCTGCCAACGAAATCGCCCGGCCACAGCAGGCCCACGATCACTTCCTGGCCGGCCGGATTGATATCGCTGATCTTCATCAGGCCGCGCTGGATATTGGCGCAAACCGGGGCTGAATCGCCGGCGCGCACCAGCGTCTCGCCGCGAGCCAGCGTGCGCTGCACGCCACAGGCAGCCAAAGGCGCCAGTTCGATATCGGACAAGACCCCGCACAGGGCTTGATCCCGCACCTTGCATTGCCCGCAGCTGTTGCTGAACACCATCATCCTGTCTCCCGCCCCGATATTGGCATCTGGGGCGCTTGAGGGAATCGGGATGGCTACCTAGGGACTTTTACGATTGGCTCGCCTTGGCCCTCAGCGCGATGGTGAGGCCGATGAGCGCCAGTGCGATGCCGGCAACGGCGGTCAGGGTCCATTGATAGCCTTCCAGCAAGGTGGAGAGCGCCATCGCCACCACCGGCACCGCCACGCCGTTCCACGCCGCCGGCCCCGCCCCCACGGTGCGGATCAGGATGTAATAGAGGTTGAAGGCGACGGCCGACGCGGCAATGCCGAGGTAGGCAAGGCCGGCCAGATAGACGGGCGCCGTGGAAATGACGGGCGGGCCCGAAATGCCCCACGCCACCGCACCATCGATCAGCGCACCCCAAGCCATCGCCCAGGCAATGCCGGCTTCCAGAGGCATCGCACGGCCCTGCGGCGTGGCCTGCAGCACATTGGCGATGCTGGCGGAGAAGACGCCGCCGAACGCGAGGGCGAGGCCAAGTCCCATCTGTTCGCCGCCCGGCTTGCCCAGATCGGGCGCGAACAACAGGGCCACGCCGGCCAGCCCGATGGCGCTGCCGATCATGAAGCGGCCGGTGACGCGCTGGCCCAGGAACGCCGCCGACAGCGCCGTGTTGGTGACAAGCAGGAAGGCGAAGGTGAGGCTGACCAGGCCGGAGGCGAGATATTGTTCGGACCGGTAGACGAGATTGAAATTGAGCACGAACTGGCTGACCGCAACGAGCAGCGCAAAACCGTGCTGGCGGCCGGTGAGCCGCAAGGATTTGCCCCTGACCAGGCACAGGCCGAACATCACGGCGGCGCCCAACGCAAAGCGCCAGGTGACCGACCAGCTGGGCGGCACCTCACCCAGTTGCGTGCGGATCACGAACCAGGTGCTGCCCCAGATCAGGGTGCAGACGATGAAGGCGAACCAGGCCAGCGGGGTGAAGCGGCCTTCAGTCGTTGCCATCAACCTGCTGCCAGCGCGCGGGCCAGCGCCTCGACGTGGGAGGCCGGCGTGTCCCAGCTCACCACCAGCCGAGCTTCGTTGGAGCCAGCATCGCCCCAATCATAGAAGTGGAAGCCCTGGGCACGCAACCGATCGGGTTCGCCGGGGGCGAGTTGCGCGAAGACTTCGTTGGCCTGCACGGGGTGGAGCAGGCGATCCTGGGCGGCGGCGGCGAGCGCCTGCGCGCCGGCATTGGCGGCGCGGGCGTTGCGCAGCCACACACCATCTTCCACCATGGCGATGATCTGGGCCGCGTTGAACCGGCCTTTGGATGGCATCTGCCCGGCGCGCTTGCGGCGCCAACGCAATTGATCGGCGAGGGCAAGATCGAACAGCACCAGCGCTTCGGCCGAAAGGCCGCCATTCTTGATGCAGCCAAAGCTGAGCGCATCGACGCCGGCCACCATTTCGCTTGGGTTACAGCCCAATTGCGCCACGGCATTGGCGAAACGCGCGCCATCCATGTGTACGCGCCAACCCTTGGCGGCAGCGTGAGCAGTGAGCGCGGCGAGTTCGGCCGGCGTGTAGACGGTGCCGCATTCGGTGGCCTGGGTGATCGACAGCGCCGACAATTGCACCTGGTGCACATCATTACGGTGGCTGGCGAGGCCGGCGTCCAGCCCGGCGGGCGTCAGCTTGCCGTGATCGCCTGCGCACAGCATCAGCTTGGCACCACCAGTGTAGAATTCCGGCGCGCCGCATTCATCGACATGGATGTGCGCTTCGGTATGACAGGCCACCGCGCCCCACGGCGGCACCAGGCAGGCCAGCGCCAGCGCATTGGCGGCGGTGCCGGTGCTCACCGGCACCGCCATGCAGTCCCGCCCGAACAGGGTGGTGAACAGGCCATCAAGCCGGCGGGACCATTCATCGCCATCATAACCAGCATTCTGGGCCGGAGCGGCAGCGGCAAGCGCGTTCAACACCTCCGGGCAGGGCGCGGCGGCGTTGTCGGACATGAAGTTGGCGGCAAAGGTCATGGGCGTTCCGATAGGAAGGCAAGGGGTTGCCGGTCAATGGCACAATGCGCGCCAGGCGGCCCCTGCCCTGTGTGGCAGGTCGAAGCAGGGTGTTCCAGGCCCAAAGCGAAACGGCGGCCCCCGAAGGGACCGCCGTTCGATTGTTAGGCCTTATGATCTTTGCGATCAGAATGCGAAGTTTAGGGTGGCGCGACCGCCGTGATCGTCGTTGCGTGCGCCGATCAGCCCCGAGTAATCGACGCCGATCCGGATCTTGTCAGACAAGTTGGCACCAAGCCCGGCCTGCAGCAGCAGGGCATCCTTGTCGATGCTGACCGAGCGGATGTTGGCCAGTTGGCCGACCGCGGGGATACCGATCTGCGTCGCCGCTTCGCGGGCACCCGACGTGCGCTGCCAGGCCGCGCTGGCGTTCACATCAATCTTGCCGTTCAGGGCCGTGCCAAAGCGCATACCGGCGTTGGTCACATTGATGTTGTACGATGCGCGCGGCGCAGTGAGGGCGGCGATACCGCCGGTTTCGGTGAGCGCCTTAATATCGGCCCCGATATAGGCATTGCGCACGAACGGTTCGATCCGCGTGTTTGTGCCCTTGGCCAGATCAAAGGCCAGTTCACCAAACACCTGATAGGTGGTGCCGGTGGTACTGCCTGCCAGCGACTGGGTGAAGCCAGCCAGGGTGATGGCACGGCTGCCGTTGGTGCGGGCGCCGGCCAAGCTGACACCGGCGTTGATCACAAAGCCGGAGTCCTGCTGACGCCAGCCCGCATAGACGGCGCCGCCAACGCTTTCCACCCGGCTGCTGCCGCCCAAGACGCCGAATTCGACATTCGTCGTCGTGTAGTGGAACATGCCGCCCACGGTCAGCGTGTCGCGCGACCAATCAATACCTGTAAGCAGGCCCAGCTGTTCGGTCTGGAAGCTGGTGGCTGCACCGCTGGTCTGCGCCTTGCCCCACGTACCCGCACCGCGCAGCCAGAAGGTGAGCGAGCTGTCCCCATCGCTGGTGCTGACCTGCTGGCCAGCCATGGAGGCCATGCCGAGGTTCAGGCGATCAAACGCGGTTTCGCGGGTGACGCGGTTGCTGTCCAGCACCACGCGCCGTTCGGTGGCACGCTGTTCACCCGACATTTCGCGCAGGGTGCGCGGCAGGTTGGAACCGGCGTTGGCATAGACCGCGAAGAAGGCCTGCGGGTTGTAACCGCCGGCAACCGCACGATCGAAGGCCTGCGCCACTTCCAGCGCGTTGCCGCTGATGCCGCCGAAGCGGTTGCCCAGCGTCACCAGGCTCTGCGGTGCCAGACGGATGTTCGCCTGCGTGGTGGTGTATTCCACCACCGGGTTGAAGGCGATGCCGAACGTTTCAAGGCCCGTGGTGGTGGCGAAGGTGCCCGTACGGGTTGCACCGCTAGCCACAGTGTAGAGCGCGTTGAAGGTCGGGAAGGCCGGCGTTGTTGTCGCCGCAACGGCCAGCGTGCCGCCCAGGGTGAGCGCGCCGCCCGCCGTGATGCGATCGTTGGTCGAACCGATGACATTGACATTGTACGTGCCAGCCAGCGTCGCCGCACCAGTGACGGTGAGGGTGGCTGTGTTGGTGGTGCCCGAAGCGCCCGGGTTCACCGAGCCGCCCGCCAGCACGTTCAGCGCGCCAACGGTGCCGGTGCCGTTCAGCGCCGCACCGGAGTTGACGGTGACCGCCGAGACCAGGCTGCCGGTCACGTTCAGGGCCCCGGCAGCCACGGTGGTGGTGGCGGTGTAAGTGCTGGCACCCGACAGGGTCAGGATGCCGGTGCCGGTCTTGCTGACGCTGCCCGCGCCGCTGATCACACCCGAAAGCGTGAAGGCAGACGGCGACGCGCCGCTGTTGATGGTGGCCGCGCCCAGCGTGACGATGTTGTTCGCCACGGTGAGGCCGGTCACACCAGCGCTGAGGGTCGTTGCATCGGCCATGGTCAGCACACCGGTGCCAAGGCCCGCGTTGTTGCCCACGGTGATGGTGCCAGCGTTGAGCGCGGTGCCACCGGCGTAGGTGTTGGCGCCGTTCAGCACCAGATTGCCGGTACCGACCTTGGCGATCGAACCCGGACCCGACACGACACCGGCGAGGGTGAGCGTGTTGGTGCCGGTATCAACCGTGCCAACGCCCGCGGTGCTGATTGCATTGGCCAGAACCACGTTGTTGGCGCCAGCGCCCAGCGTGGTGCCATCGGCCATGGCCAGCGCACCGGTGCCCAGAGCGGCGTTGTTGCCAACCGTGATGCGGCCCATCGTCAGGGTAGTGCCGCCGGCGTAGGTGTTGGCGCTGTTCAGAACCAGCTCGCCACCACCGATCTTGGTGAGCGACGTGCCGCTGACCACACCAGTGAGGGTGAGCGCGGTGCCCGGAGCCACACGTGCCGTGCCGCCGCCGGTGCCGAGCGTGACCGCCCGGGCCGAGCTGAAGCTGGCCGTGGTCCACAGCGTGCCGCCGTTGAGCGTGATGCCGCCCGCGGCGTTGCCCAGGTTGGCATCCTGGCTGACCCGCACCTGCGTGCCGGTGACAACCGTGCCGCCCGTGTAGGTGTTGACGCCAGTGAGGGTGAGATCGGACGCCGGGTTGGCGGCGCTGTCGATCACCGACAACGGGCCGGTGCCCGAGATCACGCCGCCCAGGGTGAGCGTCTGCCCGGCCACGTCAACCGTGGCACCGCCAGCCATGCCGATGCTGTTGGCCAGCGTCACGCCGGCCGCACCCGCTTGCAGGAAGGTGCCGGCGGCCATGGCGAGGTTGCCGGTGCCCAGCGCGCTGTTGTTGCCAACACGGATGGTGCCGGCATTGAGCGCGGTGCCACCCGCATAGGTGTTGGCGCCATTCAGCACCAGCGTACCGGTGCCGATCTTGGCCAGCGTGCCCGCACCGTCGATCACGCCATTCAGCGTGAAGGTGAAGCCCTGGGTGTTCATCGTGCTGGTGCCATTGATGGTGATCAGGTTGGCCAGAGCCAGCCCATCCACACCCGCGCGCAGCATGGTGCCATCGGCCATCACGACACCACCGGTGCCCAGCGCCGCGTTGGTGCCCACGGTGACGGTGCCGCCGTTGATGCTGGTGCCACCCGGGTAGGTGTTGGCACCGTTCAGCACGAGGTTGCCCGTGTTCACCTTTGTGAGCGAACCGGCGCCATCAATGACACCATTGAGCGTCAGCGTGTTGCCGGCGGTATCGATGTTGCCAACACCCAGCGTGGTGATGGCATTGGCCAGCACCAGATCCGCAGCGCCCGAAGCCAGCGTAGTGCCGTCCGCCATGGTGAGCGTGCCGATACCCAGCGCGCTGTTGTTGCCAACGCGGATGGTGCCGGCATTCAGCGCGGTGCCGCCCGCGTAGGTGTTGGCGCCATTCAGCACCAGCGTACCGGTGCCGATCTTGGCCAGCGCACCCGCGCCGTCGATCACGCCGTTCAGCGTGAAGGTGAAGCCCTGGGTGTTCATCGTGCTGGTGCCGTTGATGGTGATAAGGTTGGCCAGAGCCAGCCCATCCACACCAGCGCGCAGCATGGTGCCATCGGCCATCACGACACCACCGGTGCCGAGCGCGGTGTTGGTGCCCACAGTGACGGTGCCGCCGTTGATGGTGGTGCCGCCCGCGTAGAGGTTGGCGCCGTTCAGCACGAGGTTGCCCGTGTTCACCTTGTTCAGCGAACCGGCGCCGTCGATGACGCCGTTCAGCGTCAACATGTTGCCGGCGGTGTCGATCGTGCCAACACCCAGCGTGGTGATGGCGTTGGCCAGCGCAAGGCCGTTGGCGCCCGCTGCCAGCGTGGTGCCGCCGGCCATGGTGAGCGTGCCGGTGCCCAGCGCGCTGTTGTTGGCCACCGTGACGGTGCCGACATTCAACGCGGTGCCGCCAGCATAGGTGTTGGCGTTGGTCAGGATTAGGTTGCCGCTGCCGATCTTGGTGAAGCTGCCGGCGCCCGACAGGATGCCCGACAGGGTGAAGACGTTGGCACCGGTATCGATGGTGCCGTTGCCCAGCGTGACGACGGCATTGCCGACATTCAGGCCATCGACGCCGGCGACCAGGAAGGTGACATCCGCCATGGTGAGCGTGCCGGTGCCCAGTGCCGCATTGTTGCCCACGGTGATGGTGCCGGCGTTCAGCGCGGTGCCACCGGCGTAGCTGTTGGCACCGTTCAGGAACAGGTTGCCAGTGCCGACCTTGGTGATCGAACCGGCGCCCGAGATGATGCCATTGATGGTGAAGTTGTTTGTCAGCGTGTTGAGCGTGCCGTTGCCCAGCGTCACGATGTTGTTGCCGATCACCGTGTTCGCCAGGGCCGAGACCAGGGCGGTGCTATCAGCCATCGTCACCGTGCCGGTGCCCAGGGCGCTGTTGTTGGCAATCACGATGGCACCGGTGTTGAGGCTGGTGCCGCCGCTATAGCTGTTGGTGCCCGACAGGATCAGCGGGCCCGTGCCGGCCTTGACCAGCGTGCCGGAACCGCTGAGGATGCCGGACATGGTGAGCACGAAGCCGTTGGTATTGACAGTGCTGTTGCCGTTCAGCACCGCCGCATTGGCAAGGCTGAGCGCATTCGCACCAGCGATCAGGCTGGTGCCATCCTGCATGATCAGGGAGCCGCCACCCAGCGAGGTGTTGGTGAACACGCTGATCGAGCCGGCGTTCAGCAGGGTGCCGCCGGAATAACCGTTGGCATTGGTCAGGTTCAGGTTGCCGCTGCCCACCTTGGTGAGTGCACCCACGCCGCCAACGGCACCCGAAAGGGTGAAGTTGAATGCCTGGCTGTCGACGATCAGGTTGGCATTGGTGCCCAGCACAACGGCGTTGCCGACGTTGAGGCCATCGATGCCCGCGCGCAGCGTGGTGGTCTGGCCCGCATCTTCCACCCGGAGCTGACCGGCGCCCAGCGCGCTGTTGGTGCCAACAACGATGGTGCCACCGAACAGATCGGTGCCGTCAGCATAGCTGTTGATGCCATTCAGGGTCAGTGTGCTGGTGGTCTGCTTGGTCAGCGAGCCGGCGCCCGAGATGGTACCGTTCAACACCAGATCGTTCGGGCCGAGCACGGTGCCATCGCCCGCCAGCACGATGTTGTTGGCAAGTGTGCGGGTTGCGCCGCTGGCGTTGCCCAGCACGCCGTTGTTCAGGGTGAGCGCGCCAGTGCCCAGGGCCGAATCGGTGCCCACATAGATGGCAGCGAAGGTGGCAAGCGTACCGCCGGTGTAGGTGTTGGCGCCGTTCAGCACCAGCGCACCGAAGCCGCCGACCGACAGGCCGCCTGCACCCGACACGGTGCCGTTCAGCACCAGATTGTTGCCATCGGCCGTAAGCGTGCCGTCGGGCGCGATGTTGCCCGTGGTGCCCTTCAGATCGACGTTGAGCAGGCCGTTCAGCACCACGTTGCTCGCCAAAGTAATGGTGCCCTGCGACGGCGCGGTGCCGCTGGCGAGGGTGGTACCACCGGTGGCGATCAGCGAGCCCAGGCCCAGCGCGCCATTGCTGGTGACGGCGAGGGTGCCGTTGGCCAGGTTGACGTCCCCGGTGAGCGTGTTGTTGCCGCCCAGCACCAGCGTGCCAGCGCCTTGCTTGAACAGCTGGCCGGTGCCGCCGATGGTGGCGTTGATGGTGGCGGTGAGGCCGCCATCGACCGAGATGAAGCTGCCCAGCGTGCTGTTGGTGTTTAGGCTGCCGCCCGCATCGTTCAGCACATAGCCATCAGCCTGGAAGCCGAGGCCGGCGAAGTTGAAGTTGCTGGCCACATCGACCGAACCACCGGTGCCGCCGAAGATGCCGACAGCGTTGTTCTGCCAGGTGGCGTTGATTTCGCCGGGGGCTTCGCCGGTCCAATTGGTGTTGGTGGCGTTCCACACGCCATTGCCACCCTGGCCACCGGGCACAGCCGCGGTGAAATCGGTGCCGTCCCAGTTCATGACTATGCTGTCAGGTCCGGCGACCACCAGGTTCACCTGCTGCGCCGCACCATTGTGCTGGATCGAGCCGGTCAGACCGTTGGGCAGACCGCCGTTGATTAGCAGGC
>NZ_JAUMBI010000202.1:0-8559 GCF_032115815.1 Sandarakinorhabdus sp.
ATCTGCAGCAGGTGTTCAAGGCCTATGCCTGGACGCGGGCGATGGGCGCCGAGGGGCTGGCCGAAGCCAGCGATCTCTCGGTGCTGCTCAACAACTATATGGAAAAGCGGCTGCTCACCCTGCGCGGCGTCACACGTTCCCACCCCGATCAGACCAGCCCGCGCCTTGAAATGACCCGCTACAGCCTGGGCACATTGTTCGAGGACACCGGCATCAGCGCCGTCGACGTGCAGAACCGCATGGCGGATTTCGGCATCGACGCCTTCTGGCTCAGCCACGAACCGTGGATCGTTCCGCAACCCTTCACGCCCGAAGCCGGCGAGATGTGGTCCCGCGAAGACATTGATTACTGGATCGATGTCCTGGCCCACGTGATCGACGAAGCCTATCGCGAACCCGAAACCGTGCGATCAGCCCCCCACAATCAGGTTGTTGCCAAGCTGTCTGACCGGGACATCAACGACCCGGCCAACTGGGCCACAACCTGGGCGGCGTGGCAGCGCAAGCAGGGCTAGCGGCCCAGCTCGGCCGCCACTTCGTCGGCGGCATCGCGGAAAGCCATGACCGCCTTGTCGATCTCGGCGCGAGAGATGACGAACGGCGGCGAGAAGGCAACGGCGTCGGATGACGGCAGGGCACGGCCGATGACGCCGCGGGCCAGCGCGCCCTTGACGATGCGCGGCGCCACCTTCAGTGCCGGATCGAAGGCCACCGGGCCGCTGTCTTCAACGCGATCGACGAACTCCACCGCAGCGATCAGCGCCTGGCCGCGCACTTCGCCCACCAGACTGTGGCCCACGAACGCCTCGCGCAGCCGCGCCTGCAGATAGGTCCCCATCTCCGCCGCGCGGGCCACCAGCCCTTCGGATTCGATGATGTCGAGGTTGGCCAGCGCGGCGGCGGCACCAACCGGGTGGCTGGAATAGGTATAGCCATGGCCGAAGGCGCCATATTGCTCGCCGCCGGCCACCAGCACATCCCACACGCGCTGCGAAACGATGCACGCCGACAAGGGGAAATAGGCCGAAGTCAGCCCCTTGGCGACGGTCATCATGTCGGGCGCGATGCCGAACACGGTTGAACCGAACATCTGGCCCAGGCGGCCAAACCCGCAGATCACTTCATCGGCAATCAGCAAGATATCGTGCTGGCGCAAGATGGCCTGCACGGCCTCGTAATAGCCCGCCGGCGGCGCGATCACGCCGCCCGCGCCCATCAACGGCTCCATGATCATGGCGGCGATCGTGTCGGCGCCTTCCGCTGCGATCAGTGCTTCCAGATCGGCCACCAGCTTGGCGGTGAATTCGGCATCGGTCAGGCCATGGCCTTCCCACAGCCGGCGCGGCGCCATGGCGTGGCGGATCATCGGCAGCGGCAGATCGAACCCGGCATGCAGGCCGGGCAGGCCGGTCATGCCCGCCGTCATGATGGTCACACCATGATAGCCGCGCTGGCGGGCGATGATCTTCTTCTTCTGCGGCCGGCCCAGGATGTTGTTGTAATACCAGGCCAGCTTCACCTGCGTGTCGTTGGCGTCGGACCCGCTGTTACCATAGAACACACGCGCCATGCCGGGGGGCGCCATCTCGATCAGGCGCTGGGACAGGATGGCCGGCGTGTCGCTCGTCATGCCGGAAAAGGCGTGGCAATAACTCAGGCGGGTTGATTGTGCGGCCATCGCCTCGCCAATCTCCGTGCGGCCATAGCCGACATTCACGCACCACAGGCCGGCCATCGCATCAACATATTCGCGGCCGGTCGTGTCGGTCAGACGGGCGCCGGCCCCATGGGTGAGCACGAACGCAGCGCCATCACGCTGGTGATCCGCCAGCGAGGTGAAGGGATGGAAGACATAACGGCGATCCAGGTCGTGCACGTCTTCGGGGGTGTTGCGGATACTCATGTCGACTCCGTCATTGCTTGCGCCGGTGATGCGCCAATCTGTTGCCTATCTCCAAAACCATGGCAAGTTTGTTCGCAGGGCGACCGCATGTACGCTTGGAAACTGGCAGCGTCCGTGCCATCACACGCACTGTCTGCATCGCCGCCGTGGAGTCCGCACGCGGTGCTGGCAGCGAAATTTCTGTGGATTGGCGGCGTTTCATCGCTAGGGTGCGCCGCATGCAAAAGCATGAAGACGGAACAGTAATGGCCGCAGCCGACACCAACGACATCAGCGACCGTGACTATGTGAACTCGCTGGCGCGCGGTCTCGAGGTGATCTGCGCCTTCACCCGCACGCGTCCGCGCATGACCTTGAGCGAGATCGCCCGCGCCACCGGCATGACGCGCGCCACCGTGCGGCGTTTCCTGCTGACGCTGGTGCGCGAAGGTTATGCCGAAAAGGACGACAAGGTGTTCAGCCTCAAGCCCAAGGTGCTTGAACTGGGCTATTCGGCGCTGTCGTCAATGGGCATCCTGGAAGTCGCGCAGCCGATCATGAACGATCTGTCCAAGACTCTGCAGGAATCGGTGTTCTGCGCGGTGTTGACCGGCGACGATGTCACCTACATCGCCCGCACCACATCGGATCGGCTGGTCAATGTCAGCATTTCCGTGGGCGGCAGAGCCCCGGCGCATGCGGTGTCAACCGGCCGGGTGCTGCTGGCCGCCGAGCCAGTGGACTCGATGCACCGCTATCTTGATCGGGTGACACTGCAACCCATCACGCCCTACACCGTCACCTCGAAGGTCAAGCTGCGCGCCGAGATCGAGAATGTGCGGCTCACCGGTTATTCGATGGTCGATCAGGAACTGGAAATCGGCCTGGGCTCGATTTCGGTGCCGATCCGCAGTGCCGATGGCCGGGTGCTGGCGGCGTTGAACGTGTGCTGCCCTTCATCCCGCACCGATCTGGACGGCATGCGCACCAAGATCCTGCCGGAACTGCTGCAGGCTTCGCAGGCCATCACCCGCGGGCTCTGATCACACTAGCAGCGACAGCGAGTTGCCCAGATTGTGCAGCAGGATCGGCAGCAGCAGGCTTCCGGTGCGCAGGCGCAGCCATACCCCCAGCAGCGCCGGAACCGCGGTGAGCACCATCGTTGCCGGATCGGCGGAGAAACCCTCGGTGCCATAGCTGAAGCCGTGGGCGAGACCGAACAGCAGGCACGACAGCAGCGCGCCCCAGCCCCACTCCACACCCAGAAACCGCTGCCGCCCGGCAAAGGCGCGATCGAGCGCAAACAGCAGCAGGCCGCGATAGAAGATTTCTTCCTCCAGCCCCGGAAGGCTGAGCTGGAAGGCCAGGGTTTCGGCATCGCCCGGCTCACCGGGGAACGCCAGCGCAATGGCAGCGAAGAAGCCGCCATAGAGCAGCACCACGGGCAACGCCGCTTGGCTGCTGCCGGGCGCCTGGGCCAGCGTGAGGCCGCAGCGCTGCCAACCGAACGGGGCCAGTGCGGCAATGGCCAGCGTGGCGGCCAGCGCCAGCGCCTTGCCCTGCCAATTCCAATCGCCGCCGATCAGATCGGGCAGCAGGCCATAGACATTGGTGAGCAGCGCATCGTTCAATGCCACCAGCGCGGCGGCGGCCAGCAGCCAACGTGCCGAGAAATAGCGGCGATCTGCCAAGCCGATGAGGACACCCAGTGCCAGCAGGATGGCAAGGATAGCGGCAAGGCTGATCAGGCCATTCATGCGCTGAGCGCCGTTGCCATGGCGGTGATGATGGCAGCTTCGTCGAGCGCATAGGCCGCGAACAGATCGACGAGATCGCCGGTCTGGCCAAAGCGGTCCACCCCCAGCGGCACGACGCGGTGGCCGTGAACGCCGCCCAACCACGACAGGCTGGCCGGGGCAGCATCGCACAGGGTGACCAGCCGACCACCCGGCCGCAGCGGCGCAAGCAGAGCTTCGACATGGCTGTTCCCGGCCCGCCAGCCGCGATGCAGAAGATCAGGGCTGGTGACGGCGAGCAGGCCAAGGCCGGGGATGTCGTCGATGAGCGCCTCCCAGGCGGCAAGGGCTTCGGGCATCAGCGCGCCCATGGCGACAATGGCGGCTTCTGCGCCCAGCGAAGGCTTGCGCAGCCAATAACCGCCGGCAATCGCCCCGGCCTGCCAATCATCATCGGCGCGCGGCACCTGCGCGATGCTGCGGGTGGAAAGCCGGAAATAAACGCTTTCCCCGTCGGGATCCTGCACATGGCCGAAGGCGTGATGCAGCAGCAGCGCCAGTTCGTCGGCATAGGCCGGCTCGTAATGGGTCAGGCCGGGCTGGCCCATGGCGATCAGTGGCGGGTTTATCGATTGGTGGGCGCCGCCTTCCGGCCCCAGCGTGACGCCCGATGGTGTCGCGACCAGGATGAAGCGGGCATCCTGATAACAGCCATAATTCAGCGCATCGAGGCCGCGGGCGATGAACGGATCGTAGACGGTGCCAATCGGGATCAACCGCGTGCCGAACAGCGGCGCGGTGAGGCCCGCGGCGGCGAGCACCAGAAACAGATTATGTTCGGCGATGCCAAGTTCCACATGTTGCCCACTGCCCTGCCCTTGCCATTTCTGCGGCGAGGGGATTTTCGCGGCGCGGAACACATCGGGCATCTGCTGGCGCCGAAACAGGCCGCGCGCGTTCACCCACGGGCCAAGCCCGGTCGAAACCGTGACATCGGGTGATGTGGTGACGATGCGATCCGCCAGCGGCCCGCCGGCCTTGGCCAGATCGAAGAGGATACGGCCGAAGGCGGATTGGGTGGCCTGCTCCTCGCCCGCGGGCGCCGGGATGGCGGGCACCGACACCGCATCAAACGACCGGTCGCGCAGCAGGGCGGCGGCGGGGCTGTTGGCGACGAAGGCCTTCAGCGCGGCGGCCTGGTTGTCGCCAAGGCCAGCCCATTTCTCCCACTCCTGCCCCGCCGCAATGCCCAGTTGATCACGCAGCCCCTCGATCTGGGTGGGCGTCATCAGGCCGGCGTGATTGTCCTTGTGGCCGGCAAACGGCAAGCCCCTGCCCTTCACCGTATAGGCAATGATCAGGCAGGGGCGATCATCGCTGGCCGCCTGCGCATAGGCATCGAGCAGGGACGCAATGCAGTGGCCGCCCAGATCGGTCATCAACAGCGCCAGCGCGTCATCGTCATGGCTGTTCAGGATCGGCGCCACTGCCGCGCCCAGATCGGCGGTCAGCCGCGCCCGCCACGCGGCGCCGCCCTGATAGGTGAGCGCGGCATAATCGGCGTTGGGGCAATCATCGAACCATTGATCCAGTGCTGCCCCCCCGGCCCGGCCACGGCGGCGGCGAGCCGGCGGCCGTGCTTCAGCGTGATAACCCGCCAGCCGCAGGTTTCAAAGATATCGTCAAACCGGCGGAACATGCGATCGGCGGTGGTGTGATCAAGGCTCTGGCGGTTGTAATCGACGATCCACCACAGGTTGCGGATATCGTGCTTGTACGCCTCGATCAGGGCTTCATAGATATTGCCTTCGTCCAGCTCGGCATCGCCCATCAACGCGATCATGCGGCCGGTTTCGGCGGGGGCCAGCCGGCCGTGGGCGACGAGATAATCCTGGAACAGCGAGGCGAAGGCGGTGATCGCAACGCCGAGGCCGACCGAGCCGGTGGAGAAATCGACCGGGATCACATCCTTGGTGCGGCTGGGGTAGGATTGCGCGCCGCCGAAGCCACGGAAATTCTGAAGTTTATCAAGGTTCTGATTGCCCATCAGGTAATGGATGGCGTGCAGCAGCGGCCCGGCGTGGGGCTTCACTGCCACCCGATCATTGGGGCCCAATGCTGCGAAATACAGGCTGGCCATGATGCTGGACATGCTGGCGCAGCTGGCCTGATGGCCGCCCACCTTCACGCCATCACGGCTGGGGCGCAGGTGATTGGCGTTGTGGATCGTCCAGGCGCTGAGCCAGCGCAGGCGGGTATCGAGCGATTCGAGGTGGGCAATGGTTTCAGGCGATTGCATGGGCCGCCCTTGCCGCGAAAGCCCCGGCCATGCAACGCTGGCGCATTGAAACGGGGAGATGACAGATGCTGCTCTGGTCCGCGCCTGATCCGGCGCCCAATCCGCGTCGGGTGCGGCTGTTCCTGAACGCCAAGGGGATCAGCCTTGAAGAGAAGATGGTCTCCCTGATGGCGCGCGAGCATAAATCGGATGAAGTGGTGGCGCTGAACCCGCGCGGACAGGTGCCGTTCCTGGAACTGGACGATGGCCGGGTGATCGCCGAGACCATCAGCATCTGCCGCTATCTGGATGAACTCCACCCGGAACCACCGCTGATCGGCACGACGCCGTTCGAACGAGCAGAGACGGACATGTGGATCAGGCGGGTGGAAACCGGCTTTGGCACACCTGTCAGCCTGTTCTGGCAACATGGCCATCCCTACACCGCCAAGCTGATCAACCAGATTCCGGCCATGGGCGAAGCGGCGAAGGTGCAGGCGGTGGCGATGCTGGGCTGGTTCGATGGCCAGTTGGCTGATCGGGACTGGCTGGCCGGGGAGCGCTTCACGCTGGCGGATATCGCGCTGCTGTCGATCGTGGGTTTTGCCGGCTGGATCGGGATTGCGTTTCCGGATGACGCGGCGGCGCTGCGCAGCTGGCATCAACGGGCGACGGAACGGGTGAGCTAGAATTTTCCCCGTCACCCCGGCGAAAGCCGGGGTGACGGAACTGCCGCTTAGAAAAACAATTTCCGCAATGACAGCGTCACCGTCCGCCCCAGCGGATCAAGCTGGTCGCGCTGGAAGCCGATGGGTTCGGCGCCGAGGCGGTTCTTCACGTTGATGCGGTCGTTGAACAGATTGTCGACGCGCAAGCTGATGCGGCTGCCGCGCAGCCACGGCATCTTCAGCAGCACATCCTGGCGCTGGCCAAGGTCGACGAACAGCCGCAGATTGGCGACAGCACGCGATGAGAAGAACAGATCGTCCGGCGATTGCGACGCGCCTGATGGGTCGACCAGCACCGATGTGCCCGATTGCCAGTTGACGCCGATGCTGCCGCCAATCCCGCGCCGGCCGCCGCCCAGCCGGGTTTCAATTTGGTGCCGCGGTGCCCCGCCCTGCGAGCCGACCGCCGAACCATTCAGCAGATCAAGCACCGGCACGCCGGGGCGGATGCCGATTTCGTTGCGGAAGGTCCAGGTGTGGAAAACGGTGAACTGCAACCGGCCATCGAGGAAGCCGCGCGGCGGGCCGCCGCCACCGCCGCCGCCGCGGAAGCCCCCGCCAAAGCCGCCACCGGGGGGTGGTGCAGCGCCGGCAGCAGGCGGCGACGTTCCGGCAGCGGGCGGACCACCGGCGGCAGCGGGCGGCGTCGCGCCGGCAGCAGCCGGCCCACCGGCGGCACCGGGCGGGCGCTGGCCCGGCGTGAAACCATAGGGATTGCGGGCGAAAGCGCGGATTTCGGGCGGCAGCGGCTGGCCGGTCCGGAACGCCTCGACCGCCTTGGCGCGGGTTTCGGCAATGCGTTTTTCGCTGGCCGCCCGCTCGGCCTTGCCGGGCTTGAGCGCCTGGGTGAGCGTGAAACCCCAGCGCAGCTCCTGCCGCTCAGAATAATCGAAATTCACCGGGCGGTTGTCGATCTGCAGCAGCCGGCCGCCGGCATCGCGCGTGAAGCGATCCGGGAAGGCCGCTTCCAGTTCCGCCGTCGCCGTGGGGAAAGACGCGATCGGATCGTCGATGCGCGAGTGGACATAGTTGGCGTTGAAAACAATATCCGTCTTTTCAAAGGGTTTCAGGTTGAAACCCAGTTTCCACACTTGGCGTGTGTCGTTCAAAAGGGCGCGATTTCCGCCGTCCAACCGGCTGATGTCCACCGTTTCACCGCGGATGAAGTCGAACACGCGCACATTGGGGGTGATGATGGTGGGATCACCCAACTGGCCCACGCTGGGCGCGCCCTGTTCGCGGGTGAAGCTGGCGATGAAGCTCCAGCCCGGCGAAGGCTCCCAATTGGCGCCGGCACCCCAAGTGATGAGCGTGCCGAAATCGGACAGCGTATCGGCGGCGATATTGCCGTTGAGCGTGAATTTCCCGAGGAAAGGCAACACGTTATCGCGAGACGAGGCGATCGGCAGATCGAAATTCGCCTGGAAATTGCCCTGCGTGCGCGACAGGTTCGCGGCGCTGACCAGGCCCGCGCGGGTGGCCGACGCATCGAGTGCCAGGTGCTGCACCTGCGCCTTCAGCGCCAGCGCCAGCGGCACCGCCGGCAACTGCAACGGGCTGCCGTTCAGCAACAGATCGGCGGAGAGATTGTCGGAGATGCTGCTGGCCGTATCGGTAAGAGTCGGCCCGCTGAAGGCACCGTAGGGTGAAAGCGCGCCGGTCGTGATCTGGCTCTGCGCCGCGCTCACATCGATGCCGCGTTCGATGCGGCTGCGATTTTCGGCGTGATTCCAGTTGCCTGTGAGGTTCCAGCGCCACTTGCCAATATTGCCATCCAGCACTGTGCCCAGCCGGCTGTTCCAGTTGTCGCCGAAACGGCCCAGCGGATCAGGGGCATAGCGATTGACCAGCACCGGGCCGCCGAACGGCGAGAAGGCACCGCCGGCGGGCAGGTTGAAGCTGGCCGCAGGCAGGCCCTGCATGGACTCGGTCAGC
>NZ_JAUMBI010000203.1:0-4246 GCF_032115815.1 Sandarakinorhabdus sp.
CCGGGCACGTGTTGGGCAATTTCGCCAAGGTGGAAATGGACCCGCTCGCCGATCTTCTTGGTGTGCTGGCCGCCGAACTGCCCACGCTGCTGGCCGGTGATGAACCCCGCTACCTGTCCGACATCGCGCTGCGGTTGCAGCCCTGAACTTCGCGCCCTAGAGAGCGCTCAAACATCCTGCCAGGAACTTCATCATGCCCATCCGCGTCGGTATCGTCGGCCTGCCCAACGTCGGCAAATCCACCCTGTTCAACGCGCTCACGCAAACCGCGGCGGCGCAGGCGGCCAATTATCCGTTCTGCACGATCGAGCCGAACGTGGGCAATGTGGCCGTGCCAGACCCGCGCATCGACAAGCTGGCGTCCATCGCCAAGAGCCAGAAGATCATCGAAACCCAATTGGGCTTCACCGATATCGCCGGCCTGGTGAAGGGTGCTTCCAAGGGCGAAGGCCTGGGCAACCAGTTCCTCGCCAACATCCGCGAGACCGACGCCATTGCGCATGTGCTGCGCTGCTTCATCGATGATGACGTGACCCACGTTGCCGGCAAGGTCGATCCGGTGGAAGACGCCGAAACCGTCGAGACCGAGCTGATGCTGGCCGACCTTGAAAGCCTGGAAAAGCGCGTGCCGCAGCTGCTGAAAAAGGCGCAGCAGGGCGACAAGGAAGCAAAGGTGCAAGCGGCGGTGCTGGGCCAGGCGCTGGCCCTTCTGCAGGCCGGCAAGCCCGCCCGCCTGACCGAGCCGAAGGATGAGGACGAAGCCCGCGCCCTGAAGAACGCCCAGCTGCTCACCACCAAGCCGGTGCTCTATGTGTGCAACGTGGAAGAAGCCAGCGCCGCCACCGGCAACGCCTTGAGCGAGGCCGTGGCGAAGATGGCCGCCGGGATCGGTGCCAGTGCCGTGGTGGTTTCGGCCGCCATCGAAGCCGAGATCGCCACGATGGAGCCAGCCGACCGCCAGGAATATCTGGAGAGCCTGGGCCTCCACGAAACTGGCCTCGCCCGCGTTGTGCGCGCGGCCTATGAATTGCTCGGCCTGATCACCTTCTTCACCGTCGGCCCCAAGGAAGCCCGCGCCTGGACGGTGAAGCGCGGTTCCAAGGCTCCGCAGGCTGCCGGCGAAATCCACGGCGATTTCGAGAAGAAGTTCATCCGCGCCGAAACCATCGGCTTTGATGACTATGTCACGCTGGGCGGCGAAACCGCCGCCAAGGACGCCGGCCGTCTGCGCGCCGAAGGCAAGGAATATGTGGTGCAGGATGGCGACGTGATGCACATCCTGCATGGCGCCTGACGGCGGCGACCGCTACACCATCCCCATGCTCAACCGCCGCACCCTTATCGCCTCCGCCCTTGCGGCACCCGCTGCGGCGCAGGTCGATCTGGGCTTTGCGGACAATGGCCTGCGGCCCACGACGCGCGCTTTCCCGCAAAAAGGCGAGATGATCCTGCAGCGCGCAACGCCGCCGCTGCTGGAAACGCCGATCAGCGTGTTTGATGCGCATGATTTCACGCCGAACGATCGATTTTATGTGCGCTGGCATTATCCGTTCCCGACCGAAATCGATCCGGCCAAGCACCGGCTGCGCATCGCCGGCCATGTTGGCAAGCCGCTCAACCTGTCGCTGGCCGATCTCGCCAAGCTGCCGCGCGTCGCCATTGCCGCGGTGAATCAGTGCGCCGGCAACGGCCGCGGCCTGTTCAACCCGCGCATGGCCGGCGCCCAATGGGGCAATGGCGCGATGGGCAATGCGCTGTGGGAAGGCGTGCGGTTGAAGGATGTGCTGGCGCTGGCCGGCGTCAATCCTGGCGCGGTCGCCGTGCGCTTCGGCGGGCTCGACACGCCGCTGGTGGAGGCCGCGCCCGATTTCGAGAAATCGCTGCCCATCGATCACGCGCTGACCGACGACGTGCTGATCGCCTGGGGCATGAACGGCCAGCCGCTGCCACTGTTGAACGGCTTTCCGCTGCGCCTCGTCGTGCCGGGCTGGTATTCCACCTATTGGGTGAAGATGCTCGATCACATCGAGGTGCTGGACAAGGCGGATGAAGGCTTCTGGATGGCCAAGGCCTATCTGCAACCCGCCAATGCGCTGGCCGATATCAAGCCGGGCGCCCCGGCCGGCCCGCGTGTGCCGGTCACCAATATGCGGCCGCGCGCCGTCATCACCAACATCGCCGATAACGCCAAACTGCCGCCACGCGGGTTTACACCGGTGCAGGGCGTGGCGCTGGGCGGCGATCAGGGCTTGAAGACGGTGGAGCTATCCGCCGATGGCGGCCGCAGCTGGGTGCCAGCGCAGCTTGGCCCCGATCATGGCCGCTACAGTTTCCGCCGGTTCCGGGGTGCGCTGGCGCTGCCGCTGGGCAAGCACATCATCATGGCCCGCGCCACCAATTCCGCCGGGGTTTCGCAGCCACTCACCCAGAACTGGAACCCGTCTGGCTACAACCGCGCCGGCGTTGATCCGGTCCGCGTGGAGATCGCCTGATGCGCCTCGCTCTTGCTCTTGCCGCCTTGGCCCTTATCGCCGCCGCCCCGCCAACCAAGCGCCTGGCGGTCGAACTGCCCGATGCCGAAGGCCTGCTGCCCGAACGCTATGGCGTGTCATCCGAAGCGGTGAACAACAATTGCCTGGCCTGCCACAGCGCCGCGATGATCACCGCCCAGCCGCGCCTCAGCCGCGTGCAATGGGGCGAAACCATCGCCAAGATGCGCACTGTCTATGCAGCCCCAATCGATCCGGCGGATGACAAGGCGATCCTGGATTGGCTTGTCGCTGATTGACCTGCCAAGCCCGCGCCCGCTAAGGGCCACAGCGTGAGCAAGCCCCTATCCTTCCAGTCGATGATCCTCGCGCTCCAGCACTATTGGGGCGGCCACGGCTGCGTGATCCTGCAACCGCATGATCTGGAAGTGGGGGCAGGCACATTCCACCCGGCCACCACGCTGCGCAGCCTGGGGCCGGATCACTGGAATGCCTGTTACGTGCAGCCCAGCCGCCGGCCTTCGGATGGCCGCTATGGCGAAAACCCCAACCGGCTGCAGCATTACTACCAGTTCCAGGTGATCCTGAAGCCCAGCCCGGCCGATCTGATCGGCCTCTATCTCGGCAGTCTGGACGCCATCGGCATTGATCGCGCCAAGCATGACGTGCGCTTTGTGGAGGATGACTGGGAAAGCCCCACTTTGGGCGCCTGGGGCCTGGGCTGGGAAGTGTGGTGCGACGGCATGGAAGTGAGCCAGTTCACCTATTTCCAGCAGGTGGCCGGCCATGATTGCGCGCCGGTGGCGGGCGAGCTGACCTACGGGCTTGAACGCCTCGCCATGTATATCCAGGGCGTCGAGAGCATTTACGATCTGGCCTACAACGATAGCGGCGTGACCTATGGCGACGTGTTCCTGAAGAACGAGCAGCAGTTCAGCGCCTATAATTTCGAAGCCGCCAACACCGAGAAGCTGTTCCAGCATTTCAAGGACGTTTCCGATGAATGCCGGGCGCTGGTGGCACGCAACCTGCCGCTGCCGGCCTATGACCAGGCGATCAAGGCCAGCCACCTGTTCAACCTGCTCAATGCGCGCGGCGTGATTTCGGTGGCGGAACGCCAAGCCTATATCGGCCGCGTGCGCGATCTGGTGAAGGCCGTGGCGGATTGCTGGGTGGAGCAAGGCAAGTGAAGTTCCTCCTTGAGCTCCAGTCCGAAGAAATTCCGGCCCGCATGCAGGCTGCGGCGGCTGACCAGCTGCGCACGCGCTTCGTCGATGCGTTGAAGGCTGCCGGCCTCGCGCATGGCATCCTCACCGCCGATGCCACCCCGCGCCGGCTTTGGCTGATTGCGGACGATGTCGCCGCCGCCAGCGAAGGCAGTGCGGAGGAAGTGAAAGGCCCTGCCGCCACCGCTCCGGCGCAGGCCATCGACGGCTTCCTGAAGAAAACCGGCTTGACCCGCGACCAGTTGGAAGAGCGTGAGACGCCCAAGGGGATCGTGCTGTTCGCCCTGCTGCGCCGCGAAGGCCGCTCGGCGGCGGAAATCCTGGCCGAGGCTATCCCTCAGATCATCCGCGATTTCGCCTGGCCCAAATCCATGCGCTGGGGCGTGGCCAGCCAGTCCACCGCCGCCCCGCGCTGGGTGCGCCCGCTCACCGGCATCGTCGCGCTGCTTGATGGCGATGTGGTGGCCTGCGAAGCGCATGGCATCACTTCCGGCCGCGACACGCGTGGACACCGCGTTCATGCGCCGGGCG
>NZ_JAUMBI010000204.1:0-3922 GCF_032115815.1 Sandarakinorhabdus sp.
GCCCGATGGCTGGCCCTATGCAAGGCTGATCGCATCGGCCTTTGATGCGCATCTGAAGGCCCCGCAGCGCCATTCAAAGGCGGTGTGATCCCGTTTATTCGTGGAACTCTGCCAGTTCCGGGATGCGGGTGAAGGCAATTGCCGGCCCACGCGATCGTGTAGCGCCATTTTCATGGTGCCCCAGGGTGACGGCATCGCGGCCAAAGCGCTGGTTCATGCGGTCCATCGCCTGGCTCAGTGCCAGCCGACGGGCATCGGTGCGGGCGCACAGCAGCGCTTTTGAATCAAACAGATCGGCCTGGGCGGCGTTGGCCGGAGTCAGTTCGGTCAGCACCACACCCACCTGCAACAGGCGGCGATGCGGGAATTCCGCCGCCATGCGCGCCCACAGGCCTTCCATCGCTTCGACCAGGCTGATCGAATCCATCACCTGGCCCAGTTTCACCCCGGCTTTCCATTTCGTGCCGCGCGTTTCGCCCTTCACGAACAGGCCCAGCCAGCCAGCCCGGCTGTCGGCGCGGCGCAGGCGGGTGCCGGCTTTCATCACCAGCCGCCGCGCCACCAGCCGCGCTACCGGCAGCGGGCGCTTTTCCGGCCCCAGCACATGGCTGTGCCCGATGCTGCGCCGCTGGGTTTCCACGTCGGCCACCTCGTGCCCATTCAGCAGCCGGTGCAGCCGTTCCCCCCACACGCTGCCCCATGCACTGCGCGCTTGTGCCGGGCTCATCGCCAGCAACTGCGCCATCGTCACCAGCCCCGCCGCCGCCAGCCTTTTCTCCATCGCCCGGCCCACGCCGGGAATGTCGGAAAGCGGCAGCCGCTCCAGCCGGGCGCGGCGCACATCCTCGGTCAGGATGGTCAGCCCATCGGGCTTCTTCATGTCGGCTGCCATCTTGGCCAGCAGCCGGTTGGAGGCAACGCCAATGGAGGCAGTGAGGCATTCGCCCACATTGGCGTTCAGCCCGGCCTTGATCGCCGTTGCGAGGGCGGCAACCGCAGCTGGGCTGTTCTCGTTGTCCATCAGGCGGCAGGCCACTTCGTCGATGGAACAGATGTTGGTCACCGGCACATGCCGGTTCACTTCGTCGATCACCTTGTGGTGAAAACGCACATAATCATCGTGGCGGCCGGGCACGATCACCACATCGCGGCACATGGTCTTCGCCTGCCAGATCTTCGTCCCGGTGCGGATGCCATAGGCCTTGGCCTCGTAACTCGCCGCAATCGCGCTGGTGCTGTCGGTCATCACCGGCGCCACCACCACCGGCCGGCCGCGCAGGGCCGGGTTCATCTGCTGCTCAACGCTGGCGAAATAGCTGTTGAGATCAAGATAGAGCCAACGCAGAGGCAGCGAATCAGCCATGAGGCTTGGATAGCACAAACAGAACAAAAACAGAACGCATAAGCTGCGTCATCCGGCACCTTCCGCGCGGCACTTCAGCCTGTATGTTGGGTCCCATGTCGATTGATCCCGCAGACCGCGCCATCCTGGCCGAGGCCGCCAGCCACGAACCCGTAGGCATAAGCGCCATCTCGGCCGATGCGTTGGCCGGCCGGCAATTGCGCTATTATGATTTCTGCATGGCGGCCTTTGCTGTCATTCTCATCTGCTCCAACCTGATCGGCGCCAGCAAGCCGGCACAGGTGGACGTACCGATCTGGGGCACGGTCACGTTCGGGGCGGGCATATTGTTCTTCCCGCTCTCCTATGTGCTCGGCGACGTGCTCACCGAAGTCTACGGCTATGCCCGGGCCCGGCGCGTGGTGTGGGTGGGTTTTGCCGCCTCGATCTTCGCTGCCACCATGAGCTTTGTCGTGGTTTCGCTGCCGCCCGATCCGAGCTGGAAGGGCCAGGCTGCGTTGGCCGAGGTGTTCGGCCAGGTTCCGCGCATCTTCCTCGCCTCCATCCTTGCCTTCTGGGCCGGCGAAATGGCCAATGCCTTCGTCCTGGCCCGCATGAAACTGCTTACGGGCGGCCGCATGCTGTGGACGCGAACCATCGGCTCGACCGTGGTGGGGCAGGGCGTGGACAGCCTGATCTTTTATCCGCTGGCCTTCTGGGGGATATGGGAGCCGGCTCTGGTGTTCAGCGTGATGGCCACCAACTATGCGCTCAAGGTCCTGTGGGAAGCACTGCTCACGCCCGTTACCTATCGCGTGGTGGCGTGGTTCAAGGCGGTCGAGGGCCTCGATGTCTATGACACTGGCACGGATTTCACCCCGTTCAAGACGAAGGTGTGAACGCAGCTGGTCTGAAAGCTGACTGATCTCAGAACAGGCTGGGGATCAGGACCGTGCGGCGCCGGGTGGCATGCGCCGGGTTCGGGCGGCCACCGCGGGCCAGGAAGGCGCCGCCATCAACCACCAGCATCACCGCCAGCATCACGATCGACACAGCCGCCATCACCAGCCAGATCACCGCCATCAGCGGCATCAGGGCAATGCCCGCCAGCGACATTGGCGCTGAGGGAGCGGTAACGCTGAGAGCCGGGCTGTACACCGTGGTTTTCCCCGAAAGCCTGTTGCCAGCCGAGAGCACGTGATGTGGGACACTGGCCATCTGCGTCTAAGCCTCCCTGAACCGGGGAACAATCCACGTTCCTTTCAATATTCTTAAGCAAAGATTGCCTTTCCAGCAAGCCCTTGCCGCCGATTCTGCCAAGTCCTTGATTTCACGAAAGACATACAGGTCATCGCGGTGGGGATTGGCACCAGGATGGACGCATCTCCTGCCTAAAGCCGGGAGAATCGCATCCGTTAAGAAATGATTTCCAATCAGACCCCGCCGCTGCCCGCTGCCAGCGCTGCCGTCACAGCGCCCCGGTTACAACGCGAGCCGCAACAGATCGCGGCCAACGATGATTTTGCCCGGGAACGCCTTGGCCGCCGCGGCTTGCCACATTTCATCGGTCACGCTGGCATCGCCGCCCGGCACGAAATGGCTGAGCACCAACGTCTTCACGCCCGCCGCCGCCGCAATCTCGCCGGCCTGTTCCGCCAGCGTGTGGCTGGCCAGCAAATGCGCACGCAGGGTGGGCGCGTTCGATTCGCTGGCGATCAGCCGCTCCATCGCCGGCAGATACATCACCTCCTGCACCAGGAAATCAGCCCCCCGCGCCAGATCGATCAACGCCTGGCACGGCCGCGTGTCGCCGGACCACACCACCGATTTGCCCGCCCAATCGAAGCGGTAGGCAAATGAGTCGAACAGCGGCGGATGCTCCACCCGCGCCGCCGTCACCTTCAAACCACCAGCATCCAGCAGCACGCCCGGCTGCACCTCGGCCACGCTGATTATCTTGCGCAAATCCGGTCGGCCTTCATCGGCCATGCGCGTCTCGATATCCACGCGCGCAAAGCGCAACCAATCCCGCGCCATCTGCTTCATGCCCCTAGGCCCATGCACCATCACCGGCGTGGTGAGTGCCCCACTCCACGCCAGCCACGGCAGGGTGAAGGCATCGGCCACATGATCATTGTGCAGATGCGTGATCCACACATGCGCCAGATTCTTCAGCGGCAACCCCGCCAACGCCGCCTGCCGCGCCACGCCATTGCCGGCATCAACGATGTGGAGTTGCCCGCCGATCATCAGCGCCATGCTCGGCGCAGCCCGCAGCGCCTTCGGAGTCGGCCCGCCACCGGTGCCGAGCAGCACGAGTTGATCAGGCAACGGCTGGGCGCGCAGACCGTGCGGAACCAAGGCGGCTGCGCCAGCGAGTGCGAGCATCTGACGGCGTGTGTGCATGGTGGCCTCCCGTCGCAACGGTGCGGGAGCGCCGCAGCAGAGACAAGCGGAAACAGGGCCTCCGGCGGGCAGGGTCGCAGACCCTGCACCCGTTTGTTTTCTGGCACGCGCCAGCATGATGGGCGCTGGTGGGAGAGGCGCGACTGGTAACGAACGGGTGCAGGGTCTGCGACC
>NZ_JAUMBI010000205.1:0-1562 GCF_032115815.1 Sandarakinorhabdus sp.
TGATCGACAGGCTGGATGGCGTACTGCTCACCGGCAGCCCGTCCAATCTGCAGCCGTCGTTCTATGGTGAGCCTGAAGTGGGCGATCCGCCATTCGATCCCGGCCGCGATGCGATGATGGCGGCGCTGGTGCAGGCAGTTCTGGCGCGCGGCAAGCCGCTGTTCGGCATCTGCCGCGGCCTGCAGGAAATCAATGTCGCGCTGGGCGGCACGCTGACCCGTGAGGTTAGAGACCACCACGCGCCCGACGATGTTGGTTTCATGGAGATGTTCGATCATCGCCATGATGTGGCGCTCACCCCCGGTGGCCTGCTGGCGCGCGCGCACGGGCGGATGGCGCTGCATGTCAACAGCGTCCACTATCAGGGCATTGCGCGGCTCGGTGACGGCCTCGCCGTCGAGGCTGTGGCGCCCGACGGCATGGTGGAGGCGCTTTCGGCCCGCGTTGGCAACGCCCCCGTGCTGGCCGTGCAATGGCATCCCGAATGGACGGCCGACAGCGATGCTGATGCCGCCACCTTCTTTCATATTCTTGGTCGCGCCCTGCGCGGCCAGCACCCGGAGACGACGCCATGACCCGCAATTACGACATCGCCGAACTCAAGCGGCTGGATGTCGCCCATCACCTGCCCCCGCAACAGGATTGGCAGGCGGTGGAGGATATGGGCGGCAGCCGCATCATCGTGCGGGGTGAAGGCTGCACCATCATCGATGGCGATGGGGTGCGCCTGCTCGATGGCATGGCCGGGCTGTGGTGCGTGAATGTTGGCTATGGCCGCACCGAACTGGCCGAAGCCGCCTATAATCAGATGCTTGAACTGCCTTATTACAACAGCTTCTTCAAGACGGTGGCGCCGCCCACCGTGGAACTCGCCGCCAAGCTTTCGGGGCTGCTCGGCGGGCATTTCTCCCACATCTTCTTCAATTCCTCCGGCAGCGAGGCGATCGACACGCTGATCCGCACCGCGCGCCATTATTGGCAGGTGAAGGGCGAGCCGCAGCGGCAGGTGATCATCAGTCGCGTCAACGGCTATCACGGATCGACCATCGCCGGCATGAGCCTGGGCGGCATGGCGCCGATGCACGCGCAAGGCGGGCCTTTGTTACCCGGCTTCGTGCACGTGATGCAGCCCTACAAGTTCGCCGATGGTTTCGATGAGAGCGAAGACGCATTCGCCGCCCGCGCCGCGCAGGCCGTGGAGGACGCGATCATCGCCGCCGGGCCGGAGAATGTCGCGGCCTTCATCGGTGAACCGGTGCAGGGCGCTGGCGGCGTCATCATCCCGCCCGCCGGTTACTGGCCCCGCGTCGAAGCCATCTGCCGCAAATATGGCATCCTGCTCTGCTGTGACGAGGTGATCTGCGGGTTCGGCCGGCTGGGGCAGTGGTTCGGCCACCAGCATTATGGCATCACGCCCGATCTGGTGACGATGGCGAAGGGGCTTTCATCGGGCTACCTGCCGATCTCGGCGGTGGGTGTCGCCGATTTCATCGTGGCGGCGATCAAGTCCAACCCCGATGATTTCGTCCACGGCTACACTTATTCGGGCCACCCGACCGCGG
>NZ_JAUMBI010000206.1:0-1736 GCF_032115815.1 Sandarakinorhabdus sp.
TGGTACCACGGGTTGGTATCGGTGGAGCCGGCGATGCGCGCCACAAGCCCGCCCATCAGCAGGATGGCTGGCACCGCCACGATCGCCGCCCGCGAAAAGCTGCCCGTGGAAAACCAGGGTTCAGGCGCGTCTATGAACTCAGGGGTGGACATTGCCCGTAGTGTAGCCTGTTGCCCGCTGCCACGCTACACGTGACGCATGGTGGACAGTGACGCAGTGCCGATGATTGACGCCTGCTGGCTGTGCGGGCGGCCACTGGGCGCGACAGTGGAATGGCACCACCCGGTGCCACGCGCCAAGGGCGGGCGTGATCGAGCAAAAGTCCACCCGATCTGCCACGAAGCCATCCATGCCCATTTCAGCAACAGCCAGTTGGGTCGCATGGGAGCGGACAAGGCCGCCGTGCTGGCGGAACCGGGCGTGGCGGCGTTTGTGGCGTGGGTTTCTGCCAAGCCGCCGGATTTCCATGCGCCCACCAAGGGCAAGAAGCGCTAAGCGGCCAGATGGGCGCCGATCAGAAACTCCACATTGCCTTCCGGCCCCGTGATCGGACTGGTGGTAAGGCCGGCAACGGCCCAGCCCTGCCCTTCCAGCCACGCGGCGACTTCGCGGCAGACGCGTTCCCGCACCGCTTCGTCGCGCACCACGCCGCCCTTGCCCACATCCTCGCGGCCGGCTTCGAATTGCGGCTTGATCAGCGCCAGCAGGCGGGCACCGGGCTTGGCGAAGCCCATCGGCACCGGCAGCACCTTCATCAGGCTGATGAAGCTGGCATCGCAGACGATGATATCCACCGGCTCGGGGACATGCTCGGGTGTGAGCAGGCGGGCGGAAAGCTGTTCCAGAACGACAACACGCGGATCCTGCCGCAATTTCCACGCCAGTTGGTTGGTGCCTGAATCCACCGCGTAAACCCGCACCGCACCGCGGCTGAGCAGCACATCGGTGAAGCCGCCAGTGGACGAACCGACATCGATGGCCACCGCACCCGCCACGTCCCACCCGAAGTGCGTCAGGCCATGATCCAGCTTGATGCCGCCGCGCGAAACCCAGGGATGATCGCGACCCTTTACCTCCAGCGGCGCATCGGCGGCCAGCGTATCGCCGGATTTGGCGATCTTGCGGTCCCCGGAAAACACCAGCCCAGCCATCACCAGTGCCTGCGCACGGGTGCGGCTTTCGGCCAGCCCGCGCTCCACCAGCATTTGATCGACGCGCGATTTCACCACGCTTTTTGCAGCTCCACCACCATGACTTCAATGGGTTCCTTGCCCACGTTCACATCCTGGTGCAACGTCTTGGGATTGGCCGGCAACCAATAGGCCTTGCCGGTTTCCCAGTTCTGGATGTCGGACTGGCCGGTTTCCTCGCGGATATCCATGGTGCCGCCCTTCAAGGCGATCAGCACGCGCGGATGATCGTGGCGGTGCAGCGGCAGCGGATTGCCAACAGCGATCACCGAACGCCACACCTTCACCTCCTCGTTGGCGAACTGCGGCGTGCGCCCGGTTTGCACCTGCGCCACCGCCAGACCGGCGCCAAAGCCAGCCAGCACCAGCGCCGCGCCAACGCCCAATTTTTTCATCATCGTCTGTCTCCCCGTCGTCAGAACCGGCTCGCCTTGTCCAGCGGCTCGAACGGGCCGAACCGGCACAGGCTGAACACTTCAGGTGTGAAATTGTCCTTCACCTCGAACAGATCATTGGCGCAAGCGCGCGGTGACGCCTCGCGGCGCA
>NZ_JAUMBI010000207.1:0-5890 GCF_032115815.1 Sandarakinorhabdus sp.
AGCCTGTCTCGGGTGCTGGATGGTGGCCACGTGGTCGGCGCACTGATCGCCGCCAACAGTTTCGGCGAGATTTATGCCGATGCGCCCCCCGGCGATGGCCCGGTGGAAATGCCCAAGCTGGCCAAACATCGACGCTTCGGGCGGGACAACACCATCATCGGCGCGGTCGCCACCAATGCACCGCTCAGCCGCGCGCAGGCCTTGCGGGTGGCGATGATGGCACAAGGCGGGCTGACACGGGCGGTGCGACCGATCCACACGCCGTTCGATGGCGATTGCATTTTCGCCATCTCCACAACCCCCCCCGGCCTGACCCCAGTGGACGACGTGCAGTTGATCGAGATCGGCACGGTCGCCGCCGATCTGGTCGCCGCCGCCGTGCGCCAGGCTGTCGGGCTCTACTGAGCCTGCAAGGCCGCGATACGGTTTGCCAGGGCGTCGAGGCGCGATGCCAGCGTGGCCGCCGCAGCGGGCGCGTCACGCAAGGCTTCGGCCAACGCCGCGCGGCGATAATCGGCGCCAGCCAGCGGCGCCAGCGCTGCACCCAGGGCGGATTCGGCCGCTTCCAATTTCAGGGCCGCAGCCGAATCGGCAGCGCTGCCGGCAGCGCCTGCGCGCGCGGCATCACGGGCGGCGCGTGCCGGGGCAGCGGCGGCTTCCACCTGCGCCACCATCGCTTCCAGCGCGGCAATCTCGGTTTCGGCAGCGTCCGGCGTTGGCGACGGGGTGGGTGCCGGCATGTCGGGCGCGGCCGGGGCCACGGCTTCGGCCGGGGGGGCGCAATCGGCGTCACTCCGGGGGCAGCGGCCCACACCCGGAACGTTGCGCGGCACCATCGGCGAGATTTCACCGGGACGCGGGTTCAAGCTGGGCCAATCATTGGTTCGGCCGGCGCAACCGACCAGCAAAAGGGCAAGAACAAGAGGCTGGGCCATGCGGTGCATGATTTATCGCCTAAAACGGCAAGGAAGAGGTTGCAATGCCCCGCGCGCATGGCTATCAGGCCGGCCTTCACGGTGTGCGCCCGTAGCTCAGCTGGATAGAGCATCAGACTACGAATCTGAGGGTCGGACGTTCGAATCGTTCCGGGCGCACCAATTTCCCCAATGCAAGCGACACCCACCGGGCCATCCAGCCCGGTTTTTTTTGGCTGATCGTTTGGCGCAGCAGCTGCGCACGTCACACGGACACAGCCAGCTGCGATTGGCGCAACCAGCTGGGTAAAATCAACTTTTGGGGAAATGGTGGACGCGGCAGGGATTGAACCTGCGACCCCTGCGATGTCAACACAGTGCTCTACCACTGAGCTACGCGTCCACGGGAAGGCGCCTGTTAGTGGCATCGGCACAGCTTGGCAAGTGCCTTGGCACGTGCTGCCACGGTCACGGCGCGTCATTTGTCACCTTGGCAGTCGCCTGCACGCGTGCTTGGAGTTTCCGGGATGCTGTTTCACGCCTCTGCTGCCGGCCAGCCGGCCATCTTCCCGTGGGGGCGCCTGTCGGGCGATGCCGATGGGCGCTGGCCGCTGCTGCTCACCTCGCCGCATAGTGGCCGGCATTATCCGCCGGCGCTGCTGGCGGGGTCGCGCTTGTCTTTGGCGCAACTGCGGCGGGCGGAAGATGCGTTTGTCGATGCATTGTTGGATGGCATTGCCGGGGTGCCGGTGCTCGCCGCGAGCCATGCCCGCAGCTGGCTTGATCTCAACCGCCGCCCCGATGAGCTGGATCCGGCGATGTTCGATGCGGCGCTGGCGGTGCCGGTGGCGGCCACGGAGCGCGTGGCGGCGGGGCTGGGCGTGATCCCGCGCCTCGCCGGCCACGGGCTCGACATCTATGCCCGGGCGCTGCCGGCGGCCGAAGCCGCGGCGCGGCTGGCCAGCCTGCATGCGCCCTGGCACGAACAGGTGGGCAGCATCCTGGCCGCCGCCCGCGCACAGCACGGCGCGGCGCTGCTGATCGATTGCCATTCGATGCCATCGCCCACCGGGGCGCGGCCGCCGCAGATCGTGCTGGGCGATTGTCACGGCCACAGCGCCGATCCCGCCATCATGCAGGCGATCGAGGATCATTTCGCCCAAGCCGGCTGGCGGGTGGCGCGCAATGCCCCTTATGCCGGCGGCCACACCACGCGGCATCATGGCCAGCCCAGCACCGGCATCCATGCCGTGCAGATCGAGATTGATCGGGCGCTCTATCTGGATGGCCACAAGCTGGTGCTGCACGCCGGCGCCACCAAGGTGCGCAGCGTGATGACAGCGCTGGTGCAGCGGCTGCTGGCCGATTGGCCGCAACTGGCTGGCCTGTCACCCTGGGCAGAGGCCGCCGAATAGACACGAAAAGGCCGCGCTGGTGGGGGCAACCAGCGCGGCCAGATCAGAACCTTCATCCAGGTTCGGAAGGTGGCAGGCCCAAGGAAAAATTGGGGCCACAGGCGGCCACCGAAAGGGGGGAACGGTGCCGCCGTACCCTTGATTTGGGGTCGCTCCGGCGGCTTTCAAGAGCCACCGGAGCGATTTTCGCCGCTTTTAAAAGGCGACGCGCAGCGACACCCGGATATCGCGGCCAAACAGTGGCGCCACGTCCTTCAAAAAGCTCGAATGGCGGCGGGCTTCGACATCGAAGATATTGTTGGCCTGCACCATCAGCGTCGTCGGCGCATCAACACCAAACGGCTTCCACGACAGGCTGGCGTTGACAAGGCTGAACGCGGCGGTGCGGGTTTCGAAGCTGGCAGTGCGATCCTGCGCGGTGACATGCTCGATTTCCACGCGGCCGCCAACCACGCCGCCCGTGGCTTCGATGCCGCCGATCATGCGCAGCGGCGGGATGCGCGGCACGGCGCCGCCGCCCGAGAGGACAGTGGCACGGGTGTAATCAAGCAGGCCGGTGACTTCGATCCGGGTGGCGCCCAGCTGCGCGACCTTCACGCCGGCTTCCACTTCCACGCCCCAGAAGCTGGCATCGGACTGGGCATATTCAAACACCGGCAGTTCGTCTTGCTCAAGGCCATTGGGATTGAGGAAGATGTAATTGTCGAAGCGGTTGACGAAGGCCGACAGTTCCAGCCGCCAGCCGGCGCCGCGCCCGCGCAGCACGGCTTCGGCACCCAATTGGCGTTCGGTGCTGAAATCCGGATTGCCGATTTCAACGGCACGGGTGGCGGCATGGGCGCCGTTGGCGAACAATTCCTCGGCCGAAGGCGCACGTTCGGTGCGCGCGCCGCTCAGCGCCAGGCGGAAACCGCTGCCCAGATCAATCGAGCCGCCGACGGAGAACGACACCGAATTGAACGTGCGTTCGCGGCCAACCTGCGCCGATTTCACATTGGCATGTTCATAGCGCGCGCCGCCTTCCAGCCGCACCGCGCCCAGATCGAATTCCTGCAGGGTGAACAGGCCGAACTGGCGGGTTTCGTTGGCCGGGATATAGGCTTCCTCGCCCACGGCACGGAAGTTGCGGCTGAAATACTGCACCCCGCTGGCACCCTGCCAGCCATCCTTTTCGGCCTGCACCAGCTCAAGCCGGGCTTCCCAGCTCTTGTTGAAGAAGCTGGTGCCGATGGCACCATCGGGTTCGATTTCGTCGTGCCGGTAATTGGCCCAGCCGCCGCGCACGCGCACTTCCTTGAACGCGCCCGACAAGGGCAGCGCACCGCGCACGTCAACCCGAGTCTGGCGCATGTCGAGCGTGATGTCCTCGTGGGCGTGTTCTTCCTCGCCCTCATGCGCTTCACCCTCGTGGGCTTCGCCTTCATGCTCGCCCTCGTGCTCGTCATGGCCGATCTCGAGACTATTGGGGATGCCATAGCGATTCTGGAGATGGCTCACCGCCACGCCGAAATTCGCGCCATTCTCGCCGATCCAGGCGATGCTGCCGGCCACATCCCAGGTGCGGGCGGCGGTGTTTTCGAGCCGGCCGCGCTCCTGCGCCTCTTCGGCAACCTCGCCGCCCTCTTCGGCCGCTTCGGCGCGCAGATTTTCACTGAAAACAAAGCCACCAGTACGATAATTGTCGGACTCGAAGAAGCTGCCATCGACATGAGCGACGAAGCCGCCGCCCAGCGGCATGTTGAGCGCGGCGGCGATGTTGCGCTCACGCGCGGCGGTGCCGATACCGGCGTTGGCATCGACATGCGGGCCATCGGGCACTTCACGCGGGATGCGCAGATCGCGCATGTTGACGACACCGCCGATGGCGCCTGAACCGAACAGCAGCGCCGCCGGGCCACGCAGGATCTCGATGCGATCGGCCAGCAGCGGATTGGCGGCAACGGCATGATCGACCGAGGTGTTGGAGACGTCGAAGCTGCCGATGCCATCGGTGAGCACGCGCACGCGTTCGGCATCAAGACCGCGCAGGATCGGGCGCGAGGCGTTGGGGCCGAAGAAGGTAGACGACACGCCGGGCTGGCGGGCCAGGGTTTCACCAATGGTGGAGCGCAGTTGCAATTGCAGCGCATCACCCTGCAGGACGGTAACCGCGGTGGCCACCAGCTTGCGATCGCGAGCATAGGGCGCGCTGACGATGATTTCGGGATCGTTGCTGCCGTGCTGTTCATCCTGCGGCGCAGCCTCTTCGGCCAGCACCGGCGCAGCAGACAGGAGCAGCAGGGCTGCAAGCGACAGACGCGACGACATCGGTTCACCTATGACAGTTTGGGGACAGGGCGTCCCGATAAGATGATACGATGTATCACGTCAAGGCCCGTTTGACGCGCATGAAAAAAGGGGCGGTGGCCAGGCCACCGCCCCTTCATTCAACGTTCGAACCGGAATCAGGCGGCTTTGGCCTGGCTCGCGGCGAACTGGCGTTCGAAAAGCGGGCTGATCAGCGACAGGCTGAACAGGTGGGCATAGATCAGGCCCATCAGGCCGGATTGCACCATCTTGCGGGCCTGGTCGCCGCGCAGGTTCTGCAACTTGCTTTCATCGACCATGCGGAAACCGCGATACACCGCCGGCTGGGCCAGGCCATCGCGCTGGATGGTGACTTCACCGTCCATCAGCAGATCGAGCTTGGCCAGTTCTTCCATGAAACCACGGGTGCGCATCACGGCCTGTTCGAACTGCTCGCAGAACTGCAGGATGGCCTTGGTGGTTTCGGTCGGATCGGTGCCGGCGAACAGCTTCTCGCCTTCGTTATCAACCACGATGCCCGCGGTGTCGTCAAAGCACAGGGACAGTTCCTGAGCTTCCGGGGTCAGGCGGGCCAGCATGAACGGATAGCGGCGCACGAAGGCGGGAACATAGGCATTGGCTTCCCACTGGTCATCAGCGCCCAGATAGAGATTCTCGCCTTCCTGCAGGCCGACCAGCGCCAGCGGAGCGGGATTGTCGCCCACACCGAACACGATCGGATAGTTGCGCTGCACCAGCGGGAATTCATCCACGGTCACCGGGATGGCGTGGGTGCCGCGGGTGAAACCCAGATCGCCGCGCGGCTTCAGGCCATGGTTGGGGTGCAGTTGCGACGACAGCGGCGCCAGGCCGTTGTAGAACAGGGGAAGCTGGTTGGCAGGAGGCTGGCTGGCCATGGGATTATCTGCGCTTTCGTGACTGGAGTGAAGAATTGGTGCGCTTTCCTAAAGCGCAGATGACGCTTCTGCAAGGCTGTGCTGCGACAGCACGACGCGTCAGTATATTTTGCCGGGATTCATGATGCCGAGCGGATCCAGCGCCTTTTTCACCGCTCGCATCGCGGCAAGACGGGCCGGATCACCCAGCCGGGCAAGATCATCGCGCTTCATCACGCCGATGCCATGTTCGGCCGAAATCGACCCGCCGGCGGCCGCCACCATTTCGTGCACGCGCGCCGTGATCGCCGTGCGGTGATCGGCGATCCAAGCGGCGGCGGCGTCTCCGGCAGGCGCGCGCACGTTGAAATGCAAATTG
>NZ_JAUMBI010000207.1:5900-8439 GCF_032115815.1 Sandarakinorhabdus sp.
CGAGGTGACCAAAGACCAGCACCCGGGCGCCGGGGAATAAACCCTCGATCGCGGCCGTTGCCATTTCGGCAAAATCCGCCATCGCCGATACCGGCACGGCAATATCGTGGTGCACGGCCGGGCCATCCATGCGTTCGGCCAGCGGCAGTTCCTCGCGGCGGCGCCACAGGGCGGCGGCCTGCGTCTCGGATTGAGCGATGACGGCATCATCGGCATCAGCCAGCCCTTGCGCCATCACATCGTCCAGCGGCTGCGGCCCGGCCAGTTCCACCAGGCAGGCCCAGGCGTGGCGGCCGGCCAATGGCGATGCGAGGCCCAGGTGGGCGGCGACCAGATCTACCCCATCGGCCGGGATCAATTCGAAACTTTCCACCTGTCCGCCGGTCAACTGACGCAGGCGGGCGAGCAGGGCGAGCGCGCGTTGCGGCCGGTCCACCCCGGCCCAGGCCACAGACCGATAGGCCGGCGCCGGCACAAGCCTGAGCGCCACAGCCGTGATGAAGCCCAAAGTGCCTTCGGCGCCGATCAGCAACTGCTTGATGTCCAGGCCGGTATTGTCCTTGGCCAGGCCCTGCAGCTGGTGCAGCACGCTGCCATCGGGCAACACGGCCTCCAGCCCCGCCACCAGCGCCCGCATGGTGCCATGGCGCAGCACCTGCACACCGCCGGCATTCGTGGACGCCAGCCCGCCCACCGTCGCCGATCCCTTGGCCCCCAGCGACAGCGGGAAGGCCACGCCTTGTTCAGCAGCGGCAGCGTGGACATCGGCCAGAATCACGCCGGCCTCGGCCACAAGCAATTGCCCGGCAACATCAACCTGCCGGATGCGGTTCATGCGCGTGCAGCTGACCAGTACCGCCGATCCATCAGCCGGCGGAATGCCGCCGCCCACCAGCCCGGTGTTGCCGCCCTGCGGTACCAGCGCAACGCGATGCGCGGCCGCCGCCCGCATAATGGCCTGCAGCGTCGC
The DNA here is from genome assembly GCF_032115815.1 of Sandarakinorhabdus sp. Lineage (GTDB taxonomy): Bacteria > Pseudomonadota > Alphaproteobacteria > Sphingomonadales > Sphingomonadaceae > Sandarakinorhabdus. The sequence continues at coordinate 6,871 of NZ_JAUMBI010000207.1, forward strand.
CACATCGCGCGGCAGCAGCAACAAGGGGGTGGCCCCCTGATAGCGCCCGCGCCAATCCACTAGCCGTGGGCCGATCAGATCGGGATCCTCACTCCAATCACGGCCGGCCGCTGCCTTGAGGGCAGCCAGCGCGGCGGCAGACGGCGGCGGTGGGATCACGAGATCGGTCATGCCTTTTCCCTACCGGTTTTCCGGGCACAGCTGAACCCACAGCTTGCAGCCCATATTCAGCCCCCCTATTCAGCCATGGTTCAAGCGGTGGCGGGCAATCACCCGCCTTTACGGGCGGTTGGGGGCAGCCACCCGGTTGTGCAGGTCTGCACAGCTTCGGTATCGACAGGGGAATAATCGGGATTGTCGGCATTTCGGTCTGGCGTGATGGCGAGCGTGGCAGCGCTGATGCTGCTGGCTGGCCCGGCGGCGGCGCAAAACCGCCGCGCACCGCCGCCGGCTGTGGCGCCGCAGACCGAACCGCAAAGCTTTGATGGCCAGGCCTGGCGACGCGTGCCGGTGCGGCCGGGCGGTGACCGGGTGGAAGACGGGGCGCTGGCGCGACCCACCCCGCCGCGCGCCGGACGCAATCGCTGCATCCCCACCAATGGCATCGCCGGTGCCCAGTTGTACGGCGACCGCGCCATCGAACTGACCATGCGCGGCGGCCGGCGCTGGCGGCTGCACCTGGCGCAGGAATGCCCGGCACTGAGTTTCTACCAGGGCTTTTACTATCAGCAGAAACAGACCGGCCAGCTGTGCGCCGGCCGCGATGCCATCGGCGCCCGTTCTGGCGGCGAGTGCGCCATTGCCGCCATCGTGCCGGTGGCGGTTCCCGCCCGAAAGGCCCGCCGCAGGCGCTGAAACCGGGCCTTTGTGTCATCAAACTGTTGCATGACGGACACAGGCACCGCTCCACACGCCAACCGCACCGGCCAAACCCCGTGCCGCACTGGACAAAATCCCTGCCGCCTGTCCAAACTGATGATTGCAGCATGCCGGTCACACAGGCGTCATGCAACGGCACAGGATCCGGCCATCAGAGCCAGCAACAAGATCCAGCCATTTGGTTTTTGGGGAGGACGTCTTATGAAGATTGCACTTGGAATCCGTGCTGGCCTGGTGGCCAGCGCATCGCTGATCGGGTTGGCCGCGTTGCCGGCATTCGCGCAAACCGCGCAGGCCGATGAAGACACCGGCATCGCCGAAATCGTCGTGACCGCGCAGCGCACGGCGCAAAGCCTGCAGGACGTGCCGATCGCGGTGACCGCCTTTGACGCCGGCGCCCTGCAGCGCCAGCAGATCAACAACCCGCTTGATATCCAGCTGACCCTGCCCAACATCACCTTCACCAAGGGCAACTTCACCGGTTCCAGCTTCACCATCCGCGGCATCGGCGATCTGTGCGTGGGCGTGACCTGCGATTCAGCCACCGCCATTCACGCCGAAGGCATGCCGCTGTTCGCCACCCGCCTGTTTGAAGCCGAATTCTTCGATCTGGAGCGCGTTGAAGTGCTGCGCGGCCCGCAGGGCACGCTGTTCGGCCGCAACGCCACCGGCGGCGTCGTCAACTTCGTC
>NZ_JAUMBI010000208.1:0-313 GCF_032115815.1 Sandarakinorhabdus sp.
GCCGCAACGCCACCGGCGGCGTCGTCAACTTCGTCAACGCCAAGCCGCGGATGGATGCCATCCATGCCGCCGGCGAAATCGAATATGGCAATTTCGATTCGCTGCGTCTGAAGGGCATGTTCAACCTGCCCATCACCGACAATCTGGCCATCCGCGTTGCCGGCACCTACCTGAAGCGCGACGGCTTTACCAACAACCTGTTCAACAACACCCGCATCGATGGCCGCGATCTCTATGCCATCCGCGGCAGCATCCGCTGGGAACCGACGGAAAACACCACCATCGATGCGATGGCCTATTATTTCCGCGAACA
>NZ_JAUMBI010000209.1:0-16638 GCF_032115815.1 Sandarakinorhabdus sp.
GCGCCACCCGATCGTTGGCCGCATTGTCGAGGCCTATGAAGGCCCGGCCAAGGACGGCTGATGCTGGTTGTTGAAACCGATGTGGTGGCGGGTGACTGGCCGGCGGCGGATTGGCCGGCCTTGACGCGCGCCGCCGTGGCGGCGGCCCTGGCCGAAACCCCCTATGCCGAACTGGCCGATGCGCCGATGGCGGTGGAAGTGGCGGTGCGCCTTTCCGACGATGCCGAGGTGCACACGCTTAACCGCCAGTATCGCGACAAGGACAAGCCGACCAACATCCTCTCCTTCCCGATGCTCGCTCCTGACATGCTGGTGAGCCTGGCCAACAGCGATGATGGCGAAGTGCTGGTGGGCGATCTGGTGCTGGCGGCGCAAACCGTGGTGCGCGAAGCCGGCGAGAAGGGCTGGAGCGTGGCGGACTATGTTGGCCACCTGGTTGTCCATGGCACACTCCACCTGTTAGGGTATGACCACGAAACCGGTGATTGGGATGCCGAGCAGATGGAAGCGCTGGAACGCGCTGCCTGCGCAAAGCTGCACCTCCCCGACCCGTATGAGGAAGACCAGTAACCATGCCTGAGGGCGACAGTAGCGGCGACAGCCATTCTCGATTGCGCAGCAGCCGCTGGTGGCGGCAGCTGCGCCAGTTGATCAGCCGCACCCCCGAACATACGCTGCGCGAAAGCCTGGAAGAGGCGATCGACGAAGCCGAAGACGCGCCCGCGAACGGCAACGGCAGCGATGATCTTGGCCCGGTGGAACGCGCCATGATGCGCAACATGCTGCATCTGGGCGATGCTTGCGCCGGCGACAGCGCGGTGCCGCGGGCCGATATGGTGATGTTTGATGCCGAAGCCGGCTTTCCGGCGCTGGTGGCGCGCTTTCGCGATGCCGGCCACAGCCGCATGCCGGTGTGGCGCGGCGACCGCGACAACATCATCGGCATGATCCACATCAAGGATGTGTACAGCCGCATCGCCGATACCTTCAACGATGCGGTCAGCTCCGCCCCGCTGCATGATCTGCCCATCGAGCCATTGCTGCGCGAAGTGCTGTTCGTGCCGGCTTCGATGCGCATCGTCGATCTGCTCGCCCAGCTGCGCGCCGGCCGTACCCATATGGCGATCATCATCGATGAATATGGCGGCGTCGACGGGTTGGTGACGATCGAAGACCTGGTCGAGGAAATCGTCGGCGATATCGAAGATGAACATGACGAGGTAGAAGCCGCGCTTATCCAGGAAGTCGGCGACCGCCTCTGGGAAGCCGACGCCCGGTTGGCCATAGACGACCTCGAACAAACGCTCGACGTGAACCTGGCCGACGACGAAGTGGGCGAAGATGTCGATACCCTCGGCGGCCTCGTCTTCATGCTCGCCGGCCGCGTTCCGGCGCCGGGCGAGTTTGTCGACCACCCTGCCGGTTGGCGCTTCGAAGTGATCGACGGCGATCCGCGTATGGTGAAGCGGCTGCGGATTCAACCGCTGGCGGCTTGATGTTGAAGTAAGGGGCCTCCGGCGGGCAGGGCCTGAGGCCCTGCACCCAATTTCGTTTCGAGGCAGCCCTTCAATTCAGAGCATGACCGTTGAAAATGTGAGCTGAAAACAAACGGGTGCAGGGTCTGTGACCCTGCCCGCCGGAGGCCCTTTTACCTGTTTCCAAATAGCGCGCTGCCGACCCGGACCACGGTGGAGCCAAGCAGGGCGGCTGTTTCGTAGTCGCTCGACATGCCCATCGACAGACCGGTGAGGCCCAGACGCTTGGCGTGTTCGGCGAGCAGCGCGAAGTAAGGCGCGGGTTCGACGTCGGCGGGGGGAACGCACATCAGGCCGACAACGTTGAGGCCAGCGGAGCGAGCTTGTTCCAGCAGCGCCGGCAGATCGGCAAGCGCGCAGCCGCCTTTCTGTTCTTCGTTGCCGATGTTGACCTGGAGGTAGCAGGCGGGGAGCTTGTCCGCACCGGCTTGAGCCTTGGCAAGGGCGGTCACCAGAGAGGGGCGATCGACGCTGTGGATCACGTCGAACAGCGCAACGGCTTCGGCGGCCTTGTTGGATTGCAGCTGGCCGACGAGGTGCAGCGTGATACCCGGCGTTTCGGCCAGCATCTTCGGCCATTTTGCAGCCGCTTCCTGCACGCGGTTTTCGCCGAAGTGGCGCTGGCCGGCCGCGATTAGCGGGCGGATGGCATCGGCGTCGAAGGTTTTGGAGATGGCGACGAGCAGGGGCTTTTCCGTGCGGCCAGCGTCGCGGCAGGCCCGGTCCAGGCCTGCCTGCACGTCTGCAAGCCGCTGTTCTGCATCACTCACAGGATCAGAAGGCGATGCTGGTGCCGAGGTAGACGGCCTGATCGTCGCGATTGGGCAGCACCAGCGACGGCGGTTCCGGCGCGATGCGATAGCGCATGCCGCCGGTCACCGAGAAGCGCGGCGCAACGCGATAGGCGCCGCCCAGTTCGACGCCATAGCGGCGGGTGAGCGGCGCGAAGGCCAGTGGCTGGCTCTGTTCGGCGGTGCCCTGCAACGACGTGCGCCAGTTGCGGCCACCATAGGACAGGCCCAGGCTGAGCTGATCGGTCATGCGGCCCGACAGCGGTGACATCTGTACGGGTTCGGCATGAGCATAGCCGGTATCGACGGCAAAGCCCTTCCAACCCAGCGACAGATTCACGTTATAACCGGCGGGCACCACGAAGCGATCGGCGGGTGCGGCGGCGCGCGAACGATCGACCACCGGGGTGGTGACGCGGGCGGCGACACCCAGCGACAATGCGCGGCGGTTATCGGCCTGGCCAGACGGGGTGAAGCGGAAGCCGCTGCCCAGCGATTGCGGCATCGCCGGGGCGCCGGGGGCCGTGAAGGCAAAGCGGCCGATTTCGCCGACCTGCGGCTGGAATGGCGTGAGCGGCGTATCGACGACCAAGCGCTGTTTCGCCGGCTTGGCCTTGGCGGCCAGTGCCGGGCTTGCCGTTCCGGCCATTGCCGCCACGCACAGCGCTGCCACCGCCAGCCAGGCTCCAAATGAGCTTTTGGCTGGATTCTGCGGCGCGCTTGCCAGCGCGAGCGAATCGGCACGCGGTTTCATACAATTCTGTCCTATCAACACCGGACCATGAATCCCATATGACAATAAACGTAGCCTTTGTTTGAACGCCCTTGGGGAAGGCGTTTTCATCGCGCCTGTGGCGGCAGGTACACAGTTGCAGGCCGCCGCCTCGCTCCTCCCGCGATTTCCACGGGGCTGCGGGCTTGGCGGGGCGGGTGCAACATGCCAAAAGGCAGGCCGGACTGTGGCCGGTTCCGGCCCGAATTTCGTGATGAAGGTTTTGCCATGCGGCTAATCTCTACCCTGGTCTTCCTGTCTGCACTGGCGGTGCTGGCGCCGGCTTGCGGCAAGAACAAGAAGCCCAGGCTGTCGGCCGAGGCGCCGGCCCGGGTCACCACGCTGGGCATCAACGCTTATCTGTGGCGCGCCGCGCTTGATACCATCGCCTTCATGCCGCTGGCCCAGGTTGATTCCAACGGCGGCGTGATCATCACCGATTGGTATGTCTCCCCGCAAAGCGCCAACGAGCGCGTGAAGGTGACGGTGACCGTGCTCGACACCGAATTGCGTGCCGATGCCGTGCGCGTGGCCGTGCAGCGCCAGACACTGGGCGCCACCGGCTGGACCGAAGCCACGGTGCGCGCCGGCACCGTGCAGCGGCTGGAAGAAACCATCCTGGGCCGGGCACGCGACCTGCGCCGCAATGCCATTTCCCCTGATCGCTGAGTTTCTTCATGCCCCGGTTTGACCACCAGGCCGCCGAAGCGCGGTGGCAGGCGCTTTGGGACGAACGGCAGAGCTTTGCCGCGCACGACGACAGCCCCAAACCCAAATCCTATGTGCTTGAAATGTTTCCCTATCCATCGGGGCGTATCCACATGGGGCATGTGCGCAACTACACGATGGGCGATGTGGTGGCGCGCACGCGGCGGGCGCAGGGGTTTGAAGTGCTGCATCCGATGGGTTGGGATGCGTTTGGCATGCCGGCTGAGAATGCGGCGATGGAAAAGGGCGTTCACCCCGGCGGCTGGACCCGCGCCAACATCGCGGCGATGCGCGAGCAGTTGAAGCGGCTGGGCTTTGCCTTCGATTGGAGCCGTGAGCTGGCAACGTGTGAGCCGGATTATTATGGCCAGGAACAGGCGCTGTTCCTCGATCTGCTTGCCGCCGGCCTGGTGTACCGCAAGGAATCGGCGGTGAACTGGGATCCGGTCGACATGACCGTGCTGGCCAACGAGCAGGTGATCGATGGCCGCGGCTGGCGATCGGGCGCGCTGGTTGAACGCCGCAAGTTGAGCCAGTGGTTCCTGAAGATCACCGATTTTGCCGAAGATCTGCTCGAAGGGCTGCACGGCCTGGACGAATGGCCGGAAAAAGTGCGGCTGATGCAGGAAAACTGGATCGGCAAATCGACCGGGCTGCGCTTCACCTTCCAAGTTGTGGATGGCGGCAGTTTCGACGTGTTCACCACCCGGCCGGACACGCTGTTTGGCGCCAGTTTCGCGGCCATCGCCGCCGATCATCCGTTGGCCCGGCAATGTGCGCAAACCAACCCGGCGCTGGCGGCCTTCGTCGCGCAATGCCAGGCCGGCGGCACCGCGGCGGCCGACATCGAGACGCAGGAAAAACTGGGTTACGACACGGGCTTGAGCGTCATCCACCCGCTCGATCCGGCGATCCGCCTGCCGGTGTTCGTCGCCAATTTCGTGCTGATGGACTATGGCACCGGCGCCCTGTTCGGCTGCCCGGCGCACGACCAGCGCGATCTGGAATTTGCCCGCAAATATCAGCTGCCGGTGCTGCGCGTCGTCGCTGCCGAGGGCGAGGAAGACGCGCCCATCGGTGACGAGGCCTACACCGGCCCCGGCCGCATGGTGAACTCGCGCTTCCTCGACGGCATGACCGCCGACGACGCCCGCGCCGCTGTGATCGCTCGGGCGGAATCGGAGGGTTGGGGCGAGGGCGTAACCCAGTATCGCCTGCGCGATTGGGGGGTGAGCCGCCAGCGTTATTGGGGCACGCCGATCCCGATCATCCATTGCGAGATCTGCGGCGCCGTGCCGGTGCCCAAGAAGATGCTGCCCGTGGTGCTGCCCGAAGACGTGAGTTTCGACGTGCCGGGCAACCCGCTTGATCGCCACCCGACGTGGAAGCATGTCGATTGCCCGCAGTGCGGCAAGCCGGCCCGGCGTGAGACCGACACGCTCGACACCTTCACCAATTCGTCCTGGTATTTCATCCGCTTCGCCAGCGCGCCCGCTGATCGCCCGTTTGATCCGGCGGTGGCGGCGAAGTGGCTGCCGGTCGGCCAATATATCGGTGGGGTGGAACATGCCATTCTGCACCTGCTTTATGCCCGGTTCTGGACCCGCGCCCTGCAGCATATCGGCCTGATCGATGTGGCAGAGCCCTTTGCCGGCCTGTTCACGCAAGGCATGGTGACTCACGAAACCTATAGCCGACCGCAGGGCGAAGGCCTGCCGCCGATCTGGTTCGCGCCGGAGGATGTGGAGCGCACCGGCACGGCGGCCACGCTGAAGGCCGATGGCCTGGCCGTCGAGATCGGCCGCGTCATCAAGATGTCCAAGTCCAAGAAGAATGTCATCGATCCTGATGCCATCCTGGGCCGTTACGGTGCGGACGCGGTGCGCTGGTTCATGCTGTCGGACAGTCCGCCCGAACGCGATCTGGCCTGGTCCGAAGCCGGTATCGATGGTGCTTGGCGCTTCGTGCAGCGCGTGTGGCGGCTGGCTGAAGACAATGCGGCGGCAGCCGACGGCGCGGCCGATGTGAAGCTGGATCGCAGCGTCCACCGCGCCATCGCGGCGGTGACCAGCGATATCGACAAGCTGCAGTTCAACAAGGCCATCGCCCGGCTATATGAGATGGTGGGCGCGCTGGAACGCAGCGCCGCCGGCCCCAGCCGCCGTGCGGGCGTGATTGCCTTGGTGCAACTGGTGGCACCGATGGCGCCGCATCTGGCCGAAGAGGCGTGGGCGCTGCTCGGCCAGCCGGGCCTCGTCTGCGATGCGTCTTGGCCGGTCGCCAACCCGGCGCTGCTTGTGGATGACGAGGTGACCATCGCCGTGCAGGTCAACGGCAAGCTGAAGGGTGATTTCACCGCGGCCAAGGGCAGCGACAAGGCTGCGCTCGAATCCGCCGCGCTGGCATTGCCGAATGTGCAGCGCACCCTTGACGGCGCCGCTCCAAAGAAGATCATCGTGGTTCCCGATCGCCTGGTGAACATTGTTGTTTGATGCCCGCCGCCTTCTGATCCCCGCCGCGCTGGCGCTGCTGGCGTTGCCCGGCTGCCAGCTCAGCCCGGTCTATGCCGGCGGCAATGCGTCCGCCCCGGCAACGCTGCTGGCCGATATCGCCATCGCACCGATCCCGGAACGCGCTGGCTTCATGGTGCGACAGGCGCTGGAAGACCAGTTCGGCCTCGCCGTGGCAAGCCCACGCTATCGCCTTGAAATCGTTCTGGATGATCAGATCACCGCCTTTGGCGTGCGCGGCGATTCCTCGGCGGCGCGTGAACGGCGTACGCTGCGTGCCCGCTATCGCCTGGTCGATGCTGCCACCGGCACCGTGCTGGTGGATGATACCGCTGCGGCCGACGCCGGTATCGATCGTGTCAGCTCCAATTTCGCGGTCGTCGCCGCCGAAACGACAGCGCTGGAACGTCTCTCCGTCGATCTCGCCCGCCAGATCAGCGCGCGCCTGGCCCGCTACGCCCGCGCCACGAAAGGCTGATGAAGGCCGACGCGGCCCGGATTGCGGCCATCGCCCGCGCCTGGCCCGCCGACGTGCGGCTGGTGTTGCTGCACGGCCCCGATGAATCCGCCTCGCGTGACATGGCCGGCCAAGTAGCGGCGGGCCTGGGCGCCGGCGTGACCATCACCGAACTGGCGGGCAATGCGCTCAAGTCCGACCCCCAAGCCCTGATGGCCGCCGCCACCAGCCTCTCCATGTTCGGGGATCGCGAACTGGTGCGCGTCGATGGCCTTGACGATGATGCGCTGGCGGCGGTGGAAGCGCTGCTGGAAGGGCCGCCTGGCCACCCGGTGCTGGCCGTGGCTGGGAGCTTCAAGAAGGGCAGCAAGCTGCTGACTTTGGCTGATAAACACCCTGCCATCGCCGCCTGTATCAATTATGAGGCGAGCCTGCGCGATGCTGGCCGTTTGCTCTCCGAGATGGCCGCGCCGCTCGGCTTGCGGCTGGACCGCGGTGTACCCGAGGCTCTGTTTGAAAGCGCCGGCGGCGACCGCATGATCATGCGCCGCGAGCTGGAGAAATACGCGCTTTACAAGGATACCAGCCCGCAAAGCCCGCAACAGCTCACGGCTGAAGACCTCGCTGCACTCGGCATCGCCACCGGTGAAGCCGAACTGTTCGCACCCATCGCCGCCATCACCACCGGCGATGTTGCCGAAGCCACCGACCTGATTGGCCGCCTGCCCGATGGCACCGCCATCCCTCTGTTGCGCGCGCTGGAGCGCCGTTTCGCGCAGCTCACGCTGCTGCGCACCGAAGTGGATGGCGGCGATACGCCGGCCGCGGTTGTCGAAGGCCAGGGCAAAGCGATCTTCTGGAAGGAAAAGCCCATCATCATCAAGGCGCTGTCTCTGTGGAGCCAGCCCGCTCTTGCTGCGGCCATGGGCGACATTCTCGCTGCCGAGCGCGCCGTGAAGGCCAGCGGCAGCCTCGCCGACCTCGGTGCGCAGCACTTGCTGCTCGACCTTACCCGCCGCGCCGCCGTCGCCGCCCGTAGGCGTTAAAAGGAGCCTCCGGCGGGCAGGGGCTGAGCCCCTGCACCCGCTTTCGTTTTCGGTTGGCGCCTAGCCGCAACAGCCAGCGCCTCAGGCATAAGCTGCTTGCCTGCGGCGCTGGTGTGCGTCCTTCTCGTTCGGCACCGCCTGAAAGCAACCGGGTGCAGGGTCTGCGACCCTGCCCGCCGGAGGCATTTTGCCCTCAAGCCACGCCGAGCTTGCTGCAGAGCAGATCGAGTTGGTCGAGATCGGCGAAGCGGATGGTGAGGCTGCCGCTGCTGGCACCGGGGGCGACCTGAAGTGCAACGGGCATGCCGAGGGCTTCGGCAAGTTGTTCTTCGAGCGCGTCGCTGTTGGGGTCGTTGGCCGCGGCGGCCGGGGCGGCGCGTGGGGCTTTCGGCTTGGCCTTGCCGCCGGCGACGAGGGCTTCGAGCGCACGAACAGAAAGGCCCTGTTTTACAGCGCGTTCGGCCAGAGATTCGGCATCGGCGGCACCAACCAGGGCGCGGGCGTGGCCCATGGAGAGGGCGCCGGATTCAACCAGCGTCTGAACTGAGGCCGGCAGATCGAGCAGGCGTAGCAGGTTGGTGACGTGGCTGCGTGATTTGCCGACGATATCGGCCAGCACCGCTTGGGTATGGCCAAAATCGGCGATGAGTTTCTGATAGCCGCGCGCTTCTTCGATGGCGTTGAGATCGGCGCGCTGGATATTCTCGATCAGCGCAATTTCAGCAACTTGCTTGTCATCCAGGGAGCGGACGACCACAGGGATCTCGTGCAGACCAGCGGCTTGGGCGGCGCGCCAGCGGCGTTCGCCGGCGATGATCTGGTGGCGGCCATTGAAGCGGCGGACGAGGATGGGCTGCAGCACGCCATGGGTCTTCACCGAGGCGATGAGTTCGGCCATCGCCGTTTCATCGAACTGGCGGCGGGGCTGGCCGGGGTTGGGCACGATATCCGCCACGGGCAGGCGGACTACGCCGGGCGCGGCGGCGGTTGGTGGTGCCGCGATATCGTCCAGGAGGGCCGACAGGCCGCGACCAAGGCCGGATTTGCGTTTGTTGTCCGTCATTTATCCCTCATCATCCCGCCAGTGCCAGCGGGCCTTCGATGCGCTCCAGCAGCTCGCGGGCCAGCGCCAGATAGGCTTCGGAGCCGGCGCAGCGGCTGTCATAAATCAATGCCGGCAGGCCGTGGCTGGGCGCTTCCGACAGGCGCACATTGCGCGGCACCATGGTTTTCAGCACCTTGGCGCCCATCACCGCCCGCACATCGGCGCAGACCTGATCAGAAAGCCGGTTGCGGCGATCGACCATGGTCAGAACGATTCCAAGCAGTTCCAGCCGGCGGTTGAGCCCAGCCTTCACGCGTTCGATGGTGCCGAGCAGCTGGCTCAGCCCTTCCAGGGCAAAGAATTCGCTCTGCAGTGGCACCAGCACGGCATCGGCAGCCACTAGCGCATTGACCGTGATGAGGCCAAGCGAGGGCGGGCAATCGATCAGCACGAAGTCGAAAGCCGGCAGGCTGGCCAGGGCATCAGCCAGGCGGTTGGACCGGCGTTCGGCGTCCACCAGCTCGACCTCCGCGCCGGCAAGGGCCGGCGTAGCAGGCAGGATCGAAAGGCCGGGGATCACCGTGTCGCGCACGGCTTCAGCGGCCGGCACGCCATCAACAAGAACCTGATAGATGCACGGATCGCGATCTTTGCGACCGACGCCGAAACCGGTGGAGGCATTGCCCTGGGGGTCACTGTCGACCACCAGCACGCGCTTGCCGATGGCAGCCAGAGCGGTGGCGAGATTCACCGCTGTGGTAGTCTTGCCGACCCCACCTTTCTGGTTTGCGACCGCGATTATCATCGGCGTTTAACCCCTTTCGCGACCACGATGCGGGCATCGGAATCGGTGCGGCTGGGAATCAGCTCATGGTCAAAGTGGAACCGCTGGGCGGCGGTGGCAAGCTCTTCCTGCACCCGGGCACCCTTTGGCAGAATCCAGCGCGTGCCGGAGCCGGCGAAGCGCAGGCCCCAATCGAACAGTGTGTCGAGGCTGGCAGCAGCGCGGGCGGTAATGATGTCGAACTTGCGCGTTGCCATGGCCTCGATGCGGACATTGGCCACTGTCACGTGGGCGGCGGTGTCTGTTTCGTGGGCCACGGTGTCCAGAAACCGGCATTTCTTCGTGATGGATTCAACCAGCGTGATGTCGGATTCAGGATCAAGGATGCCCAGTACCAGTCCGGGGAAGCCGCCTCCGGCGCCGATATCGAGCCAGGATTTGCCGGTCCCGGCAATTGCCAGCAGTTGCGCCGAATCGCGGAAGTGGCGATCCCAGATGTGCGGCAGGGTCGATGGGCCGATGAGGTTCATGCGCTGCTGCCATTCGGTTAGCAGCTCTGCATAGCGATCGAGCTTGGCCAATGTTTCACGTGAAACATCGAACTCGGCTGCGAAGCCGGCGCGGGCGTCGTCACTCATCTCAGGCCGCCCTGCGCGTGGCGTGCGGCAGAAGGGCGATCAAGGCGGCGGGGGTGATCCCTGGCACCCGACTGGCGGCACCGAGGGTGAGAGGACGGGCTCGGCCGAGGCGCTCGGTCATCTCCTTGGAAAGCCCAGCCACAGCCGCGTAATCAAGGTCGGCCCGCAGTGTCAGCCCTTCGTCGCGGCGCAAGGCGGCCACTTCGGATTCCTGACGTGCAATGTACGAGGCGTAGTTGGCATCCACCGCCAGGCTGGCGAGCAGATCGTCAGGCACCTGGGCCAGCTCCGGCCAGACACGCCGGGCTGCTTCGTGGGTCACGGCCGGGAAGCGCAGCCAGTCGAATAGGGAACGCAATTGGCCGTCCTGGCGAACCTCGATGCCGTGGCTGGCCAACTGGTGTGGTGTGGCGGACAGGCTCTCAAGCAGAGCGCGGGCGGCCTGGCGAGCGATCTGTTCGCTCGCGAAGTCATCAGCCTGGATTGCAGGGATCAGGCCGAGATCAAGGCCAAGGGGCGTCAACCGCTGATCGGCATTGTCGGCCCGCAGCCGTAGGCGGTACTCGGCGCGGCTGGTGAACATGCGATAAGGCTCCGCCACACCGTGGGCGGTGAGATCATCCACCATCACACCGATATAGGCCTGGGTGCGGTCTACGGTGAGTGGCGGCAGGCCAAGCGCCGCCGCAGCGGCATTGGCGCCAGCCACAAGCCCCTGAGCTGCGGCCTCTTCATAGCCGGTGGTGCCGTTGATCTGGCCGGCCAGGAACAGGCCCGGTACATCCTTGGCCGCCAGACCCGGCGTCAGCGCGCGTGGATCGACATGATCATATTCAATGGCATAGCCGGCGCGCAGGATGCGGGCGCGCTCCAGCCCCTTGATCGAGGCGATGAACTTTTCCTGCGCACGCAGCGGCAGCGAGGTTGATAGGCCGTTGGGATAGATGGTGATGTCATCATAGCCCTCCGGCTCCAGGAAAATCTGGTGGCCGTCACGATCACCAAAACGGACCACCTTGTCCTCGATGGACGGGCAATAGCGCGGTCCGACGGAATCGATATGGCCGCCATAAAGCGCCGATTCACCGAGATGATCACGAATGATGCGATGCGTCTCCGCATTGGTTCGGGTGACGGCACACGGAATTGGCGGCCGGCCATTGGCTTTGCCAAAACGGCTGAAGCGCGGATCATCGGCATCGCCATGCTGCCAATCCAGCACCGCCCAATCGATGCTGCGGCCATCAAGCCGCGCCGGCGTCCCGGTCTTCAACCGGCTGACCGGCAGGCCCATGGCGCGCAGAGCTTGGCCCAGATCGCTGGCCTGGGCCCCGACCCGGCCACCGGCTTCGCGGGCCGATCCGATGTGCATCATGCCGCCGAGGAAGGTGCCGGTGGTGAGCACAACGGCGGGCGCATCGAGCCGACCCCGCGCCGTCGCCACGCCCGTGATACGACCCTGTTCACGATTCAGGCCCTCAACCGCCGTCGCAATGATCGAAAGCGTCGGAAACTCCGAGAGTACCTGAGCCATGGCGGTGCGATACAGGGCGCGATCGACCTGGGCGCGCGGTCCATGGACAGCCGGTCCCTTCGAGCGGTTCAGCAGGCGAGACTGCAAGCGGGCCGCGTCGGTGACTCGGCCCATGATGCCACCCAGCGCGTCAATCTCGGTGACGAGATGGCCCTTGCCGATGCCACCCACCGCCGGGTTGCAGCTCAACGTGCCGGGATCATCGGCGCGCAACGTCACCAATGCGACACGCGCGCCCCGGCGGGCGGCGGCAGCCGCGGCTTCGCATCCGGCATGGCCGGCGCCGACAATGATCACGTCGAAATCGTGCATGACGGCTTCCATAGCGATTCGCGGGCGATGTTTCACGTGAAACATGGTGGCAGAGGAAGAAGGTCCTCCGGCGGGCAGGGGCTGAGCCCCTGCACCCACTTTCGATTCTGGTTGGCCCTCCGGTTTCCATGGCCTGCGCCGCAGGCTGATACCATTGCCTGCGGCGCTGGAGTGCGCCTTTGGGACGTGGGACGCCTGAAATCAAATGAGTGCAGGGACTGCGTCCCTGCCCGCCGGAGGCTCCATCACCACTTCAAGCAAAGGAAGCGGGGCCCCGGATCAAGTCCGGGGCGACGGAATGGGTGCTGACTACTTCCCGATGCAGAAGCGGCTGAAGATGCGGTCGAGGACATCGTCCACCCCAATGCGGCCGGCGATCCGCCCGAAGGCGTGGGCAGCGCTGCGGAGGGATTCGGCGCGGAGGACGGGTTCGGGGGCGTGGGCGGCGTCGCGCAGGGCGGCTTCGGCGTCGACGAAGGCGGCGCGGTGGCGGGCGTGGGCGAGCAGGGCGGGCTCGCCGGGGCGGGTGGTGGTGTGGGCCCAGGTGGAGAGCCAGTCACGCAAGGCCGCCATGCCGGTGCCGGTGGTGGCAGAGACGGCCAGGGCGCCGGGTGGCAGATCAGGGTGGCCGAGGTCGCATTTGTTGAGGAGCAGCAACTGGGGTGGGCCGTCGGCGGGTGGTGTGGGCCAGTGTGCGGAGTCGGCGCTGGCGACGCTGATCACGAGATCGGCGGCGGCGGCGCGGCGGCGGGCGCGGGCGATGCCTTCGGCCTCGATGGGATCTGCCGTATCGCGCAGGCCGGCGGTATCGATAAGGACGGCAGCGATTCCGGCGAGGTCTACCGGCACTTCGATGGCGTCGCGTGTGGTCCCGGCGATGGCGGTCACGATGGCCGCATCACGCATCGATAACGCATTGACCAAGCTGGATTTTCCAACGTTGGGTGGGCCGGTAACGGCGATGGAGAGGCCTTCGCGGATGCGGGCAGCGCGGGTGGAATCGGCGATCAGGCCGGCCAGTTCATCGGCGAGGACAAGCAGCTGGTGGCGGGCGGCTTCGTCCAGGCGTTCGGCGACATCAGCTTCGTCCTCGGCGAAATCGAGGCCGGCTTCGGCTTCGGCGAGCAGCATCAGGCAGCGTTCGCGCCACTGGTCGGCCAGGCGGCCGAGGGCGCCGCCGGCCAGGGCGAGGGCCTGATCGCGTTGGCTGGTGGTTTCGGCGCTGACCAGATCGGCGAGGCCTTCGACTTGGGCCAGGTCCATGCGGCCATTGGCGAAGGCGCGGCGGGTATATTCGCCGGGTTCGGCCAGCCGGATGCCGGGCAGCGCAGTAAGGGCGGTGAGCACGCCGGAGACGACGGCGGGGCCGCCGTGCAGGTGGAATTCGGCAAGATCTTCACCGCTGGCGCTGGTGGGGCCCGGGAAGACGGCGACCAGGGCTTCATCGAGCAAAATGCCGCCCGCGTGCAGGCGGCACAGGCTGAGGCGGCGGGGTGGCGGGATGCGGGCCGCAAGGGCCTGCACGGCGGCAAAGGCGGCCGGGCCGGACAGGCGGATGACGGCGAGCGCTGCTGGTGGGCGACCGCTGGCCAGCGCCGCGATGGTGGCGGTCATCTTGTGTGGTTCAGCCTTGCGTCTTGCCAGCGGCGGCGCTGAGCCCGGTCATCATGAGTTTCTGCCATTGTTCGAAACCGCCGGCGATGCCGGGCGCCCAGTTCTGCATCATGCGTTGCCAATCGGCCGGCGTGACACCTTCGGTCATCGCCGCCTTCATGCGATCGAGATAAACATCGTGCAGCGGCTGCAGATCGGGCAGACCAAAGAAGGCGCGGGCCTCTTCCGGGGTGCAATCAATGGTGAAGTTGATCTTCATGGCCGCAATGTCTCTTTTCCTTGCCCTGGATCGCGCTAGTGTAGCGGTGGGGAGTGGTAATCGGCAAGGTGATGCTGAGTCGAAGAGCTATTCCAGTAAAAACAAACAGTTACCGCGCAACATAAGTGCAGCATAGAGGGGAGTGGGCATGAAGGCGATCCGGATCGATGCCAGTGGTGGCCCGGAGGTGATGCAGTGGCAGGATATTACGCTGCCGCCGCCGGGGCCGGGCGAGGTGCGGCTGCGCCATACCGCGATCGGGCTGAATTTCATCGATACCTATCATCGTTCTGGCCTGTATCCAATTGCCTTCCCGTCCGGCCTGGGGCTGGAGGCCGCCGGCGTTGTGGAAGCGGTGGGCGAGGGCGTGACGCTTTCCGTTGGCATGCGGGTGGGATATTGCTGGGGCCCGATCGGTGCCTATGCCACGCACCGCAACATAGCCGCGGCGATGCTGGTGCCGTTGCCTGATGGCGTGTCGGACGAGATGGCGGCGGCGGGGCTGCTGAAGGGCTGTACGACGGAGTTTCTGGTGGAGCGCTGCGCGAAGGTGCGACCGGGCGATTGGGCGCTGGTGCCGGCAGCCGCAGGCGGCGTGGGCCTGCTGCTGATGCAGTGGTTGAAGCTGGTCGGGGCGACGGTGATCGCGGTCGCCGGTACGACGCAGAAACTGGCGCTCGCGGCGGCGCATGGGGCCGATCATGGCGTGCTTGATGGCAGCGATGTGGCGGCGCAGGTGCGGGCGCTGACGGGCGGGCGCGGTGTGGATGTGGTGTTCGACGGGGTAGGCAAGGACAGTTGGGAATCGAGCCTGGACAGTCTGAAGCGGCGGGGCTTGATGATCAGTTTCGGCAATGCCTCCGGCCCGGTTTCGGGCGTGGATCTGGGCATATTGGCGCGCAAGGGATCGCTGTTTGCGACGCGGCCGACGTTGTTTGATTATTATGCGACGCCAGAAGAACGTCTGCAGCATGCCGGGCGCGTGTTGGGACTGATGGCATCGGGCGGGCTGAAGCTGGCGATCAACCAGCGGTACAAGCTGGCCAACGCCGCCAAGGCGCATGAGGATCTGGCGGCGCGGCTGACGACGGGATCGACGGTACTGGTGCCGTAGGGGCGTTACATCCCCACCATCGGCTGCACGATGGGGGCGACTTCGTTGAAGCCCTCCCAGATCATCTTGAAGGCGACATAGACGATCACGACCAGGCCCACATAGGCGATCCAGCGGTAGCGTTCGATATATTGGGCGATGATGTTGGCGGCGATGCCCATCAGCGCGACCGAGAGCACGAGGCCGGCGATGAGGATATCCGGGTGTTCGCGGGCGGCACCGGCGACGGCGAGCACGTTGTCGAGGCTCATTGACACGTCGGCCAGCGCAACCGACCACGCGGCGGCGGCAAAGCTTTTCGCGGGCGGCGGCGCATCGGTGGCGACGAAGTCATCGCTGTCGCTACCCGGCGCGTCGATCAGGGCGCTGCGCGGGTTGATCTCGCGCCACATGCGCCAGGCCACCCACAGCAGCAGCAGCCCGCCGGCGAGGATCAGGCCGACAATCTGCAGCAATTGGGTGACCGCCAGGGCAAAGATGATGCGCAGCACCAGCGCGGCGATGATGCCGATCAGGATGACCTTCTTGCGCTGCGCCGCCGGGAGGCCGGCCGCGAGGGCGCCGACCACGATGGCGTTGTCTCCGGCCAGCACGACATCGATCAGCACCACCTGGCCAAAGGCGGACAGGGCTTCGGGGCTGAGCAGGTGGGCGATGTCCATGGCCGGCATGTAGGGTGTTGCGGGCCGGAGTGCCAGACTATTTGGGATTCGCCAGCACGGCGACCAGATCGGAGAGATAATCGCGGCCCTGCATCAGGCTGCGCACGCTGATGCGTTCGTTGAGGCCGTGAATGCCGTTGCCATCGGCATCGATCATCGTGCCGGGGGCGCCATACACCGGGATGCCTACGGGCGTGATGAAGATGGCATCGGTGGCGCCGGTGCTCATCATCGCCAGCATGGGTACGCCGGGGAAATGTTTCGCCGCGATGGTCTGCATCGGGCCGATGATGGCCGGGTTCATCGGGGTCGGCTTTGCGACCGGGCGGATTGGCGGTTTCAGGCTGATGGTCACCTTGGGATTGGCGATTACCTTTGCCAGATCGGCCTTCAGCGCGTTGGGATCGGTGCCGGGGAACATGCGGCAGTTCACATTGGCGCGGGCGCGCTGGGCCAGGGCGTTTTCGGCGTGGCCGGCTTCCAGCAGGGTGGTCACGCAGGTGGTGCGCAGCACGCTGTGATTGGTCGGGTCCATCGAAACGATGCGATTGGCCTCTGCATCATTGGGGTTGGTGAGCAGCCGGGCCATGGCGGGGCCGACAGGATCGGGCATCACCTTGGCCAGCGTGGTGAAATAGGCGCGGGTGGTATCGGTGAACTGCACCGGGAATTCGTGCCGGTTCACGGCGACCACTGCCGCAGTGAGATCGGTGATGGCGTTGTCCGGGCGTGGCACGCTGCTGTGGCCGCCGGGGTTGGTGGCTTCGATCCAGAAATTCTGCACCGTCTTTTCCCCCACCTGCACGGCCAGGCCCTGCGGCTTGCCATCGGGGCCGTTGCGGCCGCCGCCGCCTTCG
>NZ_JAUMBI010000210.1:0-20046 GCF_032115815.1 Sandarakinorhabdus sp.
CCAAGACGCTGTATATGTCGGGCGGCCAGATGCGCTGCCCGATCGTGTTCCGCGGCCCCAACGGCGCCGCCAGCCGCGTCGGCGCGCAGCACAGCCAGAATTACGGGCCCTGGTATGCCAGCGTGCCCGGCCTGATCGTGCTTGCGCCCTACAGCGCCGATGATGCCAAGGGCCTGCTGAAGGCCGCGATCCGCAGCCCCGATCCGGTGGTCTTCCTTGAAAACGAGTTGCTCTATGGCCAGAGCTTCGACGTGCCGGAAGGCGATCATGTTGTTCCCATCGGCAAGGCGCGCATCGTCAAGGCCGGCACCGATGTGACGCTGGTGAGCTACTCCATCGGCGTCGGCGTCGCCCTGCAGGCTGCCGAGACGCTGGCCGGCATGGGCATCAATGCCGAAGTGATCGATCTGCGCACGCTGCGTCCGATGGATACGGCCACCGTTCTGGCCTCCTTGAAGAAAACCAACCGCATGGTGGTGGTGGAAGAAGGCTGGCCGACTTGTTCGATCGCGTCCGAAATCATGGCGGTGGTGATGGAAAAGGGCTTCGACGATCTCGACGCCCCGGTGCTGCGCGTCACCAACGTCGATGTGCCGCTGCCCTATGCCGCCAATCTGGAAAAGGCGGCGCTGCTGAAAGCGGATGACGTGGTCACTGCCGCCCGCACTGTCTGTTACAAGTGAGCGGCGTCATGAAACCTTCTGGGCAAACCCGTGTCGCCGTGATGATCGATGGCAGTTATTTCAACCGCGTATCGACCTTTTACAAGTTTGAACATGAAGCCGGCCGGCGGCTGTCGCTGTCGGGCCTGATGGACTTCATCCGCATCGCCGCCGCCGACATGGAAGAGGTGCCGCGCGCCCGCACAAGGGTGGTGGAGGCGCACTATTTCCGCGGCCGCTATACGCTGCGCGATCTGGAAGACCGTGCACGCTCCGCCGCGTTCGTGGAGGAAAGCCTGCGCAACGACCGGGTGTTCGATCAGATCCTGGCGGCCAGCAACATCACCCCGCACTTCACCCGCATCGACACCAACAGCGAGCCGCCCAAGGAACAGGGCATCGATGTGTGGTTGGCGCTGGAGGCCTTCGATCTTGCCGTGTCTGACCGCTGTGACGTGGTGGCGCTGGTGGCCGGCGATGGCGATTTCGTGCCGCTGGTGAAGAAGATCAACGCCATCGGCAAGCGCGCGCTGGTGGTGGCGTGGAGCATGAAATCCGAAGCCGGCACGCAGGTTCGCTATTCCGGCCCGCTGGCTGGTGCTGCAGCGTATTTTCTCGACATGGCCGACCTGATCGACAACCCGGATGACGAAGAACAGCGCGCCCTGGTCGATCAGCTTTTTGTGGACAATTGATCATGGCAATCGATGTGACCATGCCCGCCCTGTCGCCCACCATGGAAGTGGGCACGCTGGCCAAATGGCATGTGAAGCCCGGTGACACGGTGAAATCCGGCGACATCATCGCCGAGATCGAAACCGACAAGGCCACCATGGAAGTCGAGGCCGTGGACGAAGGCACGGTGATCGAACTGGCGGTGCCGGAAGGCCTTGAGAATGTCCCGGTGGGCACGGTGATCCTCCGCCTTGCCGGGGAAGGGGAGGCGGCAACGCCGGCTCCGGCGCCGAAGGCCGCGCCTGCTCCTGTGGCGGCACCTGCAACGGTTGCCGCGCCGGCTCCGGTGGCGGCACCTGCCGCGCCTGCATCAGCCGGCGACCGCATCATCGCCAGCCCGCTTGCCCGACGCATCGCCGAAATAAAGGGCGTGGATCTGGCCAGCATCGCCGGCAGCGGCCCGCGTGGGCGCATCGTTCGCGCTGACGTGGAAGCCGCCAGCGGCAAGCCCGTTGTGGCCGGTGCCCCTGCGCCCGTCGCGGCTGCTCCGGCTCCGGCGGCAACAGCTGCTCCGGCCGCCGCGCCCGTTACCAGTGACATTCCGCACAGCATCGAAAAGCTTGGCAACGTGCGCAAGGTCATCGCCCGCCGCCTGACCGAGGCCAAACAGTCGATCCCGCACATCTACCTGACGCTCGACGTCGAGTTGGATGCGCTGCTGAAATTGCGTGGCGAGCTCAACAAGGCGCTGGAACCGCGCGGCATCAAGGTGAGCGTCAACGATCTCGTCATCAAGGCGCTGGCGCTGGGGCTGCGGCAGGTGCCGAAGTGCAACGTGTCGTTCGCCGGCGATAACCTGCTGGTTTACGATCGCGCCGATATCAGCGTCGCCGTCGCCGCGCCGTCGGGCCTGATCACGCCGATAATCGTCGGTGCCGATGGCAAGGCGGTCAGCCAGATCGCGGCCGAAATGAAAGCGCTCGCGGAAAAGGCCCGCGCCGGCAAGTTGCAGCCGCACGAATATCAAGGCGGCACCGCCAGCCTGTCCAACCTCGGCATGTTCGGCATCAAACAGTTCGACGCCGTGATCAACCCGCCGCAGGCGATGATCCTGGCCGTTGGCACCGGCGAGAAGCGCGCCGTGGTGAAAGGCGACGCGCTGGCCATCGCCACCGTGATGACGATCACCGGCAGCTTTGATCACCGCGCCATCGATGGTGCGGACGGGGCGGCCCTGATGAGCGCGGTGAAGGCGCTGATCGAAAGCCCGCTGGGGCTGGTCGCATGACCACCACCCACGATCTTGTTATCCTCGGCTCCGGTCCCGGTGGCTATGTCGCTGCAATCCGCGCCGCGCAGCTGGGCCTGAAAGTCGCCATCATCGAGCGCGAGCGCCTGGGCGGCATCTGCCTCAACTGGGGCTGCATTCCGACCAAGGCGCTGCTGCGGACGAGCGAGATCTACCACTATATCACTCACGCCGATGCCTATGGGCTGAGCGTGGAGAAGCCGTCGTTTGATCTGAAGAAGGTGACAGACCGCAGCCGCAAGGTGGCGGCGCAACTGAACAGCGGTGTGAAGTCGCTGATGAAGAAGAACAAGATCGAGGTGATCGAAGGGCAGGGGCGGTTGACTGGGGCCACAACGGTTTCCGTCACAACCGCCAATGGCGAGCGCGTGCTGACCGGCAAGAATGTCATCGTCGCCACCGGTGCCCGCGCCCGCGATCTGCCGGGCGTGGAGGCCGATGGCAACCGCGTGTGGACCTATCGCCACGCCATGGTGCCGCCGGTGATGCCGACCAAGCTGCTGGTGATCGGGTCAGGCGCGATCGGCGTCGAGTTCGCCAGTTTTTACAGCGACATGGGCGCCAAGGTGACGGTCGTTGAGATGCTCGACCGCATCCTGCCGGTGGAAGACGAGGAGGTTTCGGCCTTCGCCCAGAAGGCGCTGACCAAGCAGGGCATGACCATCGTCACCGGCGCCAAGGTGTCGGACGTGACGCCGGGCCCGGATGGGGTGAAGGCCACCATCACCACGGCCGACGGCAAGGCGAGCACCGACACATTTAGCCATGTCATCGTCGCCATCGGTATCGTGCCGAACACCGAAAATATCGGGCTGGAAGCGCTGGGCGTGGCCACCAACCGCGGCCATATCGTGACGGATGGCATGTGCCAGACCAACCTGCCCGGCCTTTATGCCATCGGCGATGTCACCGGCCCGCCGTGGCTGGCGCACAAGGCGAGCCATGAAGGCATAATCGCGGTGGAACATATCGCCGGCGGCCACCCACATGCGATGGACGTGGCGCGCATCCCGGGCTGCACCTATGCCCGCCCGCAGGTGGCCAGTATCGGCCTGACCGAAGCCAAGGCCAAAGCCGCCGGGCACACTGTGCGCGTCGGCAAGTTCCCCTTCATCGGCAACGGCAAGGCCATTGCCCTAGGTGAGGCGGAAGGCTTCGTGAAGACGGTGTTCGACGCCACCACGGGGCAACTTTTGGGCGCGCACATGGTCGGCGCGGAAGTCACTGAGCTGATCCAGGGCTATGCCATCGCCATGGGGCTGGAGACGACCGAAGCCGAGCTGATGCACACCATCTTCCCGCATCCGACGTTGAGCGAGATGATGCACGAAAGCGTGCTCGACGCTTACGGCCGGGCGCTGCACTACTGATGGTTTCTTTGGCGGCTCTGGCTCTGGCCGCCGCCGGCACCGCCAGCCTGATGCCGCCGGGGTGGAGCGCGCTGTGCCCGCCCAAGACACGGCCTGACGAGATCGTGGTGTGCGCCGATCGGGAGCGGGCGGTTTCTCCCTATCGCGCGCCGCTGCCAGTGTTGCGGAGTTTTGGTGAGCGCGGCACCGCCAGCGTTTCGGCCGAGCGCAACAAGCTGCTGGGCGCGGACATGGGCACCATCGGTACCTGTTCCACCTGGGGAGCAGGCGGCATCTTTGGCTGCAACTATCAACGCTTCAAGGACAATGTGAACCAGGCCGCAGGCCAAGGTGATCCGCGCGGTCGGGTTTATCGTCAGGGCGAATAGCTGCGGCAGCCTGCCGCAGCTGAAGGTGACAGAAACGCAATCTTTGGCCTTGCAAACAAGACTAAATCAATCTTATATCTGATTCAACGGCGCGGCCCAAGGCAACTGCCCTTGTCGAAGGCCAAGCTGCTGCGGGCGTATCCGGCACTCCCCCCTGTTTGTGTCGGATACGCCCGTTTCGCGCCCATCAGGCCGATTTCAGCACGGTCACATTCTCTTCTTCCCAATCCACGGACAGCGCTTCGAACTTGCCGCTTTCGTGATTCAGCACCCGCAGCACGCCTTCGGCGATATCGAACAGCGCCCCTTGCAGGTGCAGTGCGCCGGATTCCTCGGCTTCGGCGATGAAGGGGAAGCTGCGCAGATTGTCGATGGAAAGCCGGATGGCGGCCAGTTCGAGCGCGCTGCAGGCATCGATATCGGGTGACAGCTGCGCCGCGGCGCGGATGGTATCGCGGGCCGGCGCAATCTGGCTCATCCAGCGTTTGATGAAGCCGCCTTCACCCGGCGCCGCGTCATCGAACGTGCCTTCAATGCTGGCCTTGATGCCGCCGCAGCGCGCGTGGCCCAGAACCAATATGTGATGCACTTTCAATTGGGTAACGGCATATTCGATGGCAGCCGACGTGCTGTGCTGCCCGTGCGTCGGATCGGGATCGAAGGGCGGCACCAGATTGGCCACGTTGCGCACCACGAACATCTGGCCGGGTTCGGTATCGAACACGCGGGTGGGGTCCACCCGGCTGTCGGAACAGGCGATCACCAGCACGCCGGGCGCCTGGCCCTTGTCGGCCAGGGCGTCGTACCGGCGGCGCTGTTCCTGATAGGCGCCGGTGCGAAACCGGCGATAGCCTTCGAGCAGGGCCTTGAATTCGGGCATCTTGTCCTCCGCAATGCTGCGTTCATGTTGGATCGAGTATCTCAGTATCCGCGAGGGCTGCCAACCTGTTTCCAAAAGAAGCAGGGCTGGTGGCCCTTTCGTTTGTGCGTGATCGGTTGAGGGTATGGCGTATGCGTTTTGCTGTCCACTATCGCGAAGATGCCCCGGTTCGGGTCGCTCTTGGGGCCGTGGCCCTGCTGGCGCTTGCCCTTGGGCTGACCTATTTCTTCCAGACCGCCGATGACGGTAGGTTCGGTTTCGGCACGGCACTGGCCTGGTCGCTGGCAATGCTGGGCTTGGCGGTGCTGTTCATTGCGGTGATGCTGATGCGGGATTCGCGGCCAACCGTGCGGCTTGGCATGGATGGCCTGCTGGATCGGCGCTGGTCAGCGAAGCCCATTGGCTGGCAAAACATCGCCGAATTCGATCCGGTGCGCTGGTTCGGCATTCCGGCAGTGCGATTGCGCCTGGTTGATCCGGAACTCGATCCGCCGGCCAGCCTGTTTGCACGGCTCGCCCGTGCCATCGGATTGGTATCCCAGGATGATGTGCTGGTGCCGGTGCCCGGCCTTGATTGCACGGCCGAAGCGCTGGCGACGCGCATTCTCGAGATCGGCACGGCTTCGATCCAGGCCGCTGAAGAGGCCGAAGCCTGGGCGGCGGGCAGCGAGTATGCCGCACCACCGCATGGCTGATCTGCATAACTGATCGGTTGTCCGGGGCGGGGCTGGTCGCTATCAGACGGGCATGAGCGAGCCTGTCCTTGATCTTCCCCTCACGCCCTCTGGCCTGCCGCGCAAGCCGGACTGGATCCGGGTGAAGGCGCCCACAAGTAAGGCCTATAACGAGACGCGGGCGCTGATGCGCTCGCTGAAGCTCAACACCGTGTGCGAGGAAGCGGCTTGCCCCAACATCGGCGAGTGCTGGAGCCAGAAGCACGCCACCGTTATGATCCTGGGCGATACCTGCACCCGCGCCTGCGCCTTCTGCAACGTGAAGACCGGCATGCCGAACAAGGTGGATGCCAGCGAGCCCGGCCATGTCGCCGAAGCCGCGGCCAAGCTGGGCCTGGAACATATCGTCATCACCTCGGTGGACCGCGATGATCTGCCCGACGGCGGCGCCAGCCAGTTCGTGAAGGTGATCCAAGAACTGCGCCGGCAGACGCCGACCACCACGATCGAAATTCTCACCCCCGATTTCCGCAACAAGATGGACCGGGCGGTGGAGATGATCGTCGAGGCTGGGCCCGACGTGTACAACCACAATCTGGAAACCGTGCCGCGGCTGTATCCCACCATCCGCCCCGGTGCGCGCTATTACCACTCGCTGCGCCTGCTCGATAAGGTGAAGCAGCTCAGCCCAACGATCTTCACCAAGTCCGGCCTGATGGTGGGCTTGGGCGAAACGCCGCTGGAACTGCACCAGGTGTTCGACGACATGCGGTCGGCCGGTGTCGATTTCCTCACCGTGGGCCAGTATCTGCAGCCGACGCCGCGCCATGCCAAGGTGATGGATTTCGTTCCGCCGGCGACCTTCCAGACCTATGCGGCCGTCGCTCGCTCCAAGGGATTCCTGCTGGTCGCCGCGTCGCCGTTGACCCGTTCAAGCTATCACGCGGGCCGGGATTTTGCCGAGATGCAGGCGCGGCGCCGGGCTGCCGTGAAGGCCTGATGCCCAAGCATCGCGAAGTGCGCCGGCTGCCATGGTCGGCAACGGAGATGTTCGATCTGGTGGCCGATATCGGCCGTTATCCGGAATTTCTGCCGTGGGTGCAGGGCATGCGGGTGGGGCCGGAACGCGACGGTGTCGTGGTGGCCGACATGATCGTGGGTTTCCGCATGATCCGCGAGAAATTCACCAGCCGGGTGACGCTGGATCGGCCGAGAACGGTGCATGTTGAGTATCTCGACGGGCCGATGAAGCATCTGTTCAACGACTGGACGTTCCGCGATGCGCCCGGCGGTGGCTGCGAGATTGATTTCGCGGTGGACTTCGAATTTCGTAACCGCGCGTTCGAGGCGCTGGCCGGCATGTTCTTCACGCAAGCCTTTGAAAAGATGGTGGGCGCGTTCGTGGCGCGGGCAGAAGCCCTGTACGGGCCGCGTTAAGGCCGATCTTTCCAGGCAAGTTCGTCACTCCGGCGAAAGCCGGGGCCCATCTCCCCAGCGTTGATCCAGGCTGATCGTGCAGGCGATGCCCCCGGCTTTCGCCGGGGTGACGGCGCTTATTTCAGGCGGGTCAGGGCCGCAGCAGGTTCAGCGCCACCAGCGCCGCCTGCCGGCGCACTTCGGCACGGCCCAGATCGCCGAACTCGCGCGTATCGGCGAAAACCGCTTCCGGGTTCTCGCCGCGCTTGGCGCGGGCGAACACCACCAGCCCGACTGGCTTATTGGGGGTGGCGCCGCCCGGTCCGGCGATGCCGGTGATCGAAACGGCGACATCGGCGTCGCTGTGCATGAGTGCGCCCAGCGCCATCGCCCAGGCGGTGGCAACGGAGACGGCGCCGAAGGTGGCAATCACGTCTTCGGAAACGCCGAGCATCTCCATCTTGGCTTCGTTGGAATAAGTGACGAAGCCGCGCTCGAACACGTCGGATGAGCCGGCGATTTCGGTCAGCGCGGCGGCGACCATGCCGCCGGTGCAGCTTTCAGCGGTGGCAACGCGGCGGCCCAGCGTGCGGTTTTCGGCCAGCACCTGTTCGGCAAGGGCGACGAGTTCGGGGTCCATCATGCAGCCTCCGGCAGACGCACGCTGGCCATGGCTTGCGCAGCAATGCCTTCCTGGCGGCCGGTGAAGCCCAGTTTTTCGGTGGTGGTGGCCTTCACGCTGACACGGTCAATCGCGATGTTCATGATTTCGGCGATCCGCGCCCGCATCGCGTCGCGGTGTGGGCCAACCTTGGGGCGCTCGCAGATCAGGGTGACATCGACATGATCGATGAGGCCGCCGCGTTCGCGCACCAGGGTGGCGGCGTGCGCCAGGAATTGATCGGAGGCCGCACCGCGCCAGCGTTCGTCGCTCGGCGGGAAATGATCGCCGATATCGCCGGCCGCAATGGTGCCAAGCAGCGCATCGGTGAGCGCGTGCAGGCCGGCATCAGCATCGCTGTGCCCGATCAGACCATGATCGTGTGGCACCTGCACGCCGCACAACCAGACATGATCACCGGGGCCAAACTTGTGCACATCAAAGCCGGAGGCGGCGCGGGAGGAATATGTCGTCATCGCCTCTGCCTTGGCAAAATCATCGGGCTCCGTCACCTTGAAAGCGCGTTCATCGCCGGGTGTGATGGCGACGATGAGCCCGGCGGCCAGCGCGATGGCGACTTCATCGGTGGCCCCGGGCGCGGCAGCGCGATGGGCAGCGAGGAGGGCGGGATAGCGGAAGGCTTGCGGGGTCTGCACGCGCCAGAGATTGTCGCGGTCAACGCTGCCGCAGAAACGGCCGCTTTCACCCCGGCGCAAACTGTCGACTTGGGGCAGGGCAGGGCAGGCACCGTCCACGTCGGGATCAGCAAAGGCCGCCACCAGCGCATCGATCACCGCATCGGGCACGAAGGCGCGGGCGGCGTCATGCACCAGCACGATTTCCGGTGGGTTTTCAGCCAGCGCTTCGAGCCCGGCCAGCACGCTGTCCTGCCGCGTCGCACCGCCGGCGATGGGCTCGGGCAGCCCAAGCCCGGCCACGGCGTCATCATACAGCGCCCGGCATTCCGGGTTGATCACCACGCTCACGCCCGTGATGGCGGGGTGCCCCAGTAACCGCTTCACCGCGTGGCGCAACAGGGGCTGCCCGGCGACACCGCGATACTGTTTCGGCACGCCGCCACCCGCCCGCAAACCGGCCCCGGCCGCAACGATGATGGCGTGGATGCGCATGCGCTGTCGCATAAAGCCCGCTTGCCTTGTCGGAAAGGGCCAATCTGCGCTATGGGCCCGCCGCAATGAGCCTCATCTCCCCAATCCAGATCGGCCCCAACCGCATCGACGTGCCGGTGATCCTGGCGCCGATGACCGGCGTGACCGACATGCCGTTCCGCACGCTGGTCAAGCGTTTCGGGGCGGGGCTGACCGTGACCGAGATGATCGCATCGGAAGCGATGATCCGCGAGACGCGGCAGAGCATCCAGAAAGCCGCCTGGCATCCCAGCGAAGAGCCGGTGTCGATGCAGCTGGCCGGTTGCGAGCCGCAGCGCATGGCTGAAGCCGCCAAGCTCAATGAGCAGAAGGGCGCCGCGATCATCGACATCAACATGGGCTGCCCGGTGAAGAAGGTGGTCAACGGCCACGCCGGTTCCAGCCTGATGCGTGATCTGCCGCTTGCCACCCAGTTGATCCGCGCGACCGTCAAAGCGGTCAACCTGCCCGTGACGCTGAAGATGCGCATGGGCTGGGATCACAACAGCCTGAACGCGCCGGAACTGGCCCGCATTGCCGAAGGCGAGGGTGTCCACCTCATCACCGTGCACGGCCGCACCCGCTGCCAGCTCTACAGCGGCACCGCCGATTGGGCCTTCGTGCGCAACGTGAAGGACGCCGTGAAGCTGCCGGTGATCGTGAACGGCGATATCTGCTCGATCGACGATGCCAAGACGGCGCTGGCGCAAAGCGGCGCGGACGGCGTGATGATCGGGCGCGGTGCCTATGGCAAGCCGTGGCTGATCGCGCAGGTGATGGCCGCTCTGACAGGGCGCGACGTGCCGGCTGATCCCACGCTGGCCGAGCAGCACGCGCTGGTGAAGGAACATTATGCCCTGATGCTCGATCTTTATGGCGAGCTGAACGGCGTGAACCTCGCCCGCAAGCATCTGGGCTGGTACACCAAGGGGCTGCACGACAGCGCCGCCTTCCGCAATACGGTGAACTTCGTCACCGAGAGCCAGACGGTGCTGGCGATGATCGACCAGTTTTACGAGACGCAGGCCAGCCTGCCGCCACGACCGGCGGCACTCGCGGCCTAACGTGTCGCTGAATCGACTGTCGCAAAATAGTCTGTCGTATTGAGGCAACGCTGCGGCGCTACACTGTGTTCCTAAAGACACAATCGCGGGCTATGCTGCAAATCTGTGACGGTCGAATCGCTCTCTTCTGAAACCGTGCCGGTGCGCCGGCGGCGTGGCCTTGCTGCCCGCCTGGCCTTGCGCGGGCGACGGTTGTTGCGCCGGGTGCTGCGCGTCACCCGCAACGACAGTTTCTATCCTCGCCTCGAAGTGCTGGCGGCCATCGCCACCATCGTCATGGGCTGGTCCAGCTATGCCCTGCTCACCCGCCGGGAAGTGCCGGCCACCGGCGCGTCGCAACCGCTGGTGGCGCTGGTGCTGGTTGCCTGCCTGGTGCCGGCGATGTTGCTGGTGGTGCTGATTGGCCGACGCGTTGCCATATTGATTACCAACCGCCGCAAGGGTCTGGCCGTGGCCCAGTTGCACCTGCGCCTGGTGGCGCTGTTTGCCGGCATTGCGGCCGTTCCCACACTGCTGGTGGTGGTGTTTGCCTCGCTGCTGTTCCAGTTCGGTGTGCAGTTCTGGTTTTCGGATCGGGTGAAGACCATTCTCGACAGCTCCAACCAGGTCGCCCAGGCCTATGTGGAGGAAAACCGCCAGCGCATCGGCGATGATATCGTCGTGATGGCGGCCGACGTGGCCAGCTATGCCCGCGATTTCGGCGAAGGCACGCCGCTTTATCGCCGTGGTCTCGATTTCCAGGTGGCGGGCCGCACGCTCACCGAAGCCGCCGTGTTCCGTACCACGGCCACCGGGTTGCAACTGGTTGCGGCCAGCGGCGCTTCGGCTAGCGAGGTACAGGCGCATGTTGCCGATATCGATCTGGCCCGCGCCGCCACTGCGCCCGTTACCCTGATCGGGGCGGGCGAGGATCGGGTGGAATCCGCCGTTGCCGTACCCGGCAGCCCAGGCACCTTCCTCTATGTCAGCCGCCGGGTTGATCCCGCCGTGCTGGCCCGCGCCAACCAGGCCGCTGGTGCGCTGGGTGAATATAACGCACTCACCGAACGCAGCCGGGTGATGCAGTTGCGCTTCAACCTGATCCTGATGGCGGTGTCGCTGCTCACGCTGATCGTCGCCATCTGGTTTGCGCTGTGGCTGGCCAATCGCCTGGTGGCCCCGATCGCGCGCCTGGCCAATGCCGCCGAACGGGTGGGCGATGGCGATCTGGATGTGCGCGTGCCGGTGCGGGGCCAGGCCGATGAAATCGGCGTGCTGGAACGCGCCTTCAACCGCATGACCAGCCAGCTGAAGGCGCAGCAGACGGCGCTGCTGGGCGCCAATGACGAGCTGGATACCCGTCGCCGCTTTACAGAAGCGGTGCTGGCCGGGGTGTCGGCAGGGGTGATGTCGATCACGCCGGAAGGGGTGATCCGCGTCGCCAATGCATCTGCCGCCGCGCTGCTGGCGCTGCCGCACCGGGTATTGCGCGGCCAGATGCTGCAGGATGTGGCGCCGGAACTGGCCGATCTGCTGGAACAGGCGCGGCAGACCGGGGACGCGGCCGGACAGGTGCGCATCGAACGTGGCGAGGAAACCCAGACTTTGGCCGTGCGCATCGGTGCGGCCGAAGCCGCTGAAGGCCGCGCAGAAGGCTTCGTGCTGACCTTTGACGATATCACCGCGCAACTGGCCGATCAGCGCCGCGCCGCCTGGGCCGATGTCGCCCGCCGCATCGCGCACGAGATCAAGAATCCGCTCACGCCCATCCAGCTTGCTGCCGAACGCCTGCAGCGCAAGTTCGGCCGCCAGATCGACGAGGATGCCGAAACATTTGCAACGCTGACCAGCACCATCGTGCGCCAGGTTGGCGACCTGCGACGCATGGTCGATGAATTTTCCGAATTCGCGCGGCTGCCGCGGCCGGTGTTTGCTTCCGAAGCGCTCGACCGGCTGCTGCGGCAGGCGCTGGTGCTGCAGGAAGTCGCCTTCCCGGCGATCCGCTTCACCCTCAGCGGCGCCACCGATCTGGCGCTGGTGTGTGATCGCCAGCAGCTGGGCCGCGCGCTTACCAATCTGATCAAGAATGCCGCCGAAAGCGTGATGGCGCGGGTTGAGCGCGATGGTGATGCCGCCGCGCCCGGCCTGATTGCGGTTCGCGTGGAAGCTGACGATCATTTCGTGCGCATCAGTGTGGCGGACAATGGCCTCGGCTTTCCGGCGGAAGACCGCATGCGCCTGTTTGAACCCTATATCACCACCCGCGCGCGTGGCACCGGGCTTGGGCTCGCCATCTGCGCCAAGATCATCGAGGATCACGGCGGCCAGCTCGAACTGGCCGATAACCCTGCACCTTGGCCAGATGGCCCCGGCGCGATGGTGATCGCCCGCATCAGTTGCCACCTCGCCGCCGAACCGCAGCCCGGCCTGCCCCTGCCGCCAAATCCTGCCTTGACCAACGCAGCCACCACCACCGCCTGAGAAGGACTGCCCCCGCCATGGCCCTTGATATCCTGATCGTCGACGATGAAGCCGATATCCGTGAGCTTGTGGCCGGCGTGCTGGGCGACGAAGGCTTTGAAACCCGCACCGCCGCCCATGCCGAAGGCGCGCTGGCCGCGCTGGCCGAGCGCCGGCCCAGCCTGGTCATCCTGGATGTGTGGCTGCAGGGCAGTAGCATGGACGGGATCGAGCTGCTGGATGCGATGAAGTCGCGCGATCCCACCCTGCCGGTGGTGGTGATTTCCGGCCACGGCAATCTTGATACCGCGGTGGCGGCCATCAAGCGCGGTGCCTATGATTATATCGAAAAGCCGTTCCAGGCCGAACAACTGCTGCTGGTGGTGCGCCGCGCCACCGAAACCGAACGCCTGCGCCGCGAATATGAGGCGCTGAAGGAACGGGTTGGCATCGATATCGAGCTGACCGGCACCAGCCCACAGATCAACCAGGTGCGCGCCACCTTGAAGCGGGTGGCGGCCACCGGCAGCCGCGTGTTGATCAGCGGCCCGGCCGGCTCCGGCAAGGAAGTCGCCGCTCGCCTGCTGCACCAGTGGAGCCCGCGCATTGATGCACCCTTTGTGGTGGTTTCGGCCGCGCGCATGACGCCAGAACGGGTGGAAGAGGCATTGTTCGGGGTGGAGGAGGGCGGCGAGAATGTCCGCGCCGGCCTGCTCGAACAGGCGCATGGCGGCACCTTGTTCCTTGATGACGTGGCCGACATGCCGATGACGACCCAGGCCAAGATCCTGCGCGTGCTCACCGAACAGGTGTTCCAGCGGGTGGGCGGCGCGCGCTGGGTGCGGGTGGACGTGCGCGTGATTTCGGCCACCAGCCGCGATCTGGCCGCCGAAATCGCTGCCGGCCGCTTCCGCGAGGATCTCTATTACCGCCTGAACGTCGTGCCGGTGCGGTTGCCGCCGCTGTCGGAACGGCGCGAGGATGTGGCCGAACTCGCCCGCTATTTCCTTGCCCGCTATGCCGCCGAACGCGGCATGCCGACGCCCGATCTTTCGGAAGATGCCGTGGCGGCTCTGCAAACCTATGATTGGCCGGGCAATGTGCGGCAATTGCGGAACGTGATCGAACGCACGATGATCATGGCGCCCACCACCAGCATGGCGATCCTGGATATCGATATGCTGCCGTCCGAAGTGACCGCCGAACCCTCGCGGCTGATGCCGGGGCAGGCGGCGCGATCGATCATGGGCACGCCGCTGCGTGAGGCCCGCGAAGCGTTCGAACGCGAATATCTGCGCGCCCAGATCCGCCGCTTTTCCGGCAATATCAGCCGCACCGCCGCCTTCATCGGCATGGAACGCAGCGCCCTGCACCGCAAGCTGAAGGCGCTTGGCCTGGCCGATGAACCGGGCGCGGACGACATCGCAGAGGAATAAGACGCGCCTTGCCAGATCGGCCGACGTGCGTAACACTGCTTGCAGGGTTGGGGCATTCCCGGGGGGAAGACGCCATGAAACCGCCTGTGTGGGCCAGTACGGCCGGATTCCTGATCGGATTGGCGCTCGTGTGGTGGCTGCGGCCGGAAACCACCGAGGGCGCTGCGCTTGTGATCATCGTGTGCACGGCACTGCTCACGCTGGGTGGGATCATCGTGCAGGCCGTTCGCGGCAAGAAGGCGCCGCCGGCAACGGCGGAGGATGGCAAATGATGCGCTGGTTCGCCATTGCCGCGCTGCTGTTGCTCGCTGGCTGCCAGCGCCGCGATGTATATGCCACTGCACCACCACCCCCGCCGCCGCCGCCGCCGGTGATGCTGCCGCCACCGCCGCCACTTCCGGCGCCGACAATTCCCCCACCCACCGCATCCATTCCGCCGCCTGCCATGGGCGGTGGCGGCTCCCCGCCGATGGCCATTGCCACGCGGATCTTCCTGGCCGGCAATGAACCCGTGCCAGGCCAGTTTGGCGCCGTGGCCGTGCTGATCTTCCCTAATGGTGCCGATCCGGCCCGGATGCAGAATGTCTGCAAGGCCTTTGTCGCCGTGCTGGAAGACAGCGGCGAGGTGAGCGAGCGCCTGCCCGATGCCGCACAGATGGTGACGATCTGGCCCGTGCGGCCAGGCAGCACCGTTCCGCGTTTTGGCGTGGTGAGCACCCCGGCGCAGGCTGATCGCCTGTGCGCGGCAGCGGTTGCAGATTATGATTTCCTGCGGGCGCGGGTGGCAATGGCCGGGATGCCGGTTGCCGAACGTCTGGCTCCGGCCACGCGGGGGCCACTGCTGGCGGCGTGGGCACCGGGGGCCAGTTTCGGCCGACCGCAAGTTGCCATCCTGCGCTATGATCTGACCGGCGTGTCCGGCCAGCAGCGGCTGATTGATGCCATGCAGGTGTGGCGGGACAAGATCGAACGCCATCCCGAACTGTGGCAATCAGGCTGGACGGCCACCAAGGTGCGGTTGTGGCTTTCAACGCAGGTCGATGAACTCGGGGCCCAGATCGGTGCCGCCATGAAGCTGGTGAACGGGAGTAACTGAACCGCCTGTGGCGAAACACGTATTTGAAAATGCGCTTTTCCATCCTTATGTCGTGATTGCGGCGGCATGTGGCACGCCCAAGAACAAGAGGATGGCCCGATGGCGGACAAGCCCAACACCCTGCAGGACATGTTCCTGAACACCGTGCGCAAGACGCGCACCCCCGTCACCATGTTCCTGGTCAACGGCGTCAAGCTGCAGGGGGTCATCACCTGGTTCGACAATTTCTCGGTGCTGTTGCGCCGCGACGGCCACAGCCAACTGGTGTACAAGCATGCCATCTCGACTGTGATGCCGGCGACTCCGCTGCAGCTGTTCGAGGCCGAAACCGAAGATTGAGAGACAGAATTTGGGTTATCAACCACCACAAGCCGGCGAATTGACCATCGGCGGCTTTGATGAAGCACGTGGCATCCGCACCGGTTCGCGCGCCATCGTGATCCTGCCGCACATCATTGCCAAATCCGCGAACGCCCTGCGTTCCCCCGAAGCCAAGCTGGCCGAGGCGGAAGGGTTGACGCGCGCCATCGCGCTTGATGTTGTCCATTCCGAAGTGGTGAAGTTGCGCTCCGTGCAGGTCTCGCGCCTGCTCGGCAGCGGCCAGATCGAGCGTCTGGCCGGGCTGGTGGCGGCGATGGAGGCCGAGGTGGTCATCATTGATGGCCCGGTCACCCCGGTGCAGCAGCGCAATCTGGAAAAGCTGCTGAAGGCCAAGGTGATCGATCGCACCGGCCTGATCCTGGAAATCTTCGGCGAACGCGCCAGCACGGCGGAAGGCACGTTGCAGGTGGAACTCGCCCACCTGCAATATCAGGCCAGCCGCCTGGTGCGCAGCTGGACCCACCTTGAACGCCAGCGCGGCGGCTTCGGCTTTCTGGGCGGTCCCGGCGAATCGCAGATCGAGGCTGACAGGCGCCTGATCCGCGACCGCATCGCCCGGCTGCGCAAGGAGCTGGAGGAGGTGCGCCGCACCCGCGGCCTGCACCGCAAGCAGCGCCAGAAGGCGCCGTGGCCGGTGGTGGCGCTGGTTGGCTATACCAACGCCGGCAAATCCACCCTGTTCAACCGGCTGACCGGCGCCGAAGTGCGGGCCGAGGATCTGTTGTTCGCGACTCTCGATCCCACCATGCGCGCGATTCGGCTTCCGGGGCATGACAAGGTGGTCTTGTCCGACACCGTGGGCTTTGTCTCCGATCTGCCGACGCAGTTGGTCGCCGCCTTCCGCGCCACGCTGGAAGAGGTGATGGAGGCCGATCTGATCATCCATGTGCGCGACATCAGCCACCCGGACAGCGATGCGCAGGCGCAGGATGTGATCGACGTGCTTACCAGCCTGGGCCTCGCGCCCGGCCAGCGCGAAACGCCGATGATCACCGTTTTCAACAAGATCGACGTGCTTGATGCCGAACAGCGTGAAGTGGTGCTGGGCCAGGCCGGCGATGATGCCATCCCGGTTTCGGCTCTCACCGGTGAAGGGCTTGAACGCTTGCAGGCGGCGATGGATCTCACCTTGCGCGCCGATGCCCGCGTCCACCGCATCACCCTGCCGATGAGCGATGGCCGCCGGCTTGCCTGGCTGCACAGCCATGGTGAAGTAGTCGGCCAATCCGGTGACGATACCAGCCTGACCATCAACGTGCGTCTTTCAGACAAGGACAAGTCGCGGTTTGACGCGATGACGCAAGAATCGGGGAGCTGAGGCTTTTGGCCTTCCCCCGGCGGCGATGCTTTGGCACAAGGGGCCATGCGCGCCCGCTTCCCCCTTCTGGCGCTGGTCGTGGCCCTCGTGTCCGCGCCGGTTCGTGCCGATGAAACACCGGTTTCCCCGCAGCAGCAGGCCGCGTTTGCCGAATGGCTGAACCTGTACCGCGCCGAGGCCACGGCGCGCGGGTTGAAACCGGAATGGCTGGACACCGCGTTGAGCGACGTGAAGCTGGTGCCACGCGTGATCGGTGCCGATCGCAATCAGCCCGGCGGCGCCGCCAAGCCGATCCGCTTCCCCGATTATCTGGCATCGAAATTCCGGGGGGACCGCATCCCCCACGGCCAACGCCAGTTTGCCGCCAACCGCGACCTGCTGGCCCAGGCCGAAACCGCCAGCGGCGTGCCGGCGGCCGTGATTACGGCGATCTGGGGCATCGAAACCAGCTATGGCCGCGTGCTTGGCCGTTATGATCTGCCATCCGCGCTGGCCACCTTGGCCTTTGATGGCCGCCGGCGCGACCTGTTCACCCGCGAACTCGATGCCGCCGTGCAGATGGTGGGCGAAGGCCGGGTAGCGCGTGAAGCGATGAAGGGCAGCTGGGCCGGCGCCTTTGGCCAGACGCAGTTCCTGCCCAGCTCCTATCTTGCCTATGGCCGCGATGGTGATGGCGATGGCAAGGTCGATCTGTGGGGCAGCCAGGCGGATGTGTTTGCCTCCATCGGCCATTATCTGGCGAAAAGTGGCTGGCAGCCGGGCGAGGCCTGGGGTTTCCGCACGTTGGTGCCCGATGGCTTTGATCGCGGCGCTGTTGCTGCCAGCGAAGCGCCCACCCGCTGCGTCACGCCGCTGTCGCGCCATTCGGCCCTGAAACCCGCGCGTGAATGGCGGGCGGCGGGCTTCACGCCGGTCAACGGCAGCTGGCCGGCCGATGATGTGGTGATGAGCCTGATCGAACCGGACGGCGCGGGGCAGGGCGCCTATCTCGTCAGCCGCAGTTATCGCGCTGTGCTCGGCTACAACTGCTCCAATCTCTATGCGCTGTCGGTCACGTTGCTGGCCGATGCCATCAGCTTGGCCGGGTCCGTCGCACCCGCGCCGGTGGTCGCATCAGGCAGCCCACAATGAGGCAGCTGCTGCTGCCGGTGCTGGCCGGCCTTGCCGTGGCGGCCTGTGGCGGGAAACCTGCGCCCCGCACCGCCAACGCGCCGCCGCCACCTCCGCGATCGGTTGCAGTATCAGACGACACTGCCGCCGTTGCCCGTGACGCCGCGAAGCTGGGCAACTGGCCGGTGAAGATCGGCAAGCCCTATCAGGTTGCCGGCATTACCTATTATCCAGCAGATGAGCGCGAATATCGCGAGGAAGGCGTCGCCAGCTGGTATGGCCCCGGCTTCCACGCCGGCAGCACCGCCAACGGCGAACGCTATGATCAGGATGATCTCACCGCCGCCCACCGCACCCTGCCGATGCCGAGCTGGGTGGAGGTGGAAAATCTCGACAATGGCCGCAAGTTGACCGTGCGCATCAACGATCGCGGCCCGTTTGCGCGCGGGCGGATCATCGATCTGTCGCGCAAGGCGGCGCAGCTGCTGGGCGTGGACCGCGCCGGCACCGCGCGCGTGCGCCTGCGCCGGGTCTATCCCGGTGGTCGCGGCGAAATCGCCCCGCCGCTGCCGCCAATCGTCGTTGCCGCTGCGCCTGTTGCCCCTGTCACTACCGTGGCCTTGCCCACCGCCAGCCGCAATCTCGCGCCTGCGGGTTCCAACTGGCTGGTGCAGGTGGCGGCGCTGGGTGACGGCGGCCGCGTTTCCTGGCTGAAGGGCTTCCTCTCCAGCTTTGGCCCGGTGCTCACCGAAAGCCTGCCCGGCGGCCTCACCCGCGTGCGGCTTGGCCCCTTTGGCAGCGAAACCATGGCCAGCGCGGCGCTGGCGCAGGTGCGCGCCGCCGGCTATGCCGACGCAAGACTGATTCCCCCCACCTCTTCACGCTGACCATTCAGGAAACGGCCCACGATGCGTCTCATTGCTCCCGCTGCCATCATCGCTCTTGCTGCTGCCGCCCCGGTGCTGGCGCAGGCCCCGGCCTACAACACGGCTGCACCCATCGCCTTCCTGAAGGACCTGCAGACCGGCCGCATCCTGCTTGCCAAGGATGCCGACAAGCGCATCCCGCCGGCCTCGATGGGCAAGATGATGAGCGTCTATGTCGCCTTCAAGCTGATCAAGGCCGGTGAAGCCAATCTGGAACAGCCGATCCTGGTGCGCGAGGAGACCTGGAAGAAGTGGAACAATCAGGGCAGCACCATGTTCCTGGACGTGAACAGCCAGGTGAGCGTTGAAAACCTGCTGCACGGCATTGTCACCCTGTCGGGCAATGATGCCTGCGTGGTGCTGGCCGAAGGCTTGGGCGGCACCGAAGCCAATTACGTCGCCCTGATGAACCGCGAAGCCAAGCGGCTTGGCCTGAAGAACAGCAATTTCGCCAACACCAATGGCTGGCCTGATCCGAACGAATATGTGACCGCCCGCGATCTGGCCATGATCGCCGAAGCCACCATCCGCGATTTCCCCGATCTTTATGCCCGCTTCTACCAGAAGGAAGGCTTCACCTGGGGCAAGACCATGGGGGCCGGCCAGGCCATCACCCAGGGCAACCGCAACCCGCTGCTGGGCAAGGTGGCCGGCGCCGATGGCCTGAAGACCGGGCACACCGAAGAGGCCGGTTACGGCTTCACCGGTTCCGCCGTGCAGAATGGCCGCCGCCTGGTGATGGTCGTCGCCGGCCTGCCCAGCTTTGGCGAGCGTGTGTCGGCCAGTGTCGATTTCATGAACTGGGGCTTTGCCGCCTGGCAGAATATCCCGCTGGGCAAGATGGGCCAGGTGATGGGCAAGGTTGCCATCAGCGGTGCGGCTGATCCGACCATTGATGCTGTGGCCGGCAAGGATTTGTTTGTCACGCTGCCGCGCGGTTTCGGCATGGAACGCAAGACCAGTGTCGAAGCGCTGCCCGGCCTGTCCGCACCGCTGAAGGCTGGCAGACAGGTGGGTTGGCTCACCGTCACCATGCCCGGCCAGCAGCCGGTGAAGGCGCCGCTGGTGACACCGGTCGCCATCGAGGAAGCCGGCATGTTCCGCCGCGCCTGG
>NZ_JAUMBI010000211.1:0-12456 GCF_032115815.1 Sandarakinorhabdus sp.
AAGGGCCGCCGCTCCACCGAGCGACGGCCCTCCTGTTTCGCAGCGATCGCTGATTACAGCTTGCCGGTCAGTTCAGGCACCAGCGTGAACAGGTCGCCGACCAGGCCGACGTCGGCCACCTGGAAGATCGGGGCTTCTTCGTCCTTGTTGATGGCGACGATGATCTTGCTGTCCTTCATACCGGCCAGGTGCTGGATCGCGCCGGAGATGCCGACGGCGACATAGAGTTCCGGGGCGACGATCTTGCCGGTTTGGCCGACCTGATAATCGTTGGGGGCATAGCCGGCATCGACGGCGGCGCGGCTGGCGCCAACGGCGGCGCCGAGCTTGTCGGCGAGCGGATCGATGAACTCGTGGAACTTGTCCGACGAGCCCAGCGCGCGGCCCCCGGAGACGATGATCTTGGCGGCGGTGAGTTCGGGGCGGGCCGACTTGGTGAGTTCGGCGCCGACGAAGCTGGACGTGCCGGCCGAACCGGCGCCGCTCACGGCTTCAACGCTGGCGCTGCCGCCGCTGGTTGCGGCCTTGGCGAAGGCGGTGCCGCGCACGGTGATCACCTTCTTGGCGTCGGACGATTTAACGGTGGCGATGGCGTTGCCGGCGTAGATCGGGCGGGTGAAGGTATCCGGGCCTTCGACCGACAGGATTTCGCTGATCTGCGCCACGTCGAGCGCGGCGGCGACGCGCGGGGCGACGTTTTTGCCGCGGCTGGTGGCAGGCGCCACGAACGCGTCATAACC
This sequence comes from Sandarakinorhabdus sp., assembly GCF_032115815.1. GTDB lineage: Bacteria > Pseudomonadota > Alphaproteobacteria > Sphingomonadales > Sphingomonadaceae > Sandarakinorhabdus. The sequence goes on from NZ_JAUMBI010000211.1 coordinate 741, forward strand.
AGCCATCAGGCCAGCGATCAGCGGGGCGAGGTTTTCCGGCAGGGCGGCGCCATAGGCGGCATCGTCGGCGACCAGCACCTTGGCGACGCCGGCGACCTTGGCGGCGGCTTCGGCGACGGAACCGCAGCCGGAACCGGCCACCAGCACATGCACATCGCCGCCCAGTTGGGTGGCGGCCGTGATGGTCGCCAGCGTGGCGTCTTTCAGATCGGCGTTGTCGTGTTCTGCGAGGACCAGCGTGCTCATGCGACGGCTCCCATTTCCTTCAGCTTCGCGACCAGTTCATCGACCGATTTCACCTTGATGCCGGCCAGGCGCTTGGCCGGCTCGGTGACTTTCAGGGTGGTCAGGCGCGGGGTCATGTCCACGCCGTAATCGGCCGGGGTCTTGTTGGCGATCGGCTTGCTCTTGGCCTTCATGATGTTCGGCAGCGAGGCATAGCGCGGTTCGTTCAGACGCAGATCGGTCGTCACGATCGCCGGCATCTTCAGCGCCACGGTTTCGAGGCCGCCATCGATTTCGCGGGTGACGTTGACCGTCTCGCCCTGCGGATCGAGCTTGGACGCAAAAGTGCCCTGCGCCCAACCCAGGAGCCCGGCCAGCATCTGGCCGGTCTGGTTGGCGTCGTCGTCAATCGCCTGCTTGCCCAGGATGACCAGGCCCGGCGCTTCTTCAGCGACGATGCCGGCCAGCACCTTGGCGACGGCCAGCGATTCGGTGGTCACGTCGGTGAGCACCAGGATGCCGCGATCGGCGCCCATGGCCAGCGCAGTGCGCAGCGTTTCGGTGCACTGCTGCACGCCCACGGAAACGACCACGACCTCGGTGGCGATGCCCTTTTCCTTCAGGCGGATCGCCTCTTCGACGGCGATTTCGTCGAAGGGGTTCATGCTCATCTTGATGTTGGCGAGTTCGACGCCGGTATTATCCGACTTCACGCGCACCTTGACGTTGTAATCCACCACCCGTTTGACGGGGACTAGCACCTTCATGGCTGGCCTTTCCCAAGCATTGATCTGAACCGCACTTGACCCATGCTGGCAGCAGGGTCAAGGCCCAAGTTTACGTTAACGTCAACCTGTCGCGCCATGCTGCCAAAAACAACGGCCCGGCGCTGCTGCCAGCGCCGGGCCGATGCCCCAATCAAAGCAGGATCAGGCGCTGACGGTTGCCAAGCGGCGGCGGCGCGCCATGCCGCCCACCAGGCCAAAGCCGGCGATCAGCATCGCCCAGCTCGCCGGTTCCGGCACGGCGCCGGTGCGCTGCAACTGGGTATCGGCGACGAATGTGCCCAGGTTGAAGGCGTTGTTCACAGCGCGGCCGTTATCGAATTCGAAGTGGATGCCGCCATAGATACGGCTGAGGCCGGCTTCATCGGCCGCACCGCGCAAGGACGTGAAGCAACGATCGCCCATCACGCCCGACGCCGGATCGGCCGGGGTGCAGAAGGCGATGTTGCCGGTGCCGAAATAGCCCGTCAGCGCGCCGGCAGCACCGCCGGAGAAGCTGCTGTGGCCCGACACATAGGTGGGGAAGTTCGGCGTGGCCAGGAACGGCGTCCAGCCCGGTTCGCCGTCTACACCGCACACGGCGAGCGTGCAGGTGTTGATGGCGGTGATCGGCCGGAACAGATCATATTGATATTTGTCCTGCCAGGCGGTGATGCCGGCATCGGCGACCGACAGGCCGACCAGTGCGGTGGCGCGTGCGGCTTCCAGGGTCGAAAGGCCACCGATCAGGCCATTGGTGATGTCGATCCAGTGGCCGGGCGGGGTGAAGGTGCCGCCGCCATCGGCCCAGAAGCGGGCGATCAGCTGCTGTTCGGCGGTGCCGCAGGTGGCGCAGCCCAGCGCCTTCACTTCGTTGAAATCAGCAATGAATTCGGCGCTGCCCAGGGCGGGCGGCGCGCCGTTGCCGAACTGGCTGTTGCTGGTCGCGGCAAAGGTGGTCACGGCACCCCAGCTCGGCAGCACCGGCTGACCGGGCTGCACCAGCTGGAAATCACCCGGATCGGTGCCCGGCGTATAAGGCGACTGGGCGACAGCGGCACCGTCGGTGAGACGGGCGTTGTAGAAATTGAGCGCGATCGAGCTGCCCAGCGCCACGCTGTTGGCGCGCACGGCGCTGTTCAGCGACAGCGCATCCAGACGGGTGCTCAACTGCGTGTTCAGGCTGCCCGCCAGCGTGGGGAACAGATTGGCCATCATCGTGTAACCGGCCGACAGCGCCAGTGCGTCTTTCGAGAGGCCGTTCACGGCCGGGCCGGCGTAGCTGTAGCCCTGATAGCCCATGTGCGAACCGGCGTTGACGGCATCGAACGTGGCCGTGCTGACCATGGCAATGGCGCGGGCAGCGCGCGGCGGCGGCCCGGCGGCACCGGCGCGGATACTGTTCAGCAGCGTGGTGTTGACATCCTGCACGGCGGCGCTGGCATGCGCGACACCCGGCAGCGCCAGCGCAACAACCGCACTGGCCAACACCGCGGCCTTGAGGCCGCGGTTCATCATTCGAGACATGGTATTCCCCCGTGAAACCTTCACACGCATCCCCACGATGCGGCTGGCCACGGGGTAAAAGAGTTTGATTAAGGTAATATTACCTAGTCAGGTTGTATTACAGTAAAATCATATTGCACGTTGACTGGCCAACTCTCAGCGATTGGCCCCCGGCAGCCAAAGCACATCACCTGTCGCGGCATTTTCCACCCGGGCCAGCACGAACAGCAGATCGGAAAGCCGGTTGAGATAGTGGCGAGCGACAGCACTGATCTCCTCGCCCGCGGCCACCGCATCGCGCTCCGCCCGGCGCACGATGGTGCGGGCGAGGTGGAGATGGGTGGCGCTGGGCGTGCCGGCCGGCAGGATGAAGCTCTTCAACGGTTCAAGCGTCTCGTTGGCCGCATCGATCTGCGTTTCCAGCCAGGCAATTTGCGCCGGCACGATGCGCAGCGCGCCATCCACACCTTCGGGCGTTGCCACATCAGCGCCCAGATCGAACAGATCATTCTGGATGCGCGACAGGATGGCATCGCTGCCGGGGGTTGCGGCCAGCCGGGCCAGGCCAATGGCGGCATTGGCTTCATCCACGCTGCCCATCACCACCGGACGGTGACTGGCCTTGGACACGCGGCTGCCATCCACCAGGCCGGTGGAGCCATCATCGCCAGTGCGGGTATAGATGCGGTTCAGGCGAACCATGATGCCACCTTGGGCGGGTTCAGCCCGGCCGGTTGATCAGGAACAGGATGACGATGAAGAAGATCGCCAGCGCCTGTAGCGCGACGCGCAGGCTCATCATGCGGTTCGATTGTTCGCCCGTCACGTCCTGGCCGCGCGCCATGATGATGATGCCGCGGGCGAGCACCGCCAATGTGGCGACGGCCGAAGCGACCATGAAGAAGACGAGAGTCGATTGCATGGCTGAAGGTCTAACAGCCTTTGCCGGGCTGAGCACCAGCATTTGGGGGGGTGCGTCAGCAAGGCCGTGCCGCCGCCGCAGCCCCTTGATTTCTCAGGCCGCAACCAGCCCCCGCCGCCGGCGCAGGGTCGCACCGACCAGGCCGAAACCGATGATCAGCATCGCCCAGCTTGACGGTTCGGGTACAGCACCACCGATGTTGATGATGTTGAGCTGCAGATTGCCGACGCCCACCGCTTGCAGCGGCAGGCCGATCAAGGTGCCATTGATCAACGGATCGCCCTGCCGGAACACGATGTTCATAAACAGGGGCGTGCCCAGCGGCCCGGTGAGCACGCCGGCGAAATCGCGCGTCGTCACATCGGTGATCATTGCGGGCGGATCGGCGAGCGGGCCCTGCAGGGTGCGCCCAAAGAACAGCGAACCGATGAACAGGTCGGGCGGCACATTGCCGGCAATCTCATAGGGTTTCAGAAACTGACCGGAAAGCACCCGCGCGCCGGTGGTGTAACCCATCTGATCGAGGCGGTTGTTGGGATTGCCGAACACGCCGCCATTGTTGATCGTGAAAATGTTGCCGAAATCATTGCCGGTGCGCAGCAGCGTGACCGGGCCATTGGTGCCGAACAGATCGACCTGGCCGCCCAACACCGCGCCGGAGAGGAACGCACTTTCGCCCTGGCCGCCCACCGGGCCGGTCAATTGCAGACCGGCTGCAGCGGTATCGACCACGAATGCACCCACGACCGACGCGCCAACAAATTGCTGCAAGGCCGCGATCGGCGTGCCAGATGGTGAAACACCGGCCGTGCCCGAGAAGGTGATCAACTGAAGCGCCGCCGTGGCGGGCGCACAAACGCCGATGGCCGCCACCAACGCGGCACACACAAATGCAGAACGCATGCGAAACTCCCCCTGTTGTGCGGAAACTGTGTCCCGCTGCGCGTTGGGGTAAATTCCTGTTAAAATAAGGTCAATATAGATTATTTTGACGCTGTGGTGATTGCGAAAGCAGCGTGTTGCACAGATGGGCTGGATCGCCACCGGCCGCCCGCAGCGCCGCCAGCGTCTCACCCGCGTCACGTTTCGCCAGGCGCCGGCCATCACTGCCCAGCACCAGCGGGTGGTGGTGATAGTGCGGCACGGCCAGGCCGAGCAGCGCCTGCAACAGGCGCTGGCCATGGGTCGCTTCGAACAGATCCACCCCGCGCACCACATCGGTCACGCCTTGCGCCGCATCATCCACCACAACAGCCAACGCATAGGCGGTGCCGATATCACGGCGCGCCACCACGAAATCGCCCTGCGCCGCCGGATCGGCCTGCTGCGGCCCGGCCCAGGCATCATGCCAGCCCAATGGCCCAGTGATGGCCAGTGCGGCGGCCACGTCCAGCCGCCACGCTGCCGCTTCGCTGGCCAGCCGGCGGGCGCGTTCATCGGGCGCGAGGTGGCGGCAGGTGCCGGGGTAGAGCGGGCCATCGCTGCCATGGGGCGCGCTCGCCGCCGCCGCAATGTCGGCGCGCGTGCAGAAACACGGGTAGGCCACCCCCAGCGCGATCAACTGATCGAGCGCAGCCGCGTATACCGGCCCGCGCTCGCTCTGCCGCCACACCGGGCCATCCCAGTCCAGCCCCAGCCAGGCCAGGTCTTCAAGGATGGCCGCTTCGAACTCGGGCCGGCAACGGGTGGTGTCGATATCCTCGATCCTGAGGATGAAGCGCCCGCCGCTGCGCCGGGCCATGCGCCACGCCAGCAGCGCCGACAAGGCGTGGCCCCGGTGCAGCAGGCCCGTGGGCGATGGCGCGAAGCGGGTGGTGAGGGCCAAGTTATCCACGTTATCCACAACGAAATCCGGTATTGTCATTGGCCTGACATACAATCCGTTGTAAAGACTTGGGCATCACGGAACGGCCGCGCTGGCGGCCCTGGAGATGCAGCTCTTGTGCCGCATCTCTTGTGCGACTGGGCCCGTGTCATGCGTTGCCGCCCCGATGTGTGGGGAGGGCCCGATGCTGACGGCTGAATTGCTGGAACAGAAGTTCGTCACGGAACGCTTGGCTGTTTCGCCCGAAGCCTGCCCGGCGCTGGTGCTGAACGCCGATTATACCCCGCTGTCGTATTATCCGCTGTCATTGTGGCCGTGGCAGACGGCGATCAAGGCCGCTTTCCTGGAACGGGTGGACATCATCGCGGAATATGACCGCGAGATCCGGTCGCCATCGTTGCGCATGAAACTGCCCTCGGTGATCGCACTCAGGCAATATGTGCGCCCGGCCAGCCACCCGGCCTTCACGCGCTTCAACCTGTTCCTGCGCGATCGTTTCACCTGCCAATATTGCAGCGTGCCGGGCGGCGAACTCACCTTCGATCATGTCATCCCGCGCGCCTATGGCGGCCGCACCACGTGGGAAAATGTCACCACCGCCTGTGCGCCGTGCAATCTGAAAAAGGGCGGCCGCACCCCGGCCGAAGCGCACATGCATCTGCTGTCCCGCCCTTGCCAGCCAAGCACACATGATCTGCAGGCCCACGGCCGCGCCTTCCCGCCGCATTACTGCCACGAGACCTGGCGCGATTATCTGTACTGGGACGTGGAATTGCTGGCGTGACGGGCAGCACAGCGGGGGCACCACTGCGGCTGCTCCCCATCGCCGCCGATGGCCGTTGTGATGGCCGCGACGGCCCATGGCCCGACGACACGGCTGCCCTGCTTGATGCCACGCGGCAACTCTATGCCGAACAGGGCCATCACCCGCCGTGGATTTCCTATCTGGCCTTTGTGGGCGACGAGATGGTGGGCGGCGGCGCGTTCGTTGGCCCACCCATGGCCGACGGCGTGGAAATCGCCTATTTCACCCGGTCGGATCTTGAAGGCCGTGGCCATGCCGGGCGCACGGCCGCCGCGCTGGTGGCCATCGCCCGCACTGCCGATCCGGCCTTGCCGATCTGGGCCAAGACCCTGCCGGAAGACAACGCCTCCACCCGCATCCTGCGCCGGCTGGGCTTTTGCTTCACCGGCATCGTGCAGGATCACGAGATCGGCGACGCCTGGCGCTGGCAACTGCAACCCCCGGGCTGATCGGGCACCCGAACCGGCCGGATCAGGCGGCGTTCGGCAGCAGGCCGTGGATCAGCGCATGGGCGCGCGGATCGCGGATCATGGCCAGCGCGCGCTCCACGCCGCCCAGTTCGGCCAGCCGCGCCGCCGTGGTCGCTGCCGCCGGGCCATCACCCGAAAGCGCCTGCGCCAGGCACAGCGCCGCCAGCGTCGGCGGATAGGTCGGGATATGCTGCGCTGCCTCGTTCAGCAGCAGCAGCGCATCGGCGGTTTGGCCCATGCCCAGCAAGCAGAGCGCCATCCCCGTGTAATTATAAGGCCTCACAGCCGATCGCGGGCTGAGACGCAGCGCCCACTGGAATCGTTCCAGTCCGCGCGCGGCCTTGCCATTGGCCACGTCCACCCAGCCGCCCCAGAACAGGGTGGAGGCTGACGACGGTTGCAGTTCCAACGCGCGGTCGATCAACCGATCAGCCGCCGCCATGTCGCCGCCCAGACACAGCAGCACACCGGCGGCATAGCCCAGCACGAACGGATCATCGCCGCCGTGCCGCAGGGCCAGATCATAGTGGCGCTGGGCTTTGGCACGGTGCGGGGCGGGATCTTCGGCCCAGCCCGACGCCGCGATCATGGCGTGGCAAAACGCGCTCAGCGCCGCTGCCCAGGCGTTGGCCGGTTCCAGCGCCAGCAATTGCGCCGTCAGTTCGGCGGCTTCCAGCACGCCATCGCGCTGCCACTGCCGGAACAGGGCGTTGGCGCGCCAGAACAACTGATAGGAATCGGCCGTCTCCAGCGGCGCCGAAAGCGCGCGTTGCCGTTCGGTGGTCTCCACCTGCGAATCGATCAGCGGGGCGATGGTGGCGGCGATGTGATCCTGCAGCGCGAACAGATCGGTGAGCGGGCCTTCGAAGCTTTGCGCCCACACTTGCCGGTTGCCCGGCCCGTCGATCAGGCGAAGGCTCACCCGGACGCGTTCGCCGTCTCCGCGCACGCTGCCTTCCACCAGGAACCGCACGCCCAATTGCCGGCTCAGCGCCAGCCGGCTGCCGGCCAGCGGCGGCCCATCGGTTGAACCGGCCGCCACCACGAACAGCGTGGAGCGGCGCGCCAGTGCACCCGAAACGTCTTCGGCCACGCCATCAGCGACGAATCCCAGATCACGACCCGGCGACAGATCGGCAAACGGCAGCACCGCGATCGACGGCTGCACCGGCAGCGCCGGCAGTGCCCCGCCCAGCAGTTCGGCAACGCTGGGCATTGGCGATGCCGCTTGCGGACGGCTGCCACCATCGAGCGCCTGGCGCATTTCGCGCAGCCAATCCTCGAACCCGTCTTCACCGGGCAAATCAATGCCCTCAAGAAACTCGCCGGGGCCGCCACCGTTCAGCGCGTCCACCTCCAGCTGGGCCAGATCGATCCACGCCCGCTGATAATCCGCATTCAGCAGCGGCGCTGCAGCGGCGCCATTCACCGCCAGCCGCAGATTGGCCAGTTCACGGCGCAAACTGGCCTGGGCCTGCGTGCCCGGCCGGCTACCCCACAGGCGGTCCTGCAGCCAGCCGCGGGTGCGCTCGCCATCGGGCGCCATCGCCAGCATGGCGATCAAGGCCCGGCCCTTGCGGCTGCTGACTTCGATACGCGCGCCATCAGGGCCGCTCAGCCTAAACGGCCCGATCAGTCGCAGACGATAGATGTTCCCCCTGGATGATTTCATCCACAGCACCCCCGTTTCCCAGCTAAACCCGTGATGCCTATTGGATCAAGCGCGGATTTCCCGCCTGGTTCACGCCGACATCACAAGAGCGCCGCGCTGATCCGGGCCAACATCAGGTGAAATGGGACCAAGCATGACAGGGACGGAAGGCCAATCCGGCGGAGTGCGTCGCTTCATCCCACCTTGGCATCGTCAGGCTCCGGAAAGTCGGCGCGTTGGGGATGCGAAATCCGTTTCTCTCCCGAAGAACCGGGGCACCCCGGCGCACGACCGACAACTCTGCTTGCGGCAATTCCCCAGCGGTCAATTGAGCGAAGCGGTAGATTCCGTCGCTGTGTGCAGTGGGCAAACCGCGTCATGAACCCTTAATGTTTCCGTCATCCCGGCGGGGCACAAGCCAAGGGGCTTTCCTCATGCGAACATTTCGTACAATCGCCAGCGCGGCGCTCGCAGCCGCCCTGCTCGCCGCACCGGCCCTGGCTGTCGACAGCAGCTCAGTGACGTTTGCGCAGTTCACCCAGCAGACCTCCAGCAAGATTGTTCGATATGGTTCGATTGCTGGCGGCAACAGCCTGACCATCACTGAATCGCCGATCTTCTTCGTGATCAGCGCCTTTGGTCCGCTTGGCTTCTATCCGACCACGATGACGATGGCAGCAACGTCGATGGCCGCGGTCACCAGCACTGGTCCGCAATTCCAGCAGCTCGGCTGGACCGGCAACATCCGCTTTGGCAATGCCACCAGCGCCTTTCTTGACGTCAATTTCGCCAACGCCACCTTCAGCTTCGATGGCACCGGCGGTTCGGCCAGCCTGATCTCCACCGATCCCAGCAATCCGATCAGCTACACGTCCAACGTGCTGACCCTGCCGACTTTTGACTTCAGGGACTTCTCGCTGGCGTTCACGGCGCTGTCGCCGGCGTTCACCGTCGCGGCCAATGGCTTTGGTACGCCGTTTGATGCCAATATCGCCGGCTCGTTTGCCGGTTCGGATCGTGACCTCAACCCCGATGCGGTTCCCGAGCCTTCGGCCTGGGCCATGCTGCTTGCCGGGTTCGGACTGGTAGGCATCACGGCGCGTCGCCGTTCGGGCCGGGTTACAGTTGCTGCCTGATCGACATCCCCCCGCCCCCGGGGGGATGCCGAGGCGGCATGGTGGTCGCCGGTCCCGGTCCCGTCAGTTTCTGGCGCCACCGGGATCGGCGGCCATCGCCAATCGCGCCAGTTCCGGCAGCGACTTGCAGCGGCTGCGATGCATGATTTCGGCACGGTGATTTTCCACCGTGCGTTGGCTCAGATTGAGATCGGCCGCGATGTTCTTGCTGGGGTGGCCATCCAGCACCATCGCCATCACTTGGCGCTGACGCGGTGTCAGCGTGGCAAGTCGTTCGGTGGCTGCCAGACGTTCGACGCTCATGCCCTCCTCGCCCGAGGCACTTGCCAGTGCGCGGCGGACGCTGGCAAGAATGGCATCGCCCGACGCCGGCTTTTAGATGAAATCGCGCGCGCCGGCCTTCATCGCCGCCACCGCCATGCCGATATCGCCCTGGCCGGTGATCATGATGCTGGGCGGCAAGGTGCCGGCCGCATGGAGACTGCGCAGCAGATCAAGCCCATTTTCGCCGGGCAGCATGGCATCGACCAGCAGGCAGCCGCCATCCCCGGGGCGCCAGGCGGCGCGAAAGGCTTCGGCCGACGCATGCAGCGCAACCGGCAGACCGGCATCGGCCAGCAGCCGGCCGAATTCGGCCAATGTGTCGGGATCATCGTCGATCACCTGCACCAGCCCGTCAGTGCCCACCACAGGGTCGGCGCGAGCCGGCGTTTCAGCCTCTGTCCGGCTCAGCGCCGCGGCGATGGCAGCGTGCAGTTCGGCCGGACGCACCGGCTTGGCCAGCCGCACGATATCGTTGGCGGCAAAGCGCACCAGCGCATCGATTGCGATATCGCCGGTCAGCATGATCACCGGCACGGTGCGGCCGTGCGCCTTGAACAGGGCAGCGCGCAGATCGCTGGCCAGTTCCAGGCCGTCACGCCCGCCAATCAGGCGGAAATCGGAAATGATCAGATCCGGTGTGTGCAGGGTCAGGCTGGCAATGGCCTCGATATCGTTGTGGGCGGTCACCACGTCATGCCCGGCGCCGCGCAACAACTGGGCCAGCAGTTCCAGCAGATCGGCATCATCATCGATGGCAAGAATGTGCGCGCCGGTGATCGGTGCTGCCTCGGCAGGTGCCGGGGCCGGGGCGGCAGGCGGTGCCGGCAGGGCGTGCGACTCCGGTGTGGCCAGCGGCACGGTGATGCTGAACACCGAACCATGGCCCGGCCCATCCTGCGGCCACGACCGCACATCGATCCCATGGCCCAGCATTTCGCCGAGGCTGCGCACGATGGACAGGCCAAGGCCCAGGCCGCGGCTGCGATCAATCAGGGTTGGCCCCAGTTGCTGATAAGGCTGGAAGATCGTCTCCAGCTTGTCGGCCGGGATGCCGATGCCGGTATCCCACACCTCGATCCGCACCATATTGCCGCGGCGGCGCGCGCCCAGCAGCACACCGCCCTTCACCGTGTATTTCAGCGCATTGGCGACCAGGTTGCGCAACATGCCGGCCAGCAGCCGGCGATCGGAAACCACGTGGCAGTCGGTCGCCACATGGCGCAGCTTCAGCTTGCCGGCGGCCGCCTGTTCGGCCAGCCCGGTCACGGTTTCGTTCAGCAGGCTTTCGAGGGCAAAGCTGCCGGGCGCAATCTCGACCGCGTCGGCTTCGATGCGGTTGATGTCGAGCAACCCATCGAGCATCGCCGCCATCGATTCCAGCGTGAGTTCCAGCCGTGCCAGCAAGGGCCGGCATTGCGGATCGGTGACCTTGCGGGCTAGCAGTTCCTGCAGCAGCACCAGTGATTGCAGCGGCTGGCGCAGATCGTGGCTGGCGGCCGCAAGGAACCGTGATTTGGCCAGGTTGGCGGCTTCGGCGGTTTCGCGCGCTTCCAGCATCACCTGTTCGGCGCGCTTGCGTTCCGAAACGTCGGTATAGGTTATGATCACCCCTTCGGCATGATTATCGTGGGCACGATAGGGCATCGCCCGCCGGCTGAAACAAGTGCCATCCGTGGCGGTGATCTCGCGATCAGGCGACTTGCGGCCACCGCGCACCGCCGCGATGTCGGCGGCCAGCTTCGGATCAGGGGTGAGCGGTGCCAGATCGGTGAAGGGCCGGCCGATATCGCCCGGCAGCATGTTGAACAATACGCGCGTGGCCGGCGTGAAGAAGCGGATATGCATATCGAGATCGAGGAAGATCGTCGCGACATTGGTGCTGTTGAGGATGTTGTTGAGATCGTCGGCCATGGTGCGCTGGCGATCGATGGTTTCCTGCAACTGGCCGTTCAGTGCCACCAGCTCCTCGTTCAGCGACTGCAGCTCCTCCTGCGAGGTGATCAGTTCCTCGTTGGTGCTCTGATATTCCTGGTTGCGCGACAGCGTGTCGGCGTGGATCGCCTGCTGTTCGGGATCATTGTCGCCGAG
>NZ_JAUMBI010000212.1:0-21308 GCF_032115815.1 Sandarakinorhabdus sp.
ACCGAAAGATCGGCGAGCGTCGTATTGTCGAGAATATCCGCGGTCTGTTCGCGCACCACCAGCATCACCTTGCGGATCACGCAGGTGGTTTCCTCGAAACAATCATCGCAGCGCTGATAGGCCGAAACCGAAACGCACGGGACCAAGGCCAGCGGGCCTTCGATCAGGCGGATGATCTCGCCGAAACTGATCTGGCTGGCCGGGCGGGCCAGGCGGTATCCACCCATCTTGCCGCGATAGCTGTTCACCACGCCGCCATTCTTCAGATCGAGCAATATGGCTTCGAGGAACTTGCGCGGCAGCTGCTGATCGGCAGCGATCACCGAAATCGGCACAGGCGCTACCCCACCCGAACGGGCGATGAAGATGAGCGCGCGCAGCGCATAGCGGGATCGCTGGGTAAGCATGACGGACCCCTTATCCTATGCACCAGCAAGGAATTGCTGCCAAGCCAAATGGCCGTGCCAGATGGGGAGTGCGGCCAAAGATGAATTGCCGATTAATGGGATATTTTGCTGTTTTTTCGTAATTTCAGATATGACTGTCATGAACATGCAACACGCTATACCTCATAACCCATTGATATTACTATAGACGATTTTTTCAGGGCAGTTGGCACGGGCTTTGCAAAGTTGTTGGCATCGGCAGCCGGATGGTCCGGCCGCTGAAACAGACAAGAGGTCCCCCATGTTCACTTCAGCCAAAAACATCTCCCGCAACCTGGTCGGCGCTGCCGGCACCCTGTTCTTCGCCGGCCTGTGCATCGCCGGTGCCACCGCCAGCCCGGCCAACGCCCAGATCGCCTACGGCAAGAACGAAGCCGGCCACAAGGTTGCCTATGTCGCCTACGCCGATCTGGACCTGGGTTCCAAGGCTGGCCGCGGTCGCCTGGAAAACCGCCTGCGCACCGCTGCCAAGCAGGTGTGCCATGGCTCGGATGCCAGCCGCATGGCGATCGCCGAGGAATATGCCTGCTATCAGGAAACCCTGAAGGCCACCCGCAACGCCACCATGGCGGCCATCGCCGCGGAAAAGGTGGCCGGCTGATCGCCTGACAACACGGCGGGTTTGGGCAGGGGCCGTCCTTGCCCGCCGATCCGGCCGGTGGCGCACCCGATAGCCCCCATCAGGGTGCGCCCCGCCCAAAGAGCCCCCAATCTTCAGTTCCCCCCATGAGCTCCGATGCGCCTCTCTTGCCCCTCTCGGGGCGCATCGTGACGGTGCCGCCCGGCGTCTTGCACCCTCGACGCCGGGCGGCACTTTATTTTTGGGCGCGGCACGTCATGATGCGCCATGCGCCTGTCTCTCCCCACATTGCTCGCCACCCTGCTCCTCGCGGTTTCCAGTCCCGTCGTGGCAGAACGCGCCCGCGTGCTCGGCATCGCGCCCGGCCCGCTGCCCACTGGCCCGTTCAACGCCATCACCGATGTGCCTGGCGTCATTGTCGGCCAGGTCACGCTTGATCGCGGCGACACCATCCGCACCGGCGTCACGGCCATCCTGCCCCACGGCGACAACATCTTTGCCGAAAAAGTCCCCGCGGGCATCGTCGTCGCCAACGGCTTCGGCAAGCTGATGGGCAGCACCCAGGTGAAGGAACTGGGCGAGATCGAAACGCCGATCCTGCTCACCAACACGCTGAACGTGCCGGAAGCTGCCGCCGCCATCATCGAACACACGCTGAGCCAGCCCGGCAACGAAGGCGTGCGCTCGGTCAACGCCGTGGTCGGTGAGACCAACGATGGTGGCCTCAACGATATCCGCGCCCGCGCCCTCAGCATCGCAGATGCCCGCCTCGCCATCGCCGAGGCAAAGAGCGGCCCCGTGCAGGAAGGCGCCGTCGGCGCCGGGCGCGGCACGATTGCCTTTGGCTACAAGGGCGGCATCGGTACATCGTCACGGCGCACGCCCGAAGGCTTCACCGTCGGCGTGCTGGTGCAGAGCAATTATGGCGGCCGGCTCATATTGGCCGGCGCCCCCATCCCGCCACCGCCGGGCAAACAGGCGGCGCGCGTGTCGGCTGACGGTTCGATCATGATCGTGGTGGCCACCGACGCGCCGCTGTCCGACCGCAACCTCACCCGCCTCGCCGCTCGTGCCATGGCTGGCCTCGCCCGCACGGGATCGGCCTTCTCCAACGGCAGCGGCGATTATGCCATCGCCTTTTCGACCGGCGAGAGCGTGCGCCGCACCGCCGCCCGCCGAGCCACCCAGACCGCCTATCCGGAACTCGGCAACGAGGCGACCACGCCGCTGTTCATCGCGGCCGCCGACGCGACGGAAGAAGCCATCGCGAACAGCCTGCTCGCCGCCGAGACGATCACCAGCCGCGATCCGGCAACCGGCGAGACGCGGCAGGCAGTGGCGGTGGATACAGCGCTGGTGAAGCGACTGCTCAGCCGGCGTTAGACGTCCAGATTCGCCACGTTGAGCGCATTTTCCTGGATGAAGTTGCGGCGTTCTTCCACCACATCGCCCATCAGCTTGGCGAAGATGTCGTCCGCATCCGCCGCCTCGTCCACATCCACGCGCAGAAGGGTGCGGGCGGCCGGATCGAGCGTGGTTTCCCACAATTGTTCGGCGTTCATTTCGCCCAGGCCCTTGTAGCGGGCAATGGCCAGGCCCTTGCGGCCGGCATCGAGCACGGCGGCGAGCAGATCGGCCGGGCTGGTGATACGGAAACTGCCCAGCTGCGATGGCGCCGCGTAAGCTGCGGCTTCCTGCGCGGCCAGTGCGGCAAGGCGCGGCGCTTCGGGCGATGACAGGAACGCGCCATCGATGACATGGTGATCCGTCACGCCCCGCCATTCGCGCGCGGCGTGGTAGCCGCCATCATCGGTGACCGTCACCGTCCAGCGGCCGCCATCGGTATCGGCAGCGTTCAGCCAGGCCGCCGTGGTCGCCGCCGCGGCCGCATCGGGCCGGGCGAGCGCGCCATTCAGGGCCAGCGCGTCGATCACGGCCGCCGGGTAGCGGCGGGGCACATAGGCCATCAGCGCCCGCATGCGGCGGGCATGTTCCACCAGCGCCGCCAGATCGGCGCCGCTGCGCGGGCCGGCGGCGGTGGTGAGCACCAGATTGCCGGCGCCGGCTTCGACCAGATAATCTTCCAGCGCCGCGTTGTCCTTCAGATAGACTTCCGAACGCCCGCGCGTGACCTTGTAGAGCGGCGGCTGGGCGATAAACAGGTGCCCGCCGTCGATCAGCGTCGGCATGTGGCGGAAGAAGAAGGTGAGCAGCAGCGTGCGGATGTGGGCGCCGTCCACATCGGCGTCGGTCATGATGATGACCTTGTGATAGCGCAGTTTTTCCAGGTTGAACTCCGGCCCGATGCTGGTGCCCAGCGCCTGGATCAGTGTACCGATTTCGCGGCTGGCCAGCATCCGGTCCAGCCGGGCGCGCTCCACGTTCAATATCTTGCCGCGCAGGGGCAGGATGGCCTGGTTCTGGCGGTTGCGGCCATTCTTGGCGCTGCCGCCAGCGGAATCGCCTTCGACCAGGAACAGCTCGGACTTCGCCGGATCGCGCTCTTGGCAATCGGCCAGCTTGCCGGGCAGGCCCGACACTTCGAGCACGCCCTTGCGCCGGGTGAGGTCACGCGCTTTCTTCGCCGCTTCTCGGGCGGCGGCGGCGTCGATGATCTTGGCCACGATGGTGCGCGAATGGGCCGGATTTTCCTGCAGCCACACGTCCAGCCGATCGGCCATCAGGCTTTCCAGCGGCTGGCGCACTTCCGATGAAACCAGCTTGTCCTTGGTCTGGCTGGAGAATTTCGGATCGGGCAGCTTCACCGAAACAATGGCGGTCAAGCCTTCGCGCATGTCGTCGCCGGTGAGGTTGACCTTCTCCTTCTTGAGCAGGCCGGAGCTTTCCGCATACTGGTTCAGCGTGCGGGTCAGCGCGGCGCGGAAGGCCGCCAGGTGGGTGCCGCCATCGCGCTGCGGAATGTTGTTGGTGAAGCAGAGGACCTGTTCGTAATAGCTGTCGTTCCATTCCAGCGCGACATCGATGCCGATATCATTGGCCTGGCCAGTGATGGCGATCGGGTTGGGGATCAACGGCGTCTTCGATTTGTCGAGGAACTTCACGAAGGCCGCGATGCCGCCTTCATAATAAAGCTCCACCTGCTTTACATCGGCATGGCGAGCATCGTTGAGGAACAGGCGCACGCCGCTGTTGAGAAAGGCCAGCTCGCGGAAACGGTGTTCGAGCTTGGCGAAATCGAAATCGATGAACTTGAAGGTGCCGATGCTGGGGAAGAAGGTGACGCGGGTGCCGCGCTTGCCATTCGATGGCCCGCGCACCGCCAGCGGCGCCTGGGCGTCGCCATGGTGGAAGCGCATCCAATGTTCCTCGCCGTCGCGCCAGATCGTCAGCTCCAGCCATTCCGACAGCGCGTTGACCACCGATACGCCCACCCCGTGCAGGCCGCCAGACACCTTGTAGGCGTTGTCGTCGCTGTTGTTGAATTTCCCGCCGGCATGCAGCTGGGTCATGATCACTTCGGCCGCCGACACGCCTTCTTCGGCATGAATGCCGGTGGGGATGCCGCGGCCGTTGTCGGTCACGCTCACCGAACCATCGGCGTTCATCGTGATATCGATGCGGTCGCAATAGCCGGCCAGCGCCTCGTCGATGGCGTTGTCCGAAACTTCGAACACCATGTGGTGCAGGCCCGAACCATCGTCCGTATCACCGATATACATGCCGGGGCGCTTGCGCACGGCATCCAGCCCGCGCAGCACCTTGATGCTGTCGGCGCCATAATCGTTGATCTGGGCAGGGTTGGGATTGTTGTCGGTCAACGGTAAAGCCTTGGGATGGGGTTCTGCCCCTTGGCTATAGTGACTCCCGCGCGCGCGGGCGAGGGGGAAATGCGCGGCGCTGCTGTTGCCCGCGCAGCCACGGCAGCGCCTCATCCGCCAGCATCGGTCGGGCAAGCAGATAGCCCTGCACTGCGGTACAGCCATGGACGACGAGGAAACGCCTCTGGCTCTCCGTCTCCACCCCTTCGGCAATCACCTCCAGACCCAGGCCACGACCCAGCCCGATCAGGGTGCGGGCGATCAGGCCGCGATCGCCATCGGAATCAATGGCACGGGTGAAGCCACGATCGATCTTGATGCGGTCCACCGGAAAGGCGGTGAGGTGGGACAGCGACGCATAGCCGGTGCCGAAATCATCCATGGCCAGCGTGCAGCCCATCGCGCGCAACGCCTCCAACGTGTGGCCGATGCGCGCGATGGAACGATCCAGCAGCACGGTTTCCGTCACCTCGATCTCCAGGCGCGTGGCGGGCACGGCATGGCGGGCAAGGCTGCGCTTCACCGTGTCGAGAAAATCATCAGCCAGCAGTTGCGCCGTGGAGACATTCACCGCCAGATGCCCCGGTTCCAGCCCGGCGCTGAGCATGGCGGCAAAGCCGGCCAGCGCCGCCTCCATCACCTGCGCCCCCAGCGGCTGGGCCAGGCCGACATCCTCGGCCAGCGGCACGAATTCGGCGGGCGGCACCCATTCGTCTTCGTGGCGCCAGCGCGCCAGCGCCTCGAAACCCATCACGCTGCCATCGGCCAGCCGTTGTTGCGGTTGCAGGGCGGCCACCAGTTGGCGCCCGGCAATGGCCTGGCGCAGCGCATCGGCCAGCCGGGTGCGGCGCACCACCCGGTTGGCCAGTTCCGCCCCGAACAGCACGTGCCGGCCACGCCCCTGGCGCTTGGCATCCAGCAAGGCGGCATCGGCATTGCCCAGCAGCTCTTGCGGCCCACAGCCCTTGGACGGGAACGGCGCGATGCCCACCGAAAAGGACGGCGCATAGCGGCTGGCCCCCAATCGCATCGGCCGGCGCAAGCGGGCGAGCAGGCGCAGCGCAAAGGCGTGCATGTCTTCCGGCGCGGCCAGGCCATGCACAATCAGCGCGAACTCATCGCCCGACAGCCGCGCCGCCACGTCACCGGCCCGGATGCAGCGCTGCAGGCGGCGGCCCACCAGGCGCAGCAGCATGTCGCCGGCGGCATGGCCCAGGCTGTCGTTCACCGCCTTGAAGAAATCGACATCGAACAGCAGAAGGATGCCTGCCGGGCCGCTATCGGGCAGGCGCTCCAGCCGCTGCATCAGCACATCGCGGTTGGCCAGCCGGGTCAGCGTGTCTTCCTCGGCCCGGCGCCGCAGTTCGCGTTCGGCCCGCATCAACGGCGTCACATCGGTACGGATCGAAACGATGTTGCCGCTTTCCGAAATCGCCGTGCTGGCCTGCATGAACTTGTCGTCGCGCAGGTGAAACACCCGGTTATAGCCCTTGGCCCGATGCCGGCGCAGATAGTCCGACACCCAGGCCCGCCGCACGTCGGGCGGATCGTCGGCGCGCACTTCGGGCACATAATGATTGGCCAGCACCTTCCTGGTGATGATGTCGGCCAGCCGCTCGCCCTTCACCATGAACTGGCGGTTGCCCGGCAGGATGTCGCGATAGCTTTCATTGACCAGGATCAGCCGTTCATCGTGATCATACACCGAAAGCGCGGCCGGAATGCCGGTGATCACGTCGCGCAGCAGGGTTTCGGTGCGCGTGCGCAGATCAAGCTCGCGCGCGGCGCGGGCGGCGGCCTCGTGGCGGACGGTGATATCCTCGAACGTGCCGATCAGCGTGGTGGCATGGCCATCGCCAGCAGCGCCCGGCCGGCCTCGGGCGCGCACATGGCGCAGTTGGCCATCGGGGCGACGGATGCACAGTTCCAGATCCCATGCGGTGCCGCGTTGCATCGCATCGCCCACGGCATCGCTGATGATCGCGCGGTGCTGGGGCAGGTAGAAATCGATGGCACTGGCCAGATCAGGTCGAAACGCCTGCGGCACGCCGTGGATGGCGCGGGTTTCCGCGCTCCACCATAATTCGCCGCCATCGCGATAGACCCAGGCACCAATGCCGGCGACCTGCAGGAAGGGTTCCGCGGCCGCCAGCAGGCGCGGGCTGATCGGCCGTTCCCGCGCCGGTAACGACGGAAATGGCAGGCCAGAGCCGCGCGGCCAGCTGACTTCCGACATGCACGCCTTCTCCCGCTCTGCACCGATTTGTCCCTAACGGCGCGGCAGCGGGCGGCTTTACGCAGGCGTGATCTTCCCCGCCGCCAGGGTCAGCCAGCAGGTGCGCGGGCCGCCGCCGGCCAGATCGGCAAACAACGCCGGATCGGTGCCGGTCATCCAGGCTTGCACGCCCATCGCCGCCAGCCGGTCGAACAAAGCGGCGCGGCGGCCGGCATCCAGATGCGCGGCGATTTCATCGAGCAGAAGGATCGGCGGCCGGCCGCTGCGCCGCGCCACCAGCGCCGCGTGCGCCAACACGATGGCGATGAGCAGCGCTTTCTGCTCGCCAGTGGAACAGCTGGCGGCCGGCATCGCCTTGGCGGCATGTGTCACCACCAGATCGGCGCGGTGCGGGCCCTCAAGGGCGCGGGCCGCAGCGGCATCGCGGGCCCGGCCACGCGCCAGGCGCATGGCCAGGTCTTCGGCGTCATTGCCGGCCAGTTCGATAAGCGGTCGCGCAAACGGTCCCTCCGGTGCGCCAGCCAGTTCCGCCGCCAATGCCGCCACCACATCGGCACGGGCAGCGGCGATGGCAGCACCATGCTCGGCCATGTCGGCCTCCAGCCCGGCCAGCCACACCGGATCGGCCGGGCCATCAGCGGTGAGCAGGCGCGTGCGTTCGCGCATCGCCGCCTCGTACCGGTTCACGCGCTGGCCGTGGCCGGGGTGCAGCGCCAGCACCAGCCGATCAAGGAAGCGCCGGCGGCTGCCACTCGATTCACTGAACAGCCGGTCCATCGCGGGCGTGAGCCAGACCAGCGCCAGCCAATCGCTGAGCGCCGTCGCCGTCGCCGCGGCGCCATTCACCCGCACCAGCCGGCGTTCGGGCGCCGCCGCAGCCGTGCCGGTGCCGATCTGCACCTCGCCTTCAGCCGAGACCAGATGGGCGGCCACGCTCCAACCGCCCGGGCCGTCCTGCCGCGCCGCGTCTGACAGAGGCACCCCGCGCAGGCCCCGCCCCGGCGCCAGCAGCGAGATGGCGTCCAGAATGTTGGTCTTGCCCGCGCCATTGTCGCCGGTGATCACCACCAGGCCCGGCCCGGCGGTGATGCTGAACTGGATGTTGACTGCGGCGTGGTTGCGAAAATCGGTGAGCGCCAGGCGGGTGATCGCCGTCACAATGTCAGCAGCCGGTGCCGGCCATTGTCGAAACGGTGATAGGGAATGGGCCGCGCCGGATCATCCAGCCGCGCCGCCACATCGGCCAACAGGGCGCGGGTGATGCTGGGCAGGTCGAGCTTTTCCGCCTCGTCCCAATCAAACCAGGCGATTTCATCGAGCTCGCCACAGCCGGCGCCGGGATCGAGGCTGACGAGATGGTGTGCCTCCACCGTGAAGAAACGCGCATCAAACCGGCGCGGGCGCACCGGCGGCGTGATGGCGCGGCCCACGAAACGCAGCGGTTCCAGATGCGGCAGATGGCCGGTGGCAAGGAAATCGCGCCACTCCGGCGATTTCGTGCGGCCACTGCCAGGCGCGCCCAGCACCAGGCCGGTTTCCTCGAACAACTCGCGCACGGCCGCAGCCGCCAGCGCGCGGGCACGCCCCAGCGGCGCGGTGCGGCACAGCGATGTCGCCGTTTCGTCGTGCAATTCACTGGCCGCCGCCACGCGGAAATCGCTGGCATGCAGCCGCCCGCCGGGAAACACCCATTTGCTGGCCATGAACACATGGCCCTTCGCCCGCCGGCCCATCAGCACGCGCGGCGCTGGCCCGTCGCGGCGGATCACCAGAACAGTGGCGGCATCCTTGGGCCGCAGCGAGCGGCCCTTGAGGATCGGAACATTGTCTTCATCAACCTGCATGTGGCCTCTCCTGCCACAAGCCGTGGCCTCACACCAAGGTCATCAGCGATTCGGTGGTGTAATCGGTCAACTCACCGTGGCGGCCATCGCGCACCTTCAGCGCCCAATCCGGATCGACGATCAGCGCGCGGCCAACGCCCACCAGATCGAACTCGTCGCGCTCCAGCCGGTCGAGCAAGCCATCAAGGCTGGCCGGCTTCGACGATTCGCCGCCCATGCCGGCGACGAATTCACCCGTCAGACCAACGCTGCCCACGGTAATGGTCGGCTTGCCGGTGAGCTTCTTGGCCCAGCCGGCGAAGTTCAAGCCTTCCGGCCCATCGAGTTCGGGGAATTCCGGTTCCCAGAAACGGCGCTGCGAACAATGGAACACGTCCGCCCCGGCATCGGCCAGCGGGCCGAGCCACGCCGCCAGCTCGTCCGGCGACGGGGCCAGGCGGAAGGCGAAATCCTGCTGCTTCCACTGCGACAGGCGGATGATCACCGGGAAATCCGGGCCAACGGCGGCGCGGACGGCCTTCAGCAGTTCGACGGCAAAGCGCGCGCGCAGCGGCAGCGTGTCACCGCCCCAGCGATCGTCGCGGGTATTGGTGGCGCCCCAGAAGAATTGATCGATCAGATAGCCGTGCGCGCCGTGCAGTTCGACCGCGTCGAAGCCCAGCTGCTTGGCATCACCGGCGGCGCGGGCAAAGGCAGCGACGGCATCGGCCACATCTTCATCGCTCATGGCGCGGCCGTTGGTCTTGCCGGGCATGTAAACGCCCGACGGGCTTTCGGCTTCCTCACCCTTGGGCGTGCGGCGGTTGGGCAGGCCGCCAACATGCCACAATTGCGGCGCGATCAGCCCGCTCTCGCCGTGCACGGACTTGACCACCTGGCCCCAGCCATCAAGCGCGGAGCCAAAGAAATGCGGCACGTTAGGATCATTGGCCGCCCCGGTGCGCTCCACCGCGGTGCCTTCGGTGATGATCAGGCCCACGCCGCCGGCCGCGCGCTTGCGATAATATTCGGCAACATTCGCACCCGGCTGGCCGGCCGGCGAGAAGCTGCGCGTCATCGGCGCCATCACGATGCGATTGGGGAGGGTGAGGCCCTTGAGAGGGAAAGGGCGGAAGAGGGGATTGCTGCTCATGCGCGCTTCCTAGCCGGGCCGGGCGCGCCAAGTCACCTGTCAATCTGACCCATCGGCAAGCGGATGGCGGGTGTTCACCAACTCCACCAGCGCCGCCGAAGCAACGTGCGTGTAGATCTGCGTCGTCGCGATATCGGCGTGGCCGAGCAAAGTCTGCACGATGCGCAAGTCCGCGCCGCCTTCCAGCAGATGAGTGGCAAAGGCGTGGCGCAGAACGTGCGGCGAGATGCGCGCCGGCGGAATGCCGGCATCGGCGGCCAGGGCCTTGATCAACTGCCACAGCCGCAGGCGCGACAGGAAACCCGCCTTCCCGCGCCCGGCCGGGAACAGGAATTTGGCGTCTTTCGGCACATGCACTTCCCAAGCCAGCACGGCGGCTTCGGCGCGGCGGCTGATCGGCACCAGCCGTTCCTTGTTGCCCTTGCCCAGCACCACCATGTGGCCCCGCCCGGCCTTGCAGGCATGGCGGGGCAGCGCCACCAACTCGCTGGCGCGCAGGCCGGAGCCGTAGAGCAATTCCACCAGCGCGGCGGTGCGCAGGGTGATCGGATCATCGGGCTGGGCAGCGAGTTTTTCGGCCAGCGCCGCGAACAATCGCTCCACATCGCCTGCCGCCAGGGTTTTCGGCAACGGCCGTGCCGCCTGCGGCAGGGCAAGATCACGGCCCGGATCATCGCTGCGTAGATGTTCGGCCATCAGAAAACTGAGGAACTGCCGCACCGCACTGGCCTTGCGCGCCGCGCTGGCCCGCGCCAACGGCGCCCAGTGCCGGGCCAGCCGCGCCAGCGCCGCCGCATCGGCCGCCGCCAGAGCGCCGCCCAGCCATTCGCTGGCCTGATTCAGGTCGCGGCCATAGGCGAGGATGGTGTTCTTCGCCGCCCCGCGTTCGCTGGCCAGGCTGTCGAGGAACAGCGCGATGGCCTGCCCGTCGGTTACCTTGGCGTCAGTGATCATGCGCTGCGCGTGATCGCTTCGGCGGCAAACAGCCGAGCCTCCGTCACCCGGCCACAGGCGACCAGCGCCGCCACGATCGCTTCGACATGGGCCGGCGGCACATCGGCCCAGCCGCCCTGCAGCCCGGTCGTTGCCAGCAGTGCCACTTCGCCGGCTGCCCGCCGCCGCGCCGCGCTGGCCAGCGCCGCCGTCCAGCGGTTGCTGATGGGTTTGATCCCATCTCGATCCAAGCCGCGTGCCTGGCCCAGGCCCGACAGCGCCGCCACCAGCATCGCCTCCCGGCGCGGGCTGGCCTTGGCCGCAGCGCGCCACGCGCGAACGTCACCCGAATCCATTGCCACACCGGCGCCCGCCGCCAGCAGTGCCTGCGCCCGCACCCGCACATCATCACCGGCTTCCTGCGCCACCGGCCACCAGGCCCGTGCGGCGCGCGTATTGCCGGCGGCCAGCAGCGCCGCGATGATCACATCGGATTGCCCGGCCAGCGCGGCCGCCGGCTTCAGCGCCGCTGCCGCCGTGGCCGCTTCCAGCAGGGCGCCATAGCCATCCTCGCCCGTATCGCCGGCAATGGCGGCAATCGCTTCGGCCCGGTCAGCCGCGCTGCCGGTGAACGCATCGCGCAGGCGGCCCGCACGACTGTCCGCCGCAAACCCGCCGCTGGCATCGGCCGGCGCCAGCGCCGCCACGCCGCTGGCCAGTTCCTCGGCCGACAATGTGCCCAGCACTGCCGCCTGCCGCAGCAGCGCAAAGCGCGTGGCCGCCGGCAGCGCGGCATTGCGCACTGCCCAGCCGGCGTGGGCCGGGCCGAGCGCCGCCAGCCGATCGGCCGGCACGGTCACGCCAGCGGCACTGGCCACGCCATAACGATAGGGGGTCAGCCCTTCTTCTTCGGCCCAGTTGATGCCATCGGCGCGCCCGGCGCCACCGGCCAGCACCACCACGCGCTGGGCCAGCCGCAGATCAAAGGCCGGCAAAGCACCGCGTCGGCTGCGCACCGTGTCGATCACGCCGGCCGCGGTGATATCATCCCCATCCATGGCGGCGCACATGCCCCAGGCCAGATCCCACATCACATCATCGGAAAGCGCTCGCCCGGTGGCAGCGATGGGGCACAGGCCAGCCAGATCGGCCGCCGCCAAGGACACTTCGCCCGCCACGCGATAGGTGGCCGGAGTATAACGTTCCTGCGGCAGCACATCGATCAGCCGCCGCGCCGGATCCACTGCGCCAAGCCGCACCAGCAGCCCGGCGCGGGCCGCCACCCAATCGCCATCGCCAATGCCCGCCGGCCCCGGCACCCGCGATGCCAGCGCGCGGCCCAGCGCGATCGCCACCCAGCGCGAGGCGACCGGACCCGCAATGCGGTTGGCCAACCCGGCCAGAAAACGCCCGTTGCTGCCCGCAAAGGCATCGGCGCCAAACGCGCCACTTGTGGCATCGATGATGCCGATCGGCGCACCTGGCGGCAGCGCGGCGGCTATTTGGGTTTCCACAAACGCCGGCGGCGTGGCGTCTCCCGATTGCGGTGCCAGCAACGGCGGTTGTTCGGCGGGGGCCGCATCGGCCGGTGGCGCGGTGGTGCCAGGCAGCAGCGGTGCTGGCGCAGCAGAAGGTGCAGGGGCCGGCGTATCGAAACCAGGCGGCAGCAGCGATTTGGGCGCGTCGCGATTTGGGCCGGCATCCTGCCCGACCACGGGCGCCGCCAGCAGCAGCCCACAGGCGATCACCCCAGCCGATCCCGCCAACACTGCGCGTTTGCTTGCCCATCCCATGTGCCGGTGTATAGCCATCACTGCGATGGACGGCGACCCGAAAATCCTGACTGAGCCAGAACGGCTGGCGTTGGCGGCACAGCGGCCGGTCACGCTTGTTGGCCTGATGGGTTCCGGCAAGTCCAGTATTGGCAAGCGCCTCGCCGCCCGGTTGAACCTGCCCTTCGTCGATGCCGATACCGCGATCGAGGAAGCCGCCGGCATGACCATTTCGGAAATGTTCGAACGCTTTGGCGAAGCGCATTTCCGCGATGGCGAACGCCGGGTGATCGCCCGCCTGATCGACGGCACGCCCAAGGTGATCGCTACCGGCGGCGGCGCCTTCATGAACGATGAAACCCGCGCGCTGATCCTGGAACGCACCATAAG
Source organism: Sandarakinorhabdus sp. (assembly GCF_032115815.1). Lineage (GTDB taxonomy): Bacteria > Pseudomonadota > Alphaproteobacteria > Sphingomonadales > Sphingomonadaceae > Sandarakinorhabdus. The sequence goes on from NZ_JAUMBI010000212.1 coordinate 13,113, forward strand.
TGTCTGGCTGGATGCCGATGTCGCCACATTGGTCGATCGCGTGCGCCGGCGCGGCAGCCGGCCACTGCTCAAGGGCAAGGATCCGGGCGCCGTGCTCACCGCGCTCGCCGCCGTGCGCAACCCGGTCTATGCGCAGGCCCGCATCCGGGTGGGCAGCAAGCCCGGTCCGCATCACGAAACGGTGGACGCGATCGTGAATGCCCTCGCCGCCGCCAATGCCGGAGAGGCCGCCCGATGATCGTTGATGTCGCGCTGGGGATGCGCGCCTACCCCATCCATATCGCGCCCGGCCTGCTTGGCGCGGCCGCCCCGGTGCTCGGCCCGTTCGCACGCAACCAGCGCCTGGTGGTGGTGACCGATGCAAGCGTGGCGGCGCTGCATCTGGCCACGCTCGCCGCCGGCCTGCCCGGCATCCGGCTGGAGCCGATCATCCTGCCGCCCGGTGAAGCCACCAAGGATTGGGCGCATCTGCAACTGGTGGTCGAACGGCTGCTGGAACTCGGCGTCGAGCGCAGCGATGCGGTCGTCGCGCTGGGCGGCGGTGTGATCGGTGATCTCGTCGGCTTTGCCTGTTCGATGCTGAAGCGCGGCTGCCGTTTCGTGCAGGTGCCGACCACCTTGCTCTCTCAAGTGGACAGCAGCGTGGGCGGCAAGACGGCGATCAACGCCAAGGCCGGCAAGAATCTCGTCGGCGCCTTCCATCAGCCGGTGGCCGTACTGATCGATCCGGCCGTGCTCGCCACATTGCCGCGCCGCGAGTTGATGGCCGGTTATGCCGAGGTGGTGAAATACGGCCTGATCAATGATGCCGCCTTTTTCGCCTGGTGCGAGGCCAATGGCGCCGCCGTGCTGGACGGCGATGCCACAGCGCAGATCCACGCCATCGCCCATAGCTGCCGCGCCAAGGCCGCCGTGGTTGCGGCTGACGAGCGCGAAACGGACGATATCCGCGCGCTGCTCAACCTTGGCCACACCTTCGGCCACGCCTTCGAGGCCGAAACCGGATTCTCCAGCCGCCTGCTGCACGGCGAAGCGGTGGCGATTGGCATGGTGCAGGCCTTCCGCCTGTCCGCTCGGCTGGGCCTGTGTCCGCAAACGGATGCGGAGCGGGTCGCCGCGCATCTCGCCGGCCTCGGCTTCACCATCGAACCCGCCGCGCTCGGCCTCACCTGCACCGCCGCCCGGCTGGTCGAGCACATGAAACAGGACAAGAAGATGAGCGCCGGCCGCCTCGCCTTCATCCTGGCGCGCGGCATCGGGCAGAGCTTCGTTTCCCGCGACGTCGAACTGGCGGAGGTGGAAGCCTTCCTCGCCGAACAGCTCGCCGGCTAGGCCTTCCCATAGCTGTCGAGCACGCGCTGCATGGCGGCGATGGCCTCGCGGCGGGCATCTGGATCGTTGATGCGGCCCAGTTTCTGTTTCAGATTGGTGGCCAGATCGGCATAATCATTCTGCCAATCGCGCGCCATCACGCGGCGCAGATCAGGCCGACCGGTGGCCAGCCGCTTCGCCGGGGTGCCGGCTTGCAGTTCATAGCGCTCGCCGATTTCGGGGACGATCACGCTGGGCGCCAGCTGCGCAGCCTTGGCCAGCCGGCCCAGTTCCAGCGCCGCCTGCTCCTCGCCGTGATCGAGGAACAGACTACCTGAAACCGGCCCACGATCACGCATCCAGTCGAGCAGTTCGCCTTGGTCGGCATGGGCGGAGTAGCTGTCGATGCTGCGGATCTGGGCGCGCACCGCCACCTCCTGCCCCGAAATCCGCACCCGCCGCGCGCCTTCCTGGATCACCCGGCCCAGCGACCCACCGGCCTGGAAGCCGACGAACAGGATGGTCGATTCCCGACGCGGCAGATTGTGCAGCAGATGGTGGCGGATGCGCCCGGCTTCGCACATGCCCGATGCCGCGATGATGATCGCGCCCGACAGGCTGTTCAGCCGCATCGATTCGCTGGCATCGTGAACATAATGGATCGACGGGTGGGCAAACACGTCGCGCCCGGCGGTATCCTGCAGGCCGCGCACATATTTGCGGAACACGCCGGTGGCGCGATTGGCCAGCGGGCTATCGACAAACACCATCGCCGGCCCGATGCGGCCGTTGCCCGACAGCGTGGCGATATCGAGCAGCAATTCCTGCGTGCGTTCCAGCGCGAAGGCCGGGATCACCAGATTGCCGCCGCGCCCCAGCGTTTCGTCGATCACGGCCGCCAGCAGTTCGCGGCGTTCTTCCATGGTAACGCGGCTGCGCGCTCGGTCGCCATAGGTCGCCTCGCAGATCACGTGATCAAAGCCAGCGCCGCCTTGGGGTTGCGGCAAGAATGCCTTGTTGTCCGGGCCAATGTCCGCCGAAAACATCATCCGCACGCCGCCGCCTTCCACTTCGATGGAGGCCGCGCCCAGGATGTGCCCGGCGTTCCACAGCCGGGTGCGGATGCCCTCGGCCGGTTCAAACCATTCGTCCAGCATCACCGGCCGCGCCAGCCGCCACGCCGTCATCGCGTCGGCCTCGGTATAGAGTGGCTCGAACGGCTCCTCGCCGGCCCGGTCCCGCCGGCGGTTGCGGCGTTCGGCTTCATATTCCTGGATGCGCCCGGCATCGGCGAGCATATATTCCAGCAGATCAACAGTTTCCGGCGTGCACCAGATCGGCCCGGCATAGCCCTGCGCCGCCAGCTTGGGCAGCAGGCCGCAATGATCAATATGGGCGTGGCTGAGCACGACGGCATCGATGCCGGCCGGATCAAAGGCAAAGGGTTCCTGGTTCAGCGCCTCGATACTGCGGGTGCCCTGGAACAGGCCGCAATCGAGCAGGATGCGCTTGCCGCCCACTTCGACCTCCAGGCACGAACCCGTCACGGTGCGCGCCGCGCCGTGGAAGCTGATCGTCATCGCCATGGGTGTTTCCTCCCTGTCGCCAGTTTCGGGCCGGCTTGCGCACCCCACAAGCCGGGGTGATTGCTTATGGCCGGCGTCCGTAGAAGCCCGGCATTGGCCGCCCGGCACGGCTGGTGCATGCTGGCGGCGGGCAAAGGGAGGTATGGCGCGCACATGTTCAAAATTCGCCCGGTCGCCATCGATACGTATCCGGAAAACATGGCCTTCCTGCCGCGCACCGGCAGCAGCTATGGCGCCGAGCAGTTCCAGGCGCTGAAGAAGATCGAAATCTGCGGCGATGCCTCCAGCATCCTCGCCACGCTGGCCATCCTGGATGATGATCACCTGCTCGAACCCGGCGAGATCGGGCTGGGCGAACAGGCCTTCCGCCGGCTCGGCCTGCCCAGCGGCACAATGGTCACCATCGCCCAGGCCCGGCCGCCGGCCAGCCTTGATGCCGTGCGCCGCAAGATCGGCGGCGCCCTGCTCGATGCGACGGACATCAACGCCATCATCACTGATATCGCCCACTATCGCTATGCCCCAATGGAGATCGCTGCCTTTCTGGTCGCCTGCGCTGGATCGATGTCGCGTGCTGAAACGCTGGCGCTCACCCGCGCCATGGCCGATGCCGGAGAACGGCTGCACTGGCCCGGCCCGCTGGTGGTGGACAAGCATTGCATCGGCGGCATCCCCGGCAACCGGACAACGATGATCGTGGTGCCGATCGTTGCCGCCCACGGCCTGACCATGCCCAAGACCAGTTCGCGCGCCATCACATCGCCATCAGGCACCGCCGACACGATGGAGGTGCTGGCCAATGTCGAACTCTCCGCCGCCCGCATTCAGGAAATCGTGGCGCAAGAGAACGCCGTGCTGGCATGGGGCGGCCGGGTCAACCTGTCCCCGGCGGACGATATACTGATCAGCGTCGAGCGACCCTTGGGCATCGACACGGCCGAACAGATGGTCGCCTCCATCCTGTCCAAGAAGCTCGCGGCCGGCGCCACGCACCTGGTGATCGACATGCCGGTGGGTCCCACCGCCAAGGTGCGCAGCGAAGCCGCCGCCGTGAAGCTGCGCAAGCTGTTCGAATATGTTGCCGGCCAGTTGGGCATGGTGATTGACGTGGTGATCACCGATGGCAGCCAGCCCATTGGGCGCGGCATTGGCCCGGTGCTGGAGGCGCGTGACGTGATGCAGGTGCTGCGCTGTGAGGCCGACGCCCCGGCAGACTTGCGCGAACATGCGCTTTTGCTGGCGGGGCGGGTGCTCGATCTGGATCCGGCTCTTCCCGGCGGCCAGGGCAAGCGCCGCGCCACCGAATTGCTCGATAACGGCGCCGCACTGGCCGCCATGCACCGGCTGATGCGCGAACAAGGCCCGCCGCCGCAGGTGGCCGTGCTGGGCACGCTGGTGCACGACATCACCGCGCCTGCAACGGGCCATGTTTCGGCCATTGATTGCCACCGCATTGCCCGTATTGCCCGCCTTGCCGGCGCCCCGATGGACAAGGGCGCCGGCATCGATCTGTTCTGCAAGGTGGGGGCGCAGGTTACCGCAGGCCAGCCGCTCTATCGCATTCACGCCGCGGCGCCCGCCGGGCTCGCCTATGCCCGCGAGCTGGCCGCCGAAGATGATGGCTTTGCGCTGCTGCCATGACCGCAACGCTGCACGCCTTTGCCGATGATGCGGCGCCCGCCGGCCGGTTGGCGGCAGCGCTGGGTATCGCCTGCGTGGGGCTGGACAGCCACCGATTCCCCGATGGCGAACACCGGGTGACGGCGGGCAAAACAACGCCAACAGCCCTGCTCTACCGCACGCTCGCTGATCCCGATGCAAAGCTGGTCGAACTGCTGCTCGCCGCCGATGCCTTGCGGCAGCGCGGGGCAACGCGCCTCGTGCTGGTTGCGCCCTATCTGCCCTATATGCGGCAGGATGCGGCGTTCGCGCCCGGTGAGGCGGTCTCGCAAGCGGTGATCGGCCGGCTGCTGGGCCAGGCTTTCGATGCAGTGCTGACAGTCGATCCCCACCTGCACCGCACGCCGGATCTGGCTGCCGTGCTGCCCGGCGCCATCAGCATCTCGGCCGCCGCCACCATCGCGCAGGCGCTGAAGGGCACGCTGCCCGCCGATACCGTGCTGGTTGGCCCCGACGCGGAATCCCGGCCCTGGGTCGCCGCCGTCGCCGCGCCGCTGGGCCTGGATTTCATCGTCGCCACCAAGCAGCGCCACGGCGATCGCAGTGTGACCATCACCCTGCCCCCCATCGGCCCCCGCCCGGCTTTGCTGGTGGACGACATGCTCTCCAGCGGCGGCACGCTCATCGCCTTCGCCAAGCAATTGCGCGCCGCCGGAGCATCGCTGGCCGGTGCCGCCGTCACCCACTGCCTCGCCAGCGCCGACGACCTCGCCCGCCTCACCGCCACCGGCATCACGCCGCTGATCGCCTGCGATTCCATCCCAGGCCCCGCTGCCACCATCAGCCTTGCCCCGGCGATGACCGCCGCACTGCGCCAGCACGGCCTCGCATGACCACCGGGCTCACCTCCGCCGAAGCCGCGGCGCGACTGGCCGCCGATGGCCCCAATGATCTGCCGCGCCCCGGCACGCGCGGCCTGCCGCGCATCATCATTGATGTGCTGAAGGAGCCGATGCTGGCGCTGCTGCTCGGCGGCGGCTTCGTCTATCTGCTGCTCGGTGAACGCACCGATGCGCTGGTGCTGGTCGGCTTTGCCGGTCTGTCGATCCTGATCACCGTGGTGCAGGAACAGCGCACCGAGCGCGCGCTGGCCGCCCTGCGCGATCTGGCCTCGCCGCGCGCGCTGGTGATCCGCGATGGCCAGCGCCAGCGCATCGCCGGGCGCGACGTGGTGGTGGGCGATGTGCTGGTGCTGGGCGAAGGCGATCGCGTGCCGGCCGATGGCTGGCTGCTGCAGGGCGATGGCCTGCTTGTCGATGAATCGCTGCTCACCGGCGAATCGCTGCCGGTCGGCAAGCAGGCCGCTGATTCCGCACCGCCGGCAGGGCCGCCGGGCGGCGATGGCCTGCCACAGCTTTATGCCGGCACATTGGTGGTGCGCGGCGCGGGGCTGGCGCAGATTTCGGCCACGGGTGCCACCACCCACATGGGGCAGATCGGCCTCATGCTTGCCACGGTGGATACCGAAGTGCCACGCCTGACGCTGCAGACGCGGCGGCTGGTGCTGTGGTTTGCCGGCTTCGGGCTGGCGGCCAGCCTGGCCGCCGTGCTGCTCTATGGCTTGCTGCGCGGTGGCTGGCTGCAGGCGGTGCTGGCCGGCATCGCGCTCGGCATGGCGATGCTGCCGGAGGAGTTTCCGGTGGTGCTCACCGTTTTCATGGCGATGGGCGCAATGCGCCTGTCGCGCCAACGCGTACTGGTGCGGCGCGCCACTGCCATCGAATCGCTGGGCGCCGCCACTGTGCTGTGCGCCGACAAGACCGGGACGCTCACCCAGAACCGTATGGCCGTGCAGTCGCTGTGGCTGCCCGATGCCGGCCTGGTCGAGCCAATGGCACACACGGATCTCGCCGCGCTCGGCCGGCTGGCCAGCCCGCCCCACGCCACCGATCCGATGGACATCGCCTTCCACACGCTCACCGCCGATCTGGGCGCGCCGCCGGTCGCCGGCGACGTGCTCCATCTCTACCCGCTCGCCCCCGGCCACCCGGTGATGGCGCAGGTCTGGTCCAGCGCACAGGTCGCCGCCAAAGGCGCGCCTGAAGCCATCGCGCGCCTGTGCCGGCTCGATGCCGCCGCGCTGGCCCGGCTGGAGGCTGCCGCCGAGGCGATGGCCGCGCAGGGCCTGCGCGTGCTGGCCTTGGCCGAATGTGCATCGCCCGATGGCCCGCTGCCCGATGCGCTGGCCGACCTGCCGCTGCAATTCCGCGCTCTGGTGGGCATCGCCGATCCGCTGCGCGCCGATGTGCCCGCCGCCGTGCGCGCCTGCCAGGCCGCCGGGGTGCGGGTGGTGATGATCACCGGCGATTATCCCGAAACCGCCCGCGCCATCGCTGCCCAGGCCGGCATCGCGCCACTGGAAACCCTCACCGGCGCCGAGCTCGACACGCTGGACGACGCTGCACTCAGCCGCCGGCTGGCCGGGGTCGGGGTGTGCGCCCGCATCCAGCCGCGCCAGAAACTGCGCATCGTCGAAGCGCTGAAGGCCGGCGGCGCGGTGGTGACGATGACCGGCGACGGCGTGAACGACGCGCCCGCGCTGAAAGCCGCGCACATCGGCATTGCCATGGGCGGGCGCGGCACCGACGTGGCGCGCGAGGCATCGGCCATCGTGCTGCTCAATGATGATTTCGGCGCCATCGTCACCGCCATGCGGCTGGGCCGGCGCATCCACGACAATCTGCAAAAGGCCATGGGCTTCATCATGGCGGTGCACATCCCCATCGCAGGCCTTGCCCTGCTGCCACTGCTGTTCGGCCTGCCGCTGCTGCTGGGGCCGGTGCATATCGCGCTCTTGGAAATGATCATCGATCCGGTCAGCGCGCTGGCGTTCGAGGCGGAGGATGCCGAGGCCGACGCCATGACCCGCCCGCCGCGTGCACCCGATGCGCCGCTGTTCGCCCCGGCGCAATTGGCGGCCGCGCTTCTGGAGGGCGCCGTCATTCTCGCTCTCGTTGCCAGCTTCGCGCTCATGCTGTGGCAGGCCGGCGTCCCCGAAGCCGCTGTCCGCTCCGCTGCCTTCAGCGCCCTCGTCGCGGGCCTGCTGGTGTTGATGCTGGTCAACCGCCGCTTGGGCAGCGGCATGGCCACGCTGGTGGGCGGTGCGGGGCGCGTGCTGGCGCTGGTGCTGGCCGCCGTGCTCGGCCTGCTGGCCGCCACGCAGTTCGTACCCCCGCTCACCACCCTGCTGCGCTTCACGCCCGTCAGCCCGGCGCTGGCGCTGGCCATCGTCGGCGGCGCTGTGCTGGCCGTCTTGCTGTTGCAGATCCTGAAGCGCGTGATGGCGGCCCGCTAGCGCGGCGCTATTTGCGCAGCCACTGGTCCGCCTTGCCCAGCGGCGGCTTGGCCAGCGCCTTTTCTGCCTTGGCATCGCCCAGCAGCCAGTGCCGCCACCACAGGGTGGAAACCCGCGCCACGCGCTCCTGCCGGGCCAGGTCGTCGGGGGTCTTGCGGGTATCGCCGGCAAACAGCAGGTGATCGCCGCCCTCCAGCTGCAGCAGCGCCTTGCGGCCATCGGCCGGGGCACCGCTAAACAGGCTGAGGCGGCGGGCGCGGCTGTCGGCGGCAAATTCTGCCGAGGCATTGGCGAGCACACCGTCAGTCGTGCTGGTGATCACCA
>NZ_JAUMBI010000213.1:0-5628 GCF_032115815.1 Sandarakinorhabdus sp.
GAAGGGCGCGCCAACAATCAGCCGGTCGGCCAAGGCCAGCACCGCCTCCACCAGCCGGTCGTCGCCATCTTTCAGAACCAGCCGCCGCGCATTGGTGCAGCGTTGCCCGGCCGAGAGGAAGGCCGATTGCACCACCGTGGCCGCCGCTGCGTCGACATCTGCAACGTCCCACGCCATCAGCGGATTGTTGCCACCCATTTCCAGCGCCAGGATGCGGTGCGGCGTTTCGGCAAACTGCCGCGCCAGCGCCGCGCCAACATGCGCCGAACCGGTGAACAACAGGCCGTCAATCTCTGCCCCGGCCAGTTCGCGCCCGACGTCGCCGCCACCGTGGACAAGATTCAGCACGCCGTCGGGTAACCCGGCCTGCGCCCACAGGCTGGCCATCAGCTCGGCCACGGCCGGCGTCTGTTCGGATGGCTTGAACACGATCGTGTTGCCGGCCAGCAACGCCGGCACGATATGGCCATTGGGCAGATGCGCCGGGAAATTATAGGGGCCAAGCACCGCCAGCACGCCATGTGGCTTGTGGCGCAGCATCTGCTTCACGCCGCCGGCCTCGCTGCCCTTTTCCCCGGCGCGTTCTCCCTGCGCGGTGATGGAAATTTCCACCTTGGCCGCCACGCTGGCGACTTCGGTGCGGGTTTCCCATAGCGGCTTGCCGGTTTCAGCCGCGATCAGTCGGGCAAAGCCGTCGGCCTCCGCCTCCACTGCGGCCTTGAAGGCACGGACGATGGCGATGCGCTGGTCCAGCGGAGTGCGTGCCCAGCCGGGCGCAGCGGCCCGGGCGCGCGCAACCGCAGCCGCGACGCCGCCCACCGGGCCGGCCCAGATGGCTTCGCCGGTGCAGGGATCAGTGGAAACGAGTTCAGCAGTCGACATGACGGATCCTCGTGCCGGGCGCGATGCCCAGCGGCTGGGCAATCGCGGCAGGCAGTGAGCGCCCTTCATCGGCGAGCGGCGACAGGAAGGCCTGGAAGCCGTGCAGCGTGCCGGTCGCCACCAGTTGCGGCGGCGCATCAATGGCATCGGCCAGGGCCGCCACTTCGGCTTCGCGTGCGCCGCGGATGGACTTCAGATCATCGATGCGGGCGTTCACCGTGGGGCCGCCGTCGAAAATGTCGACATAGTTGTCGAAGCCGAACCCTTCCGCCAGCAGCATGGCCAGCGCGGCGCGGCCGGTGGCATGCGGCTGGCCGATGGCGGCGCGGGCGTCATCAGACAGAAGATTGGTATAGACCGGGTGCCGCGGCATCAGATCGGCGATGAACTGGTTGCCGTGCACGGCATTGAACTTGTCGGCTTCCGGGAAGGAAATCCCGAAGAACTTGGCCCCCAGCGCGTCCCAGAACGGCGAATTGCCATCCGCATCCATCACCCCGCGCAGTTCGGCAATCACGCGGTCGCCAAAGCGCGCGCGGTGCTGGGCGATGAACAGATAGCGGGCGCGCGCCAGCAGCCGGCCCAGCCCGCCGGTGCGCAGATCGGGGTGCAGGAACAGCCCGCCCACTTCCGACGCGCCATCGAAATCGCTGGTGAGCGACAGGAACTCGATGCGCAGCGTGCGATCCAGTTCCTTGCTGGTCTGGGTGAGGCTGGAAATCTTGTAGCTGTAGAACGGCCATTCCGCGCCCACCCGGCTGAACACCATGCCGGTGCCGCCGATGCGCCCCGTTGCGACCTCCTCCAGCAGCAACAGGTAAAGCTCGTTCTCCGGCGCGGTCGCTTGCCGGGCGAAACTGGCGTCGGACCAGGCAAGGCGGCGAGCCAGCGCGCCTTCATCCTGCGGCAGGTTGGTGAAACCGCCGCCTGTAAGCTTCGCCAGTTCCAGCACGGCCGGCAGATCGGCGGCGCGCGCCGGGCGCACGCGCCATTCGCCCGGCAAGATGCTGGGGGCGATCATCGCTGCCACCCGTGTTGCGCCACACGCATCAGCACCAATGCGGCCAGCCGGGCGCGTTCTTCCAGCGAATCGGCGCACAGAAATTCATCGCTGCTGTGAATGGCGCCGCCGCGCGGACCCATCGTGTCGACAACAGCCAGGCCGGTGGCGGCGAGATTGTTGCCGTCACACACGCCGCCGGTGTCGCGCCAGCTGATCGGCAGGCCGAGCGACGCGCCACAGCTTTTCACCAGATCAAACAGCCGCTGCTGGTTGGCATCCAGAGGCTTGGGCGGGCGGGCAAAGCGGCCGTGCACGTGGACATGCACGTCATGCGCCAGCGCCACGGCTGCAACGGCTGCATTGATGCCGGTTTCCGCGCGCATCTGGGCCGCTGCAGAGCGCGGCCGCATGTTCCAGCGCAGCACGGCATTATCGGGCACGACATTATTGGGCCCGCCGCCGTCGATCTTGGCCGGGTTCACCGACAGATCGTCGCCAGCCAACGCAGCCAGCTGCAGCGCCAGATCGGCTGCCGCCAGCAACGCGTTGCGGCCATCAGCCGGGTTGCGCCCGGCATGCGCGGCGCGGCCGTGGATGGCGGCGGAAAAATTGCCCGAACCCGCCCGCGCGCCGGCCAGCGTGCCATCGGGCAACGCCGGTTCGAAGGTGAGGCCCAGATGGCAGCGCCCTGCGGCCTCGGCCAGCAAGGGGGCGGAACCGGGCGAAGAGACTTCCTCGTCGCTGTTGAGGATCACTTCCCAACCGATGGCTTCGCCAAACGGGCTGGCCTCCAGCGCCGTCAGCGCCGCCTTGATGACAGCGATGCCGCCCTTCATGTCGGCCACGCCGGGGCCGTTCAGCGTGTCGGCATCCAGCCAGCGGCAGGCCTGAAAGCCATGATCGGCCGGAAACACCGTATCCATATGGCCGGTCAGCAGCACGCGCACCGGCGCGTGCCCGCGTTTGACGATATGAAGATTGTCACCGTGCAACAGCGGGCGCTCATTGCCACCAGCGTCGATCTGGCTGGCCGAGGCCGCCGCCACCCGTGTCGCCGTGCCGCCCAGCGGGGCAAAGGCCGCCTCCAGCACGTCAATCATCTGCGCCAGCCCGGCCAGATTGCGGCTGCCGGTGTTGATCGCCGCCCACGCCTCGATCTCGGCCAGCATCGCCGGCCGCAGCCCGTCGATACGGGCCAGCGCGTGGGCTTCGGCGGGCGTCAGGCTGGTCATCCCGCCACCATAATGTGTGATTTGTACAACCGCTAGACGTTTTTGTGATTCATGTCACATCACTTGCCGCGCTGTCCGTCGCAGCGTCCGTCGCTCTGCCACCTTGACCGCACCCACCATTGCTGGGCATGACAAAGCCATGACGGAAGCGCTGGTCCGCCTCGGGTTGCATCCGGGGGTGGTGCCGGCGCTGCAGCCAAGGGGAAATTGCTTGAACAAATGGCGCGTGAAGTCGCTGGATTCGATCCTGGCGACTGCTGAGAAGAAATCGCTCACCCGCTCGCTGGGGGCGTTCCAGCTCACCATGCTGGGCATCGGCGGCATCATCGGCACCGGCATCTTCGTGCTCACCGCCGAAGCCGCGCAGCTGGCCGGGCCGGGCATGCTGATCAGCTTCGTGCTGTCGGCGCTGGTCTGCGGTCTTGCCGCGCTTTGCTATGCCGAACTGGCCGCGATGGTGCCGGTATCGGGCAGCGCCTACACCTACAGCTATGCCACCTTCGGCGAAATCCTCGCCTGGATCGTCGGCTGGGCGCTGGTGCTGGAATATGCGGTGGCGGCCTCTGCCGTGGCGGTCGGCTGGTCCGGCTACATGGTGGGCGTGCTTGATAACTTCCTCGGCATTCAGCTGCCGGCCGAATTGGTGACCGGGCCTTATGCCGGCGGCATCATCAACCTGCCCGCCGTGGTCATTGCGCTCGCGGTCACCTGGCTGCTGGTGCTGGGCACCAAGGAAAGCGCCACGGTCAACTCCGTGCTGGTCACCGTGAAGGTGATCGCGCTGGCGGCGTTCATCTTCCTGGCGGTTCCGGCGGCCACGGCCGACAAGTTCGAACCCTTCCTGCCGCTGGGTGCCACCGGCGCCATTGGCGCGGCCTCCATCATCTTCTTTGCCTTCGTGGGCTTCGATGCGGTGTCCACCGCGGCCGAAGAAACCAAGAATCCGCAGCGCAACATCCCGATCGGGCTGATTGCCAGCCTTGCCATCTGCACCGTGTTCTACATGCTGGTGGGTGCAGGCGTGATCGGCAGCTATGGCGCGCAGCCGGTGTTCGGCCCGAACGGTGAAGCCCTGCAGCCCGGCTCGCCGGAACTGGTGGCCCAGTGCAAGACTTTCGCCGAAGCCACGCTGCCCGTCGTCTGCTCCAACGAAGCGCTCGCCCACGTGCTGCGCGCCATCGGCCATCCCGGCGTGGGCAACGTGCTCGGCCTGGCGGCTGGTTTCGCGCTGCCGTCTGTCGTCCTCATGATGATGTTCGCGCAAACCCGCGTGTTCTTCGTGATGAGCCGCGATGGCCTGCTGCCGGGCATGTTGTCGAAGGTGCACCCGAAATATGGCACCCCGCACGTGGTGACGATCATCACCGGCCTGGGTGTGGCCATTTCGGCGGCCTTCTTCCCGGTGGGCCAGCTGGCATCGGTGTCGAACGGCGGCACGCTGTGCGCCTTCTTCTTCGTGTCCCTCGCCATCATGACGCTGCGCCGCACCGATCCGACGCGCCATCGCAGCTTCCGCACCCCGGCGGTGTGGATCGTTGCACCGCTGGCGGCCGCTGGCTGCCTGCTGCTGTTCGGCTTCCTCAGCTTCGTGGCGCAGATGGTGTTCTTCGGCTGGGCCGCCATCGGCTTGGTGTTCTACTTCATCTATGGCCGCAGCCGTTCCAACGTGGCGCGCGGCATCACGGTGGTGGGCGAACTTGATCCGAACGTGCCGCCGCAGGGTGTGGCACCGCTGCCGGGCATCCACACGCCGGGCGGCAAGGACGCCTGACCCCGCACAAAGCGCAAACGAAAAGGGCGGCCCTCGCGGGCCGCCCTTCTTGTATTGGGGTATTGGGGTTCAGGCCAACTTGCTGGCCACAAGCGCCCGCAAATCCGCTTCCGGCCGCGCACCGAAGTGGCTGATCACCTCCGCCGCCGAAATGCAGCCGATGCGCGCGCAATCTGGCAAGGACCGCCCCTGCACCAGCGCCGCCATGAAACCACCGGCAAACAGATCGCCCGCGCCGGTGGTGTCCACCACCTTGGCCACGCGTTCGCCCGCCACTTCATAGCGATGCCCGCCGCCCAGCACGACCGCGCCCTTCTCGCTGCGGGTCACCACGGTGATGCAGGCATGCTTGGCCAGTTCTGCCATCGCCGCATCGATATCGTCGGTCTGGTACAGCGCCTTCACCTCATTCTCGTTGCCGAACATGATGTCGACATGGCTTTCGAGCAGATTGCGGAAATCGGCACGATGGCCCTCCACGCAAAACACGTCGCTCAAGGTGAAGGCCACCTTGTTGCCGGCCTCGCGCGCCACCTTGATCGCGGCCTGCATGGCCGCCCGCGGCGCCGCCGGATCCCACAGATAGCCTTCCAGATAGAGAATGCCCGATTTTGCCACCAGTTCGGCATCCAGATCGCTGGCATCCAGTTCCTGGCAGGCGCCCAGATAGGTGTTCATCGTGCGCTCGCCATCGGGCGTCACCACGATCAGGCAGCGCCCGGTGGGCGGGCCGCCCGTTG
>NZ_JAUMBI010000214.1:0-7621 GCF_032115815.1 Sandarakinorhabdus sp.
TGACCGTGGCGCGGCCGATCGAGGTGATCGAAGGCCCGTTGATGGCCGGCATGAACGTGGTTGGCGATCTGTTCGGCAGCGGCAAGATGTTCCTGCCGCAGGTGGTGAAATCCGCCCGCGTCATGAAGAAGGCGGTGGCGCACCTGCTGCCCTATATCGAAGCGGAAAAGAGCGAAGGTTCATCCTCCAAGGGCCGCATCATCATGGCGACCGTGAAGGGCGACGTGCACGATATCGGCAAGAATATCGTGGGCGTCGTGCTCCAGTGCAACAATTTCGAGGTGATCGATCTGGGCGTGATGGTGCCGGCGCAGACCATCCTTGATGCCGCGGTGAAGCATGATGCGGACATGATCGGGCTTTCCGGCCTGATCACGCCCAGCCTGGATGAAATGGTGCATGTCGCCGGCGAAATGCAGCGCGCCGGCATGACCATGCCGCTGCTGATCGGCGGGGCAACCACCAGCCGAGTCCACACCGCGCTCAGGATCGCGCCCGCCTATGAAGGGCCGGTGGTGCATGTGCTCGATGCCAGCCGCGCGGTCGGCGTGGCCGGCACGCTGGTTTCAGACACGCTGAAAGAGGCGCTGGTGGCCGAAACGGCGGCTGAATATGAAAAGATCCGCATCCAGCGCGCCGGCGGCGGCCAATCGGCTCTGGTGCCGATCGCGCAGGCCCGCGAAAATGGCTTCCCGACCGATTTCATCGCGCATCCGCCGGTGAAGCCCGCATTCACCGGGGTGCAGACCATCGACGATGTGACGGTGGAAATGCTGATCCCCTATATCGACTGGACGCCCTTCTTCCGCGCTTGGGAACTGCACGGCAATTATCCGGCCATTCTCACCGATGAGGTGGTGGGCGCCAGCGCCTCCAGCCTGTTTGCCGACGCACAGGCGATGCTGAAGTCTATCGTGGCCGAAGATTGGCTGCACCCCAAGGGCGTGATCGCCATCTGGCCGGCGCGGCGCGAAGGCGATGATGTCGTGCTGTTCGCAGACGAAAGCCGCACCAGCGCCGTCAAACGCCTGCCGTTCCTGCGCCAGCAGATCGCCAAGCGCGATGGCCGCGCCAACATGTGTCTCGCGGATTTCATCCATCCCGAAGCCGATTGGCTGGGCGGCTTTGCCGTGCAGGCGGGCGAGGGCATCGATGTGCAACTGGCTCGTTTCAAGGCCGGGCATGACGATTACAACGATATCCTGCTGAAGGCCCTGGCCGACCGGCTGGCCGAAGCCTTTGCCGAATATCTGCATGAGCGCGTGCGCCGCGAGATCTGGGGCCACGAAAAGGGCAACAAGCAGTCGAACGAGGATCTGATCCGCGAACGCTACACCGGCATCCGCCCGGCGCCCGGCTATCCGGCCTGCCCGGAGCACAGCCTGAAAACCCAGCTGTTTGATCTGATGCAGGTGGAAGCGCGCGCCGGCATCACGCTCACCGACAGTTTCGCCATGTGGCCGACAGCCGCCGTTTCGGGCTTCTATTTCGCGCACCCGGAAAGTGCCTATTTTGGCGTGGCGCGGGTGGGGCCGGACCAGCTGGAGGACTATGCCGCCCGGCTGGGGGTGAGCCGCGAACGCGCCACCCAGTTGCTGCGGCCAAATCTCGACTAGCCGGGCAGGGCCTGCGCGGGGTAGGGAAGACATCCCCGCCCGCTGCCCGCCCTGTGAACGCCCCCGCCTCCTTCCCGGCTCCAGCCGGATACCTGGCTCGCCAGCGCGGCCTGCTGCCGGATTGGCGGCGCGTGCCGGTGCTCGCCATCGTCATCGCGCTGCATGTCCTGCTGATCCTGCTGTTGTTGTTGCTGGCGCCGCCGCTGCCCAAGGGCAAACCCGGCATCACCAGCATGGTGGCGGTGAATGTGGCCGCGCCGACGCCGCAGCGCGCCCAACCCAAGCCGCAGCAGCAGAAGCGGGCAGAGAAGGCCCCCAGCAATCCGCAACCCAAGCCAATGGTGACCGTGCCAGACGCGCCGCCGGCCAAGTGGAGCTTTGGCGATCCCGCCTTGCGCGATTTCGATCTCAGCAAGCTGGCGCCTGCCGACAGTGCACCGGCACAGATGGCCGAAGCCGGCCCGCCGGACAGCGCAGTGGTGGGCGTCGCGCCGGATGGATCAAAGCTCTATGCCGCCGAATGGCAACGCGAGCCCACCGATGCGGAACTCGCCTTCTATATCCGGAAGGCGCGTTATTCCGGGCCAGGGGCCTTCGGCCTGATCGCCTGCCGAACCGCGCCGCGCTTCAAGGTGGAAGATTGCCGCCCGATCGGTGAATCACCCGGTTCCGGCATGGGCTATGCGGTGAACGAGGCCGCCTGGCAGTTCCGCGTGAAGCCGCCGCGGGTGAATGGCGATTATCAGGTGGGCACGTGGGTGAGCATCCGGATCATGATCACTCCGCCGGGCGAATGAGGGGCCGACACCGCAGCGCCGGCCCCCAAACGTCAACGCCAATGCGTCACGGGTTCCAATGTCCGGAACCGGTTTGCATCGCGCCCTTGCCCGAACCGGTGATGACGCCGATGCGTTTGGCATAGCTGCCGGTCAGGCCCTGCAACTGGCCCCAGCACGCCATGCCGGTGGCCTGCGCGCCGGAGCAACCCCAGGCCGAGGTCCAGGTGCCGCCGGAATCGCTGCCATTGCACATCATGTGCTGATCAAAGACCTTGGCATTGTTCGGCTGGGTCATGGCAACGCAGGTGAAGTTCGACATCACCTTCTTGCCGTCCATCATCAGTTCACTGGTGCCGGACCAGGCCGCAGCGCCGAACGGCCGCCCATCAGGCCCGGCGCCGCCCACTGTGGTGCTGGGCGCGCTGGATGTTGAAACATAGGTGAAGCTTTGCGCACTGACGACACTGGCGCTGGCCAACAAGACAAGCGACATCATCCCGAAAACACGAGTTTTCATGCTGTTCCTCCCCCAAAGACAGTCACTTATGTGCTGTCGATTTCCTGCAGTTCCTTGCTTCGGATACAGGGGCAGGATTGCTCCTAATACCAAATTTGGGACTCGCAGTAGGGTGATGCTGCGCTCTTCAAGCGATGCTGTCGAACAAATTTATTAACAGAAATTTATCAGCAGCTTGCGTGCCAATAATGGCGTGGCCAGCTTCAATTGCCGGTCATCGAGCCTTTCACCTTGTTGGCGTCGATCAGCGTGATGGTGCTGCTGGCCTTGGCCAGGATCTTGCCATCCAGTGTCGTCAGCCGGCCTTCGGCAAATAATGTCCGCCCACCCGCCCGTTCGATCCAGGCTTCGGCGAGCACGCGGCCGGGATTGGCCGGCGCGAAATAGCTGACCTTGATCTCCAGGCTGATCGGCACGCGTTCGACGCCGAACTTTGCCATCACGGCGTGGGCCATGGCGGCATCGATCCAGCCGGCGACAAAGCCGCCCTGCGCGACGCCGCCGCTATGGCAAATGGCCGGCAGCACTTCATATTCGATCACCGCATGGCCGGGTTCGAAGCGGACGATGCGGCGCTGCGCGAGGCTGTGGGGCAGGGAACCTTCGGGGCCAGTATCGGGCGGTTGGGGAAATGCGGCTGCCTCGGTCACGCGGTTTTACCAATCTTGTCTTGGGTTTTCGTATCGAAGTCGCTGGCGTCGTGGCGTTCGTGCAGCTGGCTGGCGGGATCGCCAAAGGCGCGGTTCACCATGCGGCCGCGCTTCACCGCCGGGCGGGCGCCGATCTGTTTGGTCCAGCGGATGACATTGGTATAGCTCGCCACTTCCAGGAATTCGCCGGCGTCATAGAGCAGGCCCAGCGCCAGCGCGCCATACCAGGGCCAGATCGCCATGTCGGCGACGCTGTACTCGCTGCCCGCCATATAGTCGTTGTCCGCCAGATGCCGGTCGAGCACGTCCAGTTGCCGCTTCACTTCCATGGCATAGCGGTTGATCGGATATTCCTGCTTGGTGGGGGCATAGGCATAGAAATGGCCGAAGCCACCGCCCAGGAACGGCGCCGAGCCCATCTGCCAGAACAGCCAGCTCAGCGCTTCCGTGCGGGCGTGATGGTCCGTCGGCAGGAAGGCACCGAATTTTTCCGCCAGATAGATCATCATGGCGCCGCTTTCGAAGATGCGGGTGGGCGGGGTGGTGCTGTGGTCCACCATCGCCGGGATCTTGCTGTTGGGATTGACCGCGACAAAGCCGGAACCGAACTGATCGCCGGTGCCGATGTTGATCAGCCAGGCATCATATTCCGCGCCCGCGTGGCCCAGCGCCAGCAGTTCCTCCAGCAACACGGTCACCTTCACGCCATTGGGCGTGCCCAGGCTGTAGAGCTGGATCGGGTGCTTGCCGACCGGCAGCTCCTTTTCGTGGGTGGGGCCGGCGATGGGACGGTTGATGGCGGCGAAACGCCCTCCGCTCTCCCTGTCCCAGGTCCAGACCTTGGGCGGCACATAATCAGTCATCAGTCTGTCTCCGGGGGCAGGGATCAATCGTCCAGAGCGGCATAGACCATGGTGCGCATTTCCTTGCGCACCGGCCAAGTGGAGGACGGGATGAGCTGGGTCATGAAGATCCCGATCAGATCTTCCTCCGGATCGATCCAGAAGAAGGTGCTGGCCGCGCCGCCCCAGAAATAATCGCCGTTGCTGCCGGGCATCAGCGTCTTGTGGGCGGCCGTACTGGTGGCAAAGCCAAGGCCGAAGCCGACGCCATCATAGGCGGCTTCGGAAAACAGGCTGCGGCTCATGGCAGGCAGATCGACGCCGCCGGGCAGGTGATTGGCGGTCATCAGATCGAGCGTCTTGCGGCTGATGATCCGGTGGCCGTTCAGCGTGCCGCCGTTCAGCAACATGCGGCAGAACTGCAGATAATCGCTTGCCGTCGAAACCAGCCCGCCACCGCCGGAGATGAAGCTGGGCGGCTTGAGGTAGGAGGAGGTGGTGGGATCATCCTGCAGGGTGATGGTGCCGGTCTTGTCGGGCTGATAGCAGGCGGCAAAGCGGTGCTGCTGGCCTTCACGCACGTGGAAGCCGGTATCGACCATGCCCAGGGGGGCGAAGATTTCCTCGGCCAGAAACTGTTCGAACGGGCGGCCAGACACGACCTGCACCAGCCAACCCAGCACATCGGTCGCCACCGAATAATTCCATGCGTCACCGGGCGAGAATTCCAGCGGCAGCTTGCCCAGTGTCTTGATCATGTCTTCCAGCGTGCCGGCCTTTTCGATCTCGCCGATCTTTTCGCGGCGATAGGCTTCATCGACGTTGGTGCGCAGCTGGAAGCCATAGGTGAGGCCGGCGGTGTGGCGGAACAGATCGACCACCTGCATCGGGCGGGTGCAGGGCTTCGTCTGGAAACCGAGCTTGTGGGTGCCGGCGACGAACACGCCGAGGTTCTTCCATTCCGGGATATACTTCGCCACAGGATCATCGAGCGCGATCTTGCCCTGTTCGACCAGCATCATCAGCGCCACCGAGGTGATCGGCTTGGTCATCGAATAGATGCGGAAGATGGTATCTTCCCGGCACGGAATGCCGCGTTCGACATCGGCAAGGCCCTGCGGGTGGCTGTGCGCGATTTCGCCGTGGCGGGCGACCAGAGACAGGGTGCAGGGCAGGCGGCGAGTGGCGATGTATTTTTCGGCCAGATGCGCGTCCAGCCGGGCAAGCCGGGCCGGCGAAAATCCCAAAGTGTCGGTCATCGCGGCATCCCCGTCATGTTGTTGTGGCCGATCAGAAGGTCGGCTGGTCGTATTTGCGCGGCGCCACCTGGCGATGCAGTTCGCAGATCGCATCGGAACCGGCGGTCTTGTAGAGGCCGGGAACCAGCCCGTGGACGAAGCATTTCAGGCTGGCGACGAACATGCGGCCGCCCACGCCGAAGGCGGCGCCCATATGCTCGGTGTAGCTTTCATTCACCACGCGCGGGTGTTCGAGAAACAGGCGAGTGAACATGGCAGCCTCTCTGGCGGTGGAATCGATCAGGCCATATTGGCCGCAGCCGCGCGATGCCGCAACCGTGCCGTGCCGCCCATCAGCCGATTGATGGCCAGCGCCACCGCAATCGTGGCCAGCAGCGTCACCAGCATCAGATGGATATAGTGGGTGGGCGTCCACACCCAGGTGAACACGGCATAGAGCCCAACACCGAAAACCAGCGCCAGCATCACCGCGCCGGCGCGGATGCCGGTGAAGATCAGGCCGCAGATGAACGCCGCGAGGATCGGCATGGAGAGCAGGCCGTTCAACTGCTGCACGAGGTTGATGATGGAAGCGGCCCCGCTGTAGAGTGGAACCAGCGCGATGGAGATCGCCACGAAACCCAATGAGATGAAGGTGTTTAGCCGGCCGACATTGGGGTTGCGGTTGATATAGGCTTCGTGGATGTCGCACACCCACAGCGTCGTCGTGCTGTTGAGGATGGACGTATAGTGGGTGAGCACGGCCGCCGCCATGAAGGCCGCGAACGCGCCACTGGCCCAGGTGGGCATCACCTCGGCAACGATGCGGCCATAGGCGGTGTCTCCCAATGGACCGAACAATTTGTAGCTGGCGATGCCGGGCAGCACGACAATGGCCGGCACGATCATCAGGCGGATGATGCCGGCGGCAAACACACCCTTCTGGCCTTCGCGCAGGGACGGCGCGGCCATGGCGCGCTGGGTGATGTTCTGGTTGGTGGACCAATAGAAGGTCTGGATGAAGATCATGCCGGTGAGCAGGGTGGGCCACGGGATCGGGCTTTCGGGGCCGCCAACCAGCGTCAGCCGTTCGGCCGGGATGCCGGAGAAATCCCAACCGATGGCCGACAGCGCCAGCCAGACGATGGCCAGCGCCGATCCCAGTACGCCAACCCCAGCGATCGTGTCATAAACCGCCACGGCACGCAGGCCGCCGAGGATGGCATAGAGTGATCCCGCCACGCCCAGCACGGCGGCCAGCGGCAGCAGCGGCAGATCGGTGCCCGAAACGGTGCGCAGGAACAAGGCGCCGGTGTAAAGGGTGATCGGCAAATAGATCAGCAGGTTGCCGGCGAGGAACAGCGCCGAGACAAGGGCGCGCAGGGCCGGCGAGTTGTAGCGCTTCTGGAGGAGTTCCGTGGTGGTGGTGCAGCCCTCCCGGTAATAGACCGGCAGGAACACCAGCGCGAGAATGGCAAGGCCGGCGACGGCCGAAAGCTCCCACCAGGCCAGCAGCAGCATCTGCTGCCCGTTCATGCCGACGAGCTGATCGGTGGACAGGTTGGTGAGGGTGATGGAGCCAGCAATGAACGGCCAGGTCAGCCCGCCGCCGGCAAGGAAATACTCGCGGTTGTCGGCAGCGGCAGAGCGCTTGCCCTGTTTGCGCCCCATGCGCCGCACCTGCCAAATGGTGGCCAGCGCCATCAGGCAGGTCAACACGATGAAAACAGCGGTTTGCGTGGTGTCGAGCGTGGCCATCGCGGCCAAGGTTGCACGAACGCGCGGGCGCGGCTAGGGGCGGTCAGCAGACGGCTTCACTGGCGGCATGGGCGCTTAGCTCAGCGGTAGAGCATCTCGTTTACACCGAGAGGGTCGGGGGTTCGAAACCCTCAGCGCCCACCATGCCGCAGCCGGGCGAGAAGATAGCGCGCAGCGTCATCTTCCGACTGGCCGGGCTGGCTGCCGGCTTCAAGCCGGCA
>NZ_JAUMBI010000215.1:0-2533 GCF_032115815.1 Sandarakinorhabdus sp.
CTTCTGCGGGGCGAGCCGCAGCCGGCCGCCGTTCACCCCACCACGGCCATCGGTGCCGCGATAGGAAGCCGCCGCCGCCCAGGCGGTGCGGACGAGTTCCGGCACGGTCAGGCCGCTGGCCAGCACATTCGTCTTCAGGGTCGCCACGTCGGCATCGTTCACCAGCGGGTGATCAACCGCCGGCACCGGATCCTGCCAGCTCAGCACTTCCTTGGGCGCATCCGGGCCGATGTAGCGGGCGCGCGGGCCCATGTCGCGGTGGGTCAGCTTGAACCAGGCGCGGGCAAACGCATCTTCGAACGCCTTGGGGTTCTTCAACCAATTCTGCGTGATCTTCTTGTAGGAAGGATCGGTGCGCAGCGCCAAGTCCGTCGTGAACATGATCGGCGCGTGGAACACGCCTTCACGGTGGGCATCGGGCACGAACTTCTGGTCCTTGGCGTCCTTGGGCTCCCACTGGATGGCGCCGGCCGGGCTCTTGGTCTGTACCCATTCGAAACGGTACAGGTTTTCCAGATACTGCATCGTCCACTGGGTCGGGGCCGACGTCCAGGCGCCTTCCAGGCCCGAGGTGATGGTATCGGCACCCTTGCCGCTGCCCATCTTGTTTTCCCAGCCAAAGCCCTGCTTTTCAAGGGCTTCGGCAGCCGGTTCCTTGCCGACATTGCTGGCCGAGCCCGCACCGTGCGCCTTGCCGAACGTGTGGCCACCGGCGATCAGCGCGGCGGTTTCCTCATCGTTCATCGCCATGCGGCCAAAGGTGTCGCGGATGTCGTTGGCGGCCAGTTGCGGATCAGGCACGCCGTTCGGGCCTTCCGGGTTCACATAGATCAGGCCCATCTGCACGGCGCCCAGCGGGTTGGCCAGCTTGCGGCCTTCGCTGTAGCGCTTGTCGTCCAGCATCTTGTTTTCGGGGCCCCAGTACACCTTGTCGGCTTCCCAATCATCGGTGCGGCCACCGGCAAAGCCGAACGGCTTGAAGCCCATGGTTTCAAGGCTGACGTTGCCGGCCAGCACCATCAGATCGGCCCAGCTCAGCGCGCGGCCATATTTGGCCTTCACCGGCCACAGCAGGCGGCGGGCCTTGTCGAGAGTCACATTGTCCGGCCAGCTGTTGAGCGGTTCGAAACGCTGCTGCCCACCGCCGGCACCGCCACGGCCATCGGCGATGCGATAGGTGCCGGCGCTGTGCCAGGCCATGCGGATGAAGAACGGACCATAATTGCCATAATCGGCCGGCCACCAGGGCTGGCTGGTGGTCAGCACCTTGGCGATATCGGCCTTTACCGCCTTCAGATCGAGACTGGAGAATTCGACGGCATAATCGAAATTCGGGCCATAGGGGTTGGATTGCGGCGCCTGGCTGCGCAGAGGGGAGAGGTCCACCAGTTCCGGCCACCAGAATTGCGGGCTGGCGTTCTGAGTCATGTTTGCCTCTACGGCGGCGGCGCCGGTGGCGCCAAGGCTGGCAATCGTCAGCGCGATGATCGATGCGAATGAACGCGTCATGGGTATATTCTCCCTCTGGTGCAATCCGGGTTTGCCCCGATGCCGACTATGTAACGCCCAGACCATGAATCGAAGAAATCGGGATTTGCACTTAGACCAATCGATTTTTCCCGTAAGTGACGCGCACACCAGACGAAAAAAGGGCCGGCCTTGCGGCCAGCCCCTTCACGCCCCGATGGGAAACGCCGGATCAATCCTTGGCGCGTTCCACATAGCTGCTGTCGTCGGTGTTGATCACGATGCGCGTGCCCACATCGATGTGCGGCGGCACCATCACGCGGGCGCCGGATTCCACGATCGCCGGCTTGTAGCTGGAACTGGCGGTCTGGCCCTTCACAACCGGTTCGGTCGAAACGATTGCCATGGTCACGCGGGTCGGCAGGGTGATGGTGATGGCCTTGCCGTCGAACATCAGGATCTTGCACTCGGCATTTTCCTGCAGGAACACGATGCCGTCGCCGATCATCGCCTCGGTCAGGCTGATCTGGTCATAGGTCTCGTTGTTGATGAAGATATATTCCTCACCATCCTTGTACAGATAGTTGTGCGGCACTTCCTCCACGAACGCCTTTTCAAGGCTGTCGGTGGTCTTCACCGTGATCACCGTCTTCACACCGTCGGCGATGCGGCGCATGTCGATGGTAGTGGTGGGCGTGCCCTTGCCGGGGCGGAACGTTTCGGCCTTCAGCACGACATACAGATGGCCATCCTCATGCTCGATGACCTGACCCTTGCGGAAATTGCTCGCGATTTCCTTGACCATAACTTCCCCTATGCGCGATGGCGCTGAAACATGCGCAGCCGTTAGGGCATGGCGCGACCGTTGTTCAAGGAAAATCATGACTCCGCGCCCCTTCTGGCATGCCGACATCCACGCCGATCGCCGCAGCTTCCTGCTGGGCCGCAATCGCGTGAAGGCCGCGCTGGCCGGCTGGTTTGCTGAACAGGGCTTCATCACGGTGGAATGCGGCGCGGTACAGATCAGCCCCGGCAACGAGACACATCTGCACGGCTTCCCGGTCAC
>NZ_JAUMBI010000216.1:0-15557 GCF_032115815.1 Sandarakinorhabdus sp.
CATCGCCGGCCAGCACATGATCCAGCTTGTGCGGATACTCACGCGTCACATGGCCCAGCGCGATGCCAGCCATGCGGGCAGCTTGAGTAGCGTCGAGCTTCATCAGAAGGCAAATCCCCAGATCATTGCAGTGTTGAACAGCCAGAGTAGCACGGCCGTGGGCCATTGTGCGCGGATCACGGCGTAGCGGTCGGGCAGGTTCAGTAGCGCGGCCGGCACGATGTTGAAATTGGCCGCCATTGGCGACAGCAAGGTGCCACAGAAGCCGGCCAGCATGCCAACGGCACCCACCACCACCGGATCACCGCCTAATCCCAACACCAGCACCGGCAGGCCGATACCGCCCATCATCACCGGGAAGGCGGCAAAGGCGTTGCCCATCATGATGGTGAAGATGGCCATACCACCGGTGAAGGCCAGCACGGCGGCAAGGCGGCTGCCTTCGGGGATTGCCATCGGGGCCAAAGCGCCGACGATCTCGCCGACGCCGGCCACCGTGAACAGCGCACCCAGGCTGGCCAGCAGCTGCGGCAGGATCATCGCCCAGCCCACGCCTTCGGCCAGACGGCGACCTTCCTGCATCGGGGCGACCAAGGGCGGGCGCAGCCACAGCATCAGGACGGAAGTGGCGATGAGGGCGCCGAGACCGAGGCTGATGAGTGTGACCTGCTTGGGATCGACAAGCCCGGGCAACAACGGGAAGATGAAGGTGCCGGCCAGCGCGACGCCGGGCATGATCAGGGCAGGCAGGAACAGTCGGTTGCCGTGCCGGGTGACGCTGGCCAGGCGTTCGGCAATGGTTGTCGTGGCAGCCTGACCCTTGCCGGGTGCTCCCAGCAGCGCCAGCGCCACCAGTAGCAACAATAACAATCCGTTGCCTGTATCTCCTAAAGCATCACCTGCGAGAAACTCCACGGCAAGCAGACCCCAGAAGCAGGCGCCGAGCAGGCGCTTCGTGTGCTGCCGATCGAGCAGGGTCGCGACCGCCCAACTGCCGAACACCAGCCCGGCAAGCGTATAAAGCGCGGGAAGGCCGATCATGGCTTCATCCGAAGCAGCCGGCCGCCATGCACCGCAAAGGCCGCCAGCGCGGTGGGGATGGCCCACACCGAAAGCTGCAGCGGCTGCACGATGATGCCGGCGCTTTCGAGGAAGCCCTTGATCAGCAGGATGGACGCGATGGCGAGGAAGATATCCTCGCCGAAGAAGATGCCGACATTGTCGGTCGCAGCCGCCATCGCCTTGACCTTGTTGCGTCCGTCCAGCGTGATCGCCGGGTTGTCGCGTTCAGCGGCGGCTTCAGTCATTGGCGCGAGCAGGGGCCGCACCGTCTGGGCATGGCCGGCGATCTGCGTGAGGCCAAGCGCTGCGGTGATCTGACGAAAACCAAGATAGATCAGCAGGATGCGTGAAGTTGTTGCGGCTTTGGTTCGGGAAATCAGCGCTGCGGCCTGTTCCTGCAATCCGGCGCGTTCCATCAGGCCGATTACCGGCAGTGCCAGCCAGGGCACCGAGACATAGCGGTTTTGGTGAAAGGCCTTGCCCAGCGCTGCCACCACTTCGGGAAGCGAAAGGCCAGCGCCCAGGCCTGACCCGAAGGCGGCGGCCACCACCACGCCGAGCGGATTGGCCCGCAAGGCAAAGCCGATGACGACAATGGCGATTCCGGCCAGCGGCCACAGGCTGGGCAGGGTTGTCACGTGCCGTAACCGCCGCCGCCGGGCGTCTCGATCACGATCATGTCGCCTGGTGCCAGTTCGGCGCGGTCGCAGGCGGCAAGTGTTTCGACGCGGCCGTCGCTGCGTTCGACGCGGGCGCTGCCGGGCAGGGCGTCGCTGCCGCCGGCAAGACCGAAGGGCCGGGTTCGGCGGCGGCCGGAGAGCAGGGAGGCGGTCATGGCTTGGCAGAAGCGGATGCGGCGGATAACGCCGTCGCCGCCGGGCCAATGACCTTTCCCTCCAGAACAATGTCTTGTGCCGAATTCCTCAACCAATACCGGAAAGCGGGATTCGAGCACTTCCGGATCGGTGAGGCGGCTGTTGGTCATGTGCGTCTGGACCGCGCTGGCCCCTGCGAAGCCGTTCCCGGCACCCGCACCACCGCAGATGGTTTCGTAATATTGGTGCTCAGCATTGCCGAACGTGAAGTTGTTCATCGTGCCTTCGGACGCCGCCAGCACGCCCAGCGCGCCGAACAGGGCATCGGTGATGATCTGGCTGGTTTCCACGTTGCCGGCGACGACAGCGGCGGGGGCCTGGGGGCGCAGCATCGAACCTTCGGGCACAATCAGGCGCAGCGGCCGCATGCAGCCATCATTCATTGGCAGATCATTGCCAGCCAAGCATCTAAAAACATAGAGGACGGCTGCTTGCGCCACCGAGAAGGGGGCGTTGAAATTGTCTGGGAGCTGCGGGGAAGTGCCGGTGAAATCGATGGTCGCGCTGCGACTGGAAGGATCGATGCGGACGGCGACCTTGATACAAGCGCCATTGTCCATTTCCACCGTCTTCTCGCCGTCGTTCAGCCGGGAAATTGCTGCACGAACAGCCTGTTCGGCATTATCCTGCACGTGACGCATGAAGGTGGATACGACCGGTTCGCTTTCCGCCCGGCACAAGGCCAGCAGCGCCTGCGCGCCGCGGGTGCAGGCGGCGGTCTGAGCCTTGAGGTCCCCGATGCAACGGGCCGGGTCACGGGCTGGCCAGGGGCCGGAGCCGAGCAGGGCCAGCATCTCGGCTTCGAGGAAGTTTCCTCGATCAATCAAAAGGATATTGTCGATCAGCACGCCTTCTTCATCGATGCGGCGGCTGTCGGGCGGCATGGATCCGGGTGTGATGCCGCCGATATCGGCCTGGTGACCGCGCGCGGCGACCCAGAAGGCGGGCATGGCGCCATCGACGAAAACCGGTGTAACAACAGTGACATCGGGCAGGTGGGTGCCGCCGGCGAAGGGGTTGTTGAGCACGAATGTGTCGCCGGCGTGGATACCGCGGGCGGAACCAGCCCATTTGCCCATCACCGTGCGCACGCTGTCACCCATCGAACCGAGGTGGACCGGCATGTGCGGGGCATTGGCGATCAGATGGCCTTCAGCGTCGAACAGCGCGCAGGAAAAATCCAGCCTTTCCTTGATGTTGACTGACCAGGCGGTGGTCTTAAGCGCTTCGCCCATCTCTTCGGCGATGGCCATGAAGCGGTTCGCGAACAGTTCGAGGCGGATGGGATCTGGGGCGGCGGTCGAGGCGGGCGCAATGGCCCTGGCGGCCGGGGCGAGGCGGGTGAGCACCAGGTTGGCGGCGGCGTCCACTTCGGCCTGCCAGCCGGGTTCCACTAATGTCGTGCCGGCGCTGTCGATGATCACGGCGGGGCCGGCGATGCGCCAGCCGGTGGGCAGGCCGGCACGGTTGTAGAAGGTGCAACGCTGCCAACGGTGTCCGATGAATACCGGATGGGTGGCGATATGTGCCGGTGTGCTGCCGGCGGCTGGCGGTGTGCTGCCGGCGGCTGGCAGCGCGGGTGTTGCGCCCATGGCCTCGGCGATCAGCGCATCCACCACCAGATCGGCGCCCGATATCGCAAAGCCGAATCGCTGCGCCTGCTCGGCGGCAAAAGCGCTGGCCATGGCCGCCGGCGGGCCAAGCGCCAGGTCCACGCCGCTGTCTGACCCGGCATAGCGCAGCCGTGCCTTCACCAGCACGCTGGCCGCCGCTTCGCCTTGCGCCAGTAGTGCGGCGCGGGCCTGTTCGGCAAGCTCCGCAGCCGGGCCGGAAAGATCAGTGTCAGGCCCTAGCGGCCAGTTCAGCGTGCGCTGCCGCACCACCCGCACTTCCGCGAGGCCGATGCCGAACGCCGAAAGCAGCCCGGCCAGCGGGTGGATCAGGATACGGGTCATGCCCAACTGGTCGGCGATGGCGCAGGCGTGCTGGCCGCCGGCACCGCCGAAGCTGGTGAGCGTATAGCGCGCTGCATCATGGCCGCGGGCGATGGAGATGCGGCGGATGGCCTGGGCCATGGTTTCGGTCGCAATCGCGCGCGCGCCGGCCGCAACCTGCTCAGGCGGTTGAGCGATGGCTTCGCCCAACCGGGAAAAGCCGGTGCGCACGGCGTCTGCATCCAGCGGCTGGTCACCGCCCGGGCCGAACAGTGCCGGGAAATGATCGGGCTGCACGATACCAAGCATCACATTGGCATCGGTGATGGTGAGCGGCCCGCCGCGCCGATAGGCCGCCGGGCCCGGCACGGCGCCGGCGCTTTCGGGGCCCACCTTCAGGCGGCCACCGGCATGGCTGATGATCGATCCGCCACCGGCCGCCACCGTATCGATCTTCAGCATCGGCACCCGCATCGGCACCCCGGCGATGATCACCTCTTCGGCGCGTTCATACTGGCCGTCGAACAGGCTGACGTCGGTGGAGGTGCCGCCCATGTCGAAGCCGATCAGCCGATCTTCCCCGGCGCTCCGCCCGGCCGCCGCCATGCCGACAATGCCGCCAGCCGGACCCGAAAGAATGGCGTCGCGGCCATGAAAGTGCCCGGCGCGGGCGAGACCGCCGTTGCTCTGCATGAAGGCGAGGTTCACCCCGGGCAGGCCGGCCGCGACCGTGTTCACATAATCGCGCAAGGGGGGTGACAGATAGGCATCCACCACGGCGGTGTTGGCGCGCGGCACCAGCCGGATCACGGCGCCCACGTCGTGGCTGGTCGTCACCTGGGTAAAGCCGATTTCCCGCGCCATCGCAGCCACCCGCGCCTCGTGCGCCGGGTAGGCGTGGCCGTGCAGGCAGGCGACGGCGAGGCTGCGATACCCGGCGTCAAACGCACCTTGCAGCGCGGCGCGGGTGCTGGCTTCATCCAGCGGGCGCAAGATTTCACCCTCGGCGGTCACCCGTTCGTCAATCTCCACCACCGTTTCATACAGCGGCGCGGGCTTCCTGATCTCCAGCGCAAAGATATCGGGCCGGGCCTGGTGGCCGATCAGCAGCGCATCACGGTGGCCACGCGTGATGGCCAGGCAGGTGGGCTGGCCGCGCCGTTCCAGCAGCGCGTTGGTCGCCACCGTCGTGCCCATGCGCACGGCCTGGATTGGCGCGGCATCATCCCCCCGCAACCGCGCGATCCCGGCCAGCGCCGCATCAGGATAATGTTCCGGTGCGTGGCTGAGCAGCTTGGCCGTTTCCAGCCTGCCATCGGGGCGCAGCGCCACGATATCGGTGAATGTGCCGCCTCGATCGATCCAGAATTGCCACCCCGCCATGGCTGTGTGGTGGCGGTGGGCGGCGCGGCGGTCAAGGGCGCAGGCTGACGGTCCGCCAAAAATTTGGATTTCCGAAAATGAATGTTAAGCTTGAACTTCGCTGATGTGGGGCACGCGACTTTGGACATGGTTTCCATGACGCCGCGCTATTCCGTCTTCCTCTCGTACAATCGGGGGGACTTCACGGCGGCGCAGCGCATTCAGCGCTGGCTGGAAACCTATCGCCTG
Organism: Sandarakinorhabdus sp.; assembly: GCF_032115815.1. GTDB lineage: Bacteria > Pseudomonadota > Alphaproteobacteria > Sphingomonadales > Sphingomonadaceae > Sandarakinorhabdus. The sequence goes on from NZ_JAUMBI010000216.1 coordinate 5,483, forward strand.
CCGCGCCGGCTGCAGGGCGGTGGGCCGGCCTTTGCCGATGATGGCCGCCGCTTGCGGCCAGTGTTCCGCGATATCGATGAAATGCGGGTGGCGCCCGATATCGACAGCGCCGTGATCGAGGCCATTGGCGCATCGGCCTGGCTGGTGGTGCTGTGCAGCCCGGCATCAGCCAAATCCGAATGGGTAGCGCGTGAGATCGCGATGTTCCGTGCTGCCCACGGCGATGATCACATCCTGCCGCTGCTGCTGGAAGGCACGCCGGAAACCAGTTTTCCGCCGGCCTTGCTGCAACGTGCCGATGGCCGGCCGTTGGTGCCGCTGGCCGCCGATATGCCCGGCGAGGGCGAACGGCTGGCGCTGTTGAAGCTGGTGGCGGTGATGGCCGGCGTATCGATGGCCGTGCTGGTGCAGCGCGATGCCCAGCGCCGGCTGCAGCAGATCGCCGGAGCGGCGGCACTGGCGATTGCGGTGCTGGCCGTGGTGCTGGCGCTGGTGGTGCAGAACATGAATGCCCGCCTGGCCGAGGAAAAGCAGCGGGTGCGGGCCGGCACCCTTTCAAACTACATGCTTGATGATTTGCGCGCGCAGTTGAAGCGGGCCGGGCGGCTTGATCTGCTGACGGCGGTGAATGACGGTGTGGCGAAAAGCTGGCGCGGGCAGGATCTTTCGGGCCTTTCCGATGCCGATTTGCAGCAGCGCGCCAAGCTGCTGCTGGCCATTGCCGAAGATGACGAAAGCCGCGGCGATCTGGTGGCGGCGCGGGTGCAGACCGAGGAAGCCATGCGCACCACCGCGCAATTGCTGGCCAAGGCGCCAACCGATCCGGCGCGCATCTTCGCCCACGCCCAGAGCCAATATTATACCGGCATGGTGAGCTGGCGCGGCGGGGAACGCACCCGGGCGGCCACCGCCTTTGCCGCCTATCGTGATCTGGCCAGTCGCCTGATCGCCATCGATCGCAGCAAGCCGGACTGGTGGATGGAGGTGGGCTATGCCGAGAATAATCTGGGCACGCTGGCCCTGCGCGCCCGGATCGATACGGCGGCGGCGCAAGGGCATTTCCTGAGCGCGCTGAAGGCGTTTGCCGCGGCCGATGCGCTGCGCCCCGATCATCACGATACGTTGATGAGCCTGGCTGATACCGAGGCCTGGCTGGCGGATACCCAGCGCCTGGCCGGCGCGCCCGAACAGGCATTGGCAGCGCGGGCGCGACAGAAGACCATTCTCGATCGGCTGGCTGTGCTGGACCCGCAGGACCGGCAGGTGACGACCGACCGGGTTGCCTACGAATTGGCGCTGGCCCGCATCTCGATCGAGGCTGGCCGCCCGGACGAGGCACTGCCCCGGTTGAGCGACGGCAAGGACAAGGCCGCCACGCTGGCCGCCAACGATCCGCAGAACGTGCGCCGCCGCGCGCAGGTGCGGATGTTCAGCCTGATGCAGTTGAAGGCGCTGTTGCTGCGGCCACCGGCGCGGCGGCCGGATGCGGCGACACTGGCGGTGCTCAATGGTGATTGTGCAAAGGACCGGGCGACGTTGAAGGCCGATGAACTCGCCGATTTCTGCGAGTTTCTTGCTGCCCGCCGCACCGGCACGCCACCGCCGCCGCTGGTCACGGGCGGGGACCGGCTGACCGAACGCTGGGGGCTGGACATGGCAGCAGAGCGAAACTGGGCAATGAAAGCAGAGGAGAGTGCACGATGAAGCGCAATTTGGGGATAATAGCCGGGCTGCTGGTGCTGGCAGCGTGCGGGGAGAAGGGCGGGGCGGATACAGTCAAAGCGGGCGGGGCAGCGGCGGCTCCACCGATCGTTCCGGCTGAATCACTGGTGGCAGGTGCGACCGAGGAAATTCCCACGGCCAAATGCAGCGGCGATCCGATTGGAAAGCCGGTCGTGATGATCCTGGGTGACAAGTCGATTTCCCAGTTGGGCGGCAATGACCAGGAAATCGTTCGCAATGTGACGAGGGATGGCAAGGGCAGCGGACCGCCGACGCTGGCCAACCCGAAGCTTTACCCGACCAATCTCGACCTGGCGGCAAATGGCGTTGCCAGCAAGCAGGGCGACTATGTGGAGATTAAGATCCAGCTGCAGCCGGCCAAGCCGGCCAATCGCGACATGATTTTCATCCGCATGGATGCCAGTGCGGTGCCGAAGGATGGCGACAGCTCGGCTGGCGCGGTGACGGTTCGCAAGGGCGACAGCGGCCTTTTCTGTGGTCGCTCGCCGATCACGAAGAACCAGACGACCGGATATGAGACGGTTACGTTTGGTTCGCTGCTGCAACCGGGCATGGAGTCCTCGCTGAACATCGGCGTTCTTGTGGCCAACAAGAAGGACCCGACCAAGTGGACGCCGATCTACATCGATCCCAACATGAAGAACGAGGGCTGACGCGTGATTAGGGGGCTGCCCGGATAGGGTGGTCCCCGCCGGGCTCCTATCGTTGCGCCTCAACGTGAACGGAAGGCGACGACGATGGGCACGCGCGATTGGCGGCAAATGATCACCGAAATGAATGGCGCGGTGAAGAACCTGCGCACGGCAAGCCCCGATGTGATGAAGGCCTTTGGCGACATGAGCCGCGCCGCGCATGCGGGCCCGGCGCTGGATCACGCCACCCAGGAACTGATCGCGTTGGCCATCGGCGTTGCCACCCGCTGCGAGCCTTGCATCGCCTATCATGCCGAAGGCGCGATCAAGGCCGGCGCGACGAGGGAACAGGTGGCCGAAACGCTGGCCATGGCGGTGTATATGGGAGCGGGGCCGAGCGTGATGTATGCCGCCAAGGCGCTGGAGGCCGTGGACCAGCTTTCGCCGCCGGGCTGAGCGCTCTGCTGCCGCGCTTGCCACGCTTGGCCAAGTCCACTAGGCTCTATGAGAACGTTATCAATCCGGATTCACCGGCAGGCGTTGATCGTGGGGGTGGCATGCGGATTGGCCGGCGAGCTGGATTGATGGTGGCCGCACTGGTGGTGCTTTCCGGCTGCGGCGGTGCCGGTGGCGGCAGCGCGATTGCTGCACCAGCGCCCGCTCCGACGCCCGCTCCAACGCCCACCCCCACGCCGCCGCCCGCGCCGCGCCTCGTGTTTGCCGATGAATTCAATGCCGGCACGCTGGACCGCAGCAAATGGAATGTCGAAGGGCCGGCCTTCTGGGTGAACAACGAAGTCCAGGCTTATGTCGACAGTCCGGAAACCATCAGTTTCGCGATGCCAGCCGGCGCCGATGGCGGCGCGCTGGTGCTGAAACCGGTGCCGCGCCGGGGGTATGTGACGCCCGGCGGCCGAGTGACGGATTTCGTGTCGGGCCGCATCAACACCGCCGACAAGGTGGACGTGACCTATGGCAAGGTGGAAGCGCGCATCCGCATGCCGGATGCCATCGGCGTCTGGCCCGCGTTCTGGCTGCTGGGCTATGGCGCCTGGCCCGACAGCGGCGAAATCGACATCATGGAAAATGTCGGCGACAAGGCGTGGGTCAATGCCGCCATCCACGGCCCCGGCTATTCCGGGGATACGCCGCTGTACAAGCGCTTTGACTTGCCCGCAGGCGAGGATGTGACCGGCTGGCATGTCTATGCCGTTGAACGCACCGCAGAAGCGGTTATCTTCACGGTTGATGGCCGCGAATATTACCGGGTGACGCGGGCGACGGTCGAACGCTATGGCCCTTGGCGCTTTGACCGGAAGCAGTATCTGATCCTGAATTTTGCCATCGGTGGCATTTATCCAAACAAGGTCAACGGCATAACCGCGCCTTATTTCGGCCTGCCGCAAGCCACGGTGGACAAGATCAACCGCGGCGAAGTGGCGATGGACGTGGACTGGGTGCGGGTGTGGAGCCCGACCTGATCAGGATTTTCCAGCCAGCGCTTTCAGATCCGCCAGCAGGTCCAGCGCTTCGCGCGGGGTGATGTTGTCGGGATCGATCTGGCTGAGTTTTTCGCGCAGGTCGTCGGTGGTGGTGGTCGCGGGCGCGGCGAAGAGGGGGAGGCTGTCCACCCCGGCCGCAATCCCGCCGGTCTGATCGCGGCGGGTTTCGAGCCGCGTGAGGACGGCGCGGGCGCGGGCGAGGACGGGGGCGGGCACGCCGGCGAGGCGCGCCACGGCCAGGCCATAGCTTTTGTCGGCAGCGCCGGGAGCGACCTGGTGCAGGAAGACGAGATCGCCTTTCCATTCGCGCACTTTCACGGTGACGCTGGCGAGGCTGGCGAGCTTGGCGGTGAGCGGCACGAGTTCGTGATAGTGGGTGGCGAAGAGGCAACGGCTTTGCAGATCGTCGTGCACGGCTTCGAGCACGGCCCAGGCGATGGCGAGGCCATCATAGGTGGAGGTGCCGCGGCCGACTTCATCGAGGATGACAAGGCTGCGGTTGGTGGCACCGGTGAGGATCGCCGCGGTTTCGACCATTTCGACCATGAAGGTGGAGCGGCCTTCCGCCAGATCATCGGCGGCGCCAACCCGGCTGTAGAGCCGATCGACCACGCCGATATGCGCCGCGGCAGCGGGGACGTGGCTGCCGGCCTGCGCGAGCACGGCGATCAGCGCGTTCTGGCGCAGGAAGGTGGATTTGCCGGCCATGTTGGGGCCGGTGACGAGCCAGACCCGGCGATCCGCCGACAGGTCGCAATCATTGGGGGTGAAACGGGTGCCGGATTTGCGCACCGCGAGTTCGACCACCGGGTGGCGGCCGGATTCGATATGGAAGGCGGTGCTGGCGTCTACCGTGGGGCGGCACCAGTTTTCGGAAGCCGCCAGTTCGGCCAGCCCGGCAGCAACGTCCAGCCGGGCCAGCGCGGCGGCGGTGGCGGCGATACTGGCGGTGTGGCTGAGTGCCGTTTCGCGCAGTTCTTCCAGATGCGCGGCTTCGGCGGCCAGCGCGTGATCGGCGGCCTGGGCGATTTTGGTGCCGAGTTCGCCGAGTTCGGGGGAGGAGAAGCGAACCGCGCCGGCCATGGTCTGGCGGTGGATGAAGCCTGAGTCCGCGCGCAGCAACGGATCGGCGCGCTGAGCGGGGACTTCGATATGATAGCCGAGCACATTGTTGTGGCGGATCTTGAGCGCCGTGATGCCGGTTTCGGCTTTCAGGCGGGTTTCGAGTGCGACAACGGCGGAGCGGCCATCCTTGGACGTGTCGCGCAGCGCATCAAGCGCCGCGTCGAAGCCGGGGCGGATGGCGCCAGGGAGTTCGATGGGCGGTTCGTCCACCAGGGTGCGGGCGAGTTGTTCGACGAGGGCGCCGAGGCCGGAACCGATTTGGCTGAGCGTTTCGGTGAGCAGTTCGGTTGGAGCAGCGCGGGTGGTCAGCGCGTGACGCAGGGCGAGCGCGCGGGCGAGACCGGTGGAGAGCTGGCCCAGATCACGCGGGCTCCAGCGGCCGATGGTGAGGCGGGCCAGCGCGCGGGCGATATCGGGCAGGCCGGCCAGCGTGTCGCGGGTGCCGGTGCGGGTGAGCGGATCGGCGATGAACCATTCCACCAGGTCGAGCCGGGCCACGATGCTTGCCGGATCGGTGAGCGGCGCGGCGATATCCTGGCCCAGTTGGCGCGCGCCGGCGGCGGTGACGGTGCGATCGATGGCGGCTTCGAGGCTGTGGCGCGAGGAGGAGCGTTGCAGTTCAAGGCTGGCGCGGGTGGCAGCATCAATGGCCATGCGGCTGCCGGGCAATTCCTGGCGCGGCGGCAGGATCAGTGGTGCAGCTGACCGGGCGGTTTCCTGCACGTACGCCAGCAGCGCGCCGGCGGCGGCGAGTTCGGGCCCAGAAAAATCGCCCCAACCGTCGAGGGTGGCGACACCGAAGCGGGATTTCAGCGTTGCCTCGGCGCGGGCTGAGGAGAAGTCTGTGGCGGGGCGAGTGGTGCCCTTGGTGGCGTGGCCTTCGGGCACCAGCAGTTCCGCCGGCGCGAGGCGGGCGATTTCGCCTTTCAGTTCCGCCACGCTGCCAGCCCGGGTGTGGAAGGCGCCGGTGGAAAGATCGAGCCAGGCCAGGCCGGCGGCATCGCTTGTCCCGGCCAGCGCCGCCAGCCAGTTGGAGCGCTTGGGTTCGAGCAGGGCGGTTTCGGTGATGGTGCCGGGCGTGACGATGCGCACGATGGCGCGGGCGACAACGGACTTGCTGCCGCGCTTCTTGGCTTCGGCCGGGTCTTCCACCTGTTCGGCAATCGCCACGCGGTGCCCGGCGCGGATCAGGCGAGCAAGGTAGTTTTCATGGGCATGCACCGGCACACCGCACATCGGGATCGGCTCCCCGCCATGCTCGCCGCGCTTGGTCAGCGCGATGTCGAGCGTGGCGGCGGCTGCAACCGCATCCTCGAAGAACAGCTCGTAGAAATCGCCCATGCGATAGAACAGCAGCGCGTCCGGCACCTCGGCCTTTATGCCGAGATATTGGGTCATCATGGGGGAGGCGGCGGTCACGTTTCAGCGATAGCGCGCAGGCGCTGCGGTGCAAAGGGGCGCGTGAAAGCGGCACAGGGCATGCCAAAGCGCTTGCCCCTTTGCTGCCACAATCCTATCCGTGGCGCATCCAGGCTTCAGGACAAACCATGAGCAGCATCGACGACAACGATTTTGGTGACCGCGAGGCACTGGCCTATCACCGCATGGGCAAGGCCGGGAAGATCGACATTGTCGCGTCCAAGCCGATGGCGACGCAGCGCGATCTGTCCCTCGCTTATTCCCCCGGTGTCGCCGCCCCGGTGCGCGCCATCGCCGCCGATCCCGACAGTGCCTATGATTATACCATCAAGGGCAATCTGGTCGCCGTCATCTCCAACGGCACCGCCATCCTGGGCCTGGGCAATCTGGGCGCGCTGGCATCAAAGCCGGTGATGGAAGGCAAGGCGGTGCTGTTCAAGCGCTTTGCCGATATCGACAGCATCGATCTGGAAGTGAACACCGAGGACGTCGACAAGTTCATCGCCTGCGTGGAACTGCTGGAGCCGTCGTTCGGCGGCATCAACCTTGAGGATATCAAGGCGCCGGAATGCTTCATCATCGAGACGACGCTGAAGGAACGGATGAACATTCCGGTCTTCCACGATGATCAGCATGGCACGGCGATCGTGGCGGCCGCCGGCATGATCAACGCCATGCACCTGACAGGGCGCAAGCCGGAAGACGTGAAGCTGGTGGTGAACGGCGCCGGGGCGGCCGCGATTGCCTGCACCGAACTGATCAAGCTCTATGGCGTCAGGCATGTCATCATGTGTGATACCAGCGGTGTCATCTACAAGGGCCGCGAAAAGGGCATGAACCAGTGGAAATCGGCCCATGCCGCCGATACCCCGGCGCGTTCCCTGGAAGAAGCCATGGTGGGCGCGGACGTGTTCATGGGCCTGTCCCAGAAGGGTGCCGTGAGCCCCGAAATGGTCGCCAGCATGGCGCCCAATCCGATCATCTTTGCCATGGCCAACCCCGATCCGGAAATCACGCCCGAAGAAGTCCACAAGGTGCGCAGTGATGCCATCGTGGCGACCGGGCGCAGCGATTATCCCAACCAGGTCAACAACGTGCTGTGCTTCCCCTATCTGTTCCGGGGCGCGCTGGATGTGCGGGCAACCGCCATCAACGAAGAGATGAAGCTGGCCGCCGCCAACGCCATCGCCAGCCTGGCGCGCATGCCGGTGCCGGATGAAGTGGCCGCAGCCTATGGCGGCAAGGCGCGCAATTTCGGCCCGGAATATATCATCCCGGCCCCCTTCGATCCGCGCCTGATCGAACATATCCCCACCGCCGTCGCCAAGGCCGCCATGGCTTCGGGCGCGGCGCGCAAGCCGTTCTTTGATGAAGACGCCTATCGCCAGGAACTGCGCGGGCGGTTGAACCCCACCACGTCGATCCTGCAGGGCGCCATCGAAAGCGCCCAGAGCCGCCCGCGCCGGGCGGTGTTTGCCGAAGCCGAACAGGATGTGGTGCTGCGCGCCGCGATGAACTGGAAGAACAGCGGTTACGGCACGCCGGTGCTGGTCGGCCGCGAGGGGCCGGTGCGCGAAGGCCTGGCGCGGCTGGGCGTGGAGGACATCGACAGTTTCGAGATCCACAACAGCGCCATCTCGCCGCTGGTGCCGCGCATGGTCGAATATCTGTATGAACGTCTGCAGCGCCGCGGCATGCTGCACCGCGACGTGCAGCGCATGGTGAACCATGAACGCAACGTGTTCGGCGCGCTGCTGGTGGCGATGGGTGAAGCCGATCTGATGCTCACCGGCGTCACCCGCAATTTTGCCACCACTTATCGCCAGGTGCGCCAGGTCATCGATCCGGCACCCGGCTGCCGCCCGTTCGGCATCCACATGCTGGTGGGCAAGCAGCAGACGATCTTTGTGGCCGATACCACCGTGACCGAACGGCCCACCGCCGAATCGCTGGCTACCATTGCCATCGAAACGGCCGCCGTGGCGCGCCGGCTGGGCCAGGAACCGCGTGTGGCCTTCCTGAGCTACAGCAATTTCGGCAATCCGCGCGGCGAGTTTGTCGACAATGTGCGCGGCGCGGTGCAGTTGCTCGATAACCAACAGGTCGGCTTTGAATATGAAGGCGAAATGTCGGCCGACGTGGCGCTGAACCCGGCGATGCGGGCGCAATATCCGTTCAATCGGCTTTCCGGCCCGGCCAATGTGCTGATCATGCCCGGCCTGCACAGCGCCAACATCGCCGCCAAGCTGATCAAGGAAGTCGCCAATCTGCGCGTTGTTGGCCCTATGCTGGTCAACATGTCCAAACCCGTGCAGATCGTGCCGATGAACAGCAGTGCATCGGATATCGTCACGCTGGGCGTGCTGGCCTCCACGGGCGTGGTGTGCTGAAGCCGCCCGTTCTCCTCATCCACGGCATGTGGTCGACGCCGGCCACGTTTGACCGGCTGCGCCCCGTGCTGGAGGAAGCCGGCCATCGCACCCACGCGCCGTGCATCCTGTTCCACGATCGGCCGGTGAGCCTGCCACCGGCACCGGCCCTTGGGGAGCTGTCGATCACCGCCTATGTGGATCATCTGGTCGCTGAAGCCGGCAAGCTGGGCGCGCCCCCAGTGATTTTGGGCCATTCCATGGGCGGCCTGCTGGCGCAGATGGTGGCGCAGCGGATTCCGCATGCCGGCCTGGTGCTGCTGTCGCCGGCGGCGGCGGCCAACAGCCAATCCCCCAGCCTTGATCCGTTCCGCACGCTGAAGAGTGTCGTGCTGAAATGGGGCTGGTGGGAACAACCGACCCTGTGTGACGAAGCCGGCGCGCGCTGGGGCATTTTCAACGGCGTGCCCGAAGAGGTGACGCGACAGGAAATCGCCGCGCTGGTGTGGGATTCGGGCCGCGTGCTCGCCGAAATGGCGTTGCCGCCGTTGTTCGGCAACGTCACGCGAGTGGATTATGCCCGGTTGAACCAGCCGGCGCTGGTGGTGGTGGGCCTGAACGATCGGATCACCACGCCCGGCATCGCGCGGGCGACGGCGCGCAATCTCACTGGCCAGGTGGATTATCAGGAACTGCCGGGCGCGCCGCACTGGCTGTTCTGGGGCGAACTGGAAGATCGGGTGACGGCGATGGTGGTCGATTGGCTGAAAACGCTCAGTTGATTGCGGCGCTGAAGGCCGAGGCGCTGCGTCTGGGCTTTGCCGATATCGGCATCACCGCGGCTGATGCGATTCCGGAAGCTGGTGCGCGGCTCAAGGCCTGGCTGGCCGATGGCTGCCACGGCGACATGATCTGGATGCCGGAACGCGCCAAGGAGCGCGCCAGTCCCAAAGGCCTGTGGCCCGATGTGAAGAGCGTCATCATGCTCGGCACCAGCTATGCGCCGCCGCTCGATCCGCTGCGGCTGGCGGGTGAGGGCGATACGGGCGTGATCTCTGTCTATGCCTGGAACCGCGATTATCATGATCTGATCAAGAAGCGGTTGAAGACGCTGGCGCGCTGGCTGGTGGCGGAGGGTGGCGGCGAACTGAAGGTGTTCGTCGATACCGCCCCGGTGATGGAAAAGCCGCTGGCCGCCGCCGCCGGGCTGGGCTGGCAGGGCAAGCACACCAATCTGGTGTCGCGCAAACACGGCTCATGGCTGTTTCTGGGCGCGATTTACACC
>NZ_JAUMBI010000217.1:0-9685 GCF_032115815.1 Sandarakinorhabdus sp.
ACCCAACGCGACACGGTTGCCGATGGCGCCGTGTACGCCCACCGCTTCGATGATATTGCCATCGGCCGCCACCACGCAGCCGCCCTTGCGGATGGGCAGCGCCGGCACCGCCATCGCGGCGATCTGACGGGCAAGGCTGGCGGTCACGCTCATGTCAGCGCCTTCACGATGCGGGCCAGACGTTCGGCGATCCCGGCTTCGATACGATAATCGGGGGCGGCCAGCACGACATGGGCAGTGGGCAGCGCCGGATTGGCCGCCGTGGTCAGGCCCGCCGGCAGTTCGGGCGCCAACAGCGCCAGCGTATCGGGATGGGCCACCAGCGTGGGCAGCACGCCATCGCCCACTTCGGCCAGCGCGGCTTCGACCAGCGGCGCCAGCACACGCCGCCCGCCTTTCAGTTCCGCCATCAGCACCGTTCGGGCAATATTTTCAACCAGTTCAACCAGCAGCGGCCGCAGCGCCGCTTCGTCGATCGCCGTGGCGCTGCGGGCGGCGGCAGAGGCGCTGGCCAAGACTGCCCGCAAAGGGGCCAGATCGGCTTCTGCAGCCGCGCGGCCAGCGGCTTCACCCTCGGCAAACCCCCGAGCATGGCCTTCAGCGCGGGCGTCGGCCAGCAGTGTCGTCACGTCCACCTCTGCACGCGCCGGCGGCGCTTCGGCCGGCATCAGGCTGGAGAGCAGCCGCGCCAGCCCCGGTGCTCCGGCCCGCAGATCGGGCGAGACGCCGGCAAGCAAAGCGGCGAGTCTGGGGTCGTGGGCGGTCACAGCATCGCCTCCGTGGCTGTGGGCAGGGTCAGCGCGCCGCTGTCACCCAGACGGCGCACGGTGCGGCACAGGTCGCGTTGGGCAGCTTCCACTTCAGACCGCTTCATGGGCCCGCGTTCGGCCAGTTCATCCTGCAATTGCGAGGCGGCACGTTTCGACATGGCACCAAAGATGAAGTCTTTCAGCGGCGCATCGGCACCCTTCATGGCCACCGCCAGCAGCGCCGGATCCACCTCACGCAGCACCAGCTGCATGTCTTTCTGACTAAGGCCGATCAGATCGGCGAAGATGAACTGCTGGGCATCCAGCTCAGCGGCAGCTCGGCGTTCAGCGCCATCAGCGTTTCCAGCAACGCGCCGCGCCCACGCACCTTCTTGATGACCGCGGCGGTGAAATCGGTACCGGCGAGCTGGGTATGGTCGCGCCTGGTACCGATGCCGCGCAGCTTGGCTTCGATATCGGCTTCCACTGCGGCCAGATCATGGATGTTGACCGGGGTCAGCGTCGCCAGCCGCGCGGCCACATCGGGCTGCAGCGTTTCGGGCAGCGCATCCAGCGTCTGGGCGGCGCGGGCTTCGGGCAGATGCGCCAGCACGACGGGGATGGCTTGCGGATGTTCATCGGCAATCAGCTTGGCCAGTGCCGGCCCATCCACCCAATCGAGCACGGCAAACCGCCGCCCCGATGCCGGCGGCCCGATCTTTTCGATCATGGTTTCAGCGCGCGGCGTGCCCAGCGCCATGCCCAGCCGCTGCCGCAGCTGCCGGCCCTGGCTGTCGAGCGCCGCCACCTGCGCGGTGCGCGCCAGAAATTCATCCAGCACATGATCGATGGCGAGCGGATCGATCTCGGCCACGGTCAGCATGGCCTCGCCCACCTGCTGCACTTCGGCCGGGCTCATGCCGGACAGCATTTCGGCAGCCTGGGCTTCTTCCAGCACCAGCAGCAGGATGGCGCATTTCTGCGCGCCGCTCAGCGCGGCAGCAGGGCTGGCGAGATCGGTCATGCCGCCTCGTCCTCGTCGGCCGGCGTAGGCGGCGGATCTGCGGCAGGCGCGGTCAAGTCGGCGAGCAGCATCTGCCTCGCCACCGCCATCGCCCGGTCACGATCACCCGTCACCAGGGTGCGCGCGATGTCGAGCTTGCCGCTGTAATCGCGGGCCGCCGCCGGGCGCAGCAGTTCGCCGCCGTCGATCATGGCTTCCACGGCGGCCTTGTCGGCAGTGCCTTCGGCGAACAGGCTGGGCGCACTGGGGCCGCCGCTGCGGGACAAGGCGGCGCTGGCAGCTTCGGCGGTCGCCGTGGCGGCCGCGGCCAGCACAGTACGGCGACGCCACAGGAAGAAGCCTGCGCCCAGCGCCAGGATCAGCACGCCGGCCGCCGCGACGATGTAGAGGCCATAATCCTTGACGACCGGCGTTTCATACCAGGCCGTCGGCGCCTCGCTTTCGCTGACAAAGCTGCGGGTCTGCACCTCCACCAGGTCGCCGCGCGCCGCGTCAAAGCCCATGGCGCGGCGCGCCGGCGCGCGTGACCGAGACATCCTTGCCGATCTCGTAATTGCGCGCGGCAGTTTCCGCGGTGACCGTCGAACCGGCAGCAGTAGGCGTTGCCGGCGGCGGATTGCCGGTCACCTGCGCGGCCTGCGGCACGGTGTTGGTGAGCGCGCCCGGAATGCCGGCGGCAGCGGGCGGCGTGCCGTCCATGTTGCGGCTGGTCTGCTCGCTGCGCACGGTGCCCGCTGGCTGAAAGCGCTCACTGGCGGCTTCATTCTCGCTGAAATCCACATCGGCGGCGACTTCGGCGGTGAAACGACCTGGGCCCAACATGGGGGTGAGCAATTTCACCAGCCGTTCGCGCACCAGGCTTTCCAGCCGCTGCTGATAGGCCAGGTGCTGGGCATCGCCCGTCACCCCGGCCGACAGCAACGTGCCCGATTGATCGACCACGCTCACTCGGTCACTGGCCAGGCCGGGCAAGGAGGTCGCCACCAGCCAGATCACCGAGCGCACCTGCGCTTCGGCCAGGCTGCGCCCCGGTGCCAGCGTGACGAACACGCTGGCCGACGGCGCCGCACGATCACGGATGAACACCGAAGGTTCCGGAGTCGCCACATGAACGCGCGCAGCCTTCACGCCGTCGATGGCCTCCACGCTGGCGGCCAGTTCACGCTCCAGCGCCTGCTTCAGCCGCGCTGCCTCCACCGAACGCGAGGCACCCAGCGGCATATCGGCCAATGCTTGCCCGGCGGCGGCACTGGCCTTCGGCAGGCCCTGGCCAGCGAGCAGGATGCGGGCGCGGGCAGCGTCCCCTGCGGGCACTTCCACCGTGCCGCTGTCCTGATTGATGCGATACTCGAAATTGGCGGCGGCCAGCGCGTCACTCACAGCGGCGGCATCGGCTTCCGCCAGACCGGGATAGACCGGGCGCCAATTAGGCTGGCGCAGGCTGAAATATGCCAGCGCCGCTGCCGCCAGCAGCGCAATGACCAGCAGCGCCGGGCGCGCCTGCTGCACGGCCGGGCTGGCCCACAGGCTGCGGGCGCGTCCGGCGATGGGTGCCAGCACCGGCGGCACGGCAAGGCCCGATGGCGACGGGTCGGCGGGAATGACTGCAGCCTCGCTCATCAGCTTACAGCGGCATGTTCATCACGTCCTTGTAGGCAGCAACGAGGCGGTTGCGGGCCTGCAAGGTGGCTTCAAAGGCGATGGCGGCTTTCTGGCGGGCGATCATGACGCTGGCGAGATCGTGGGTCTGCCCGGTTTCATAGCTGTTGGTGGCTGCGCTGGCCTGATCCTGGATGCTGGAGACGCTGCGCAGCGCTTCGCTGAGCGCGCTGCCGAACTGTGGCTGTTCCGGCGCCGCCGGCGCGCCAATGCCGCGAAGGCCCTGCGGCTGGCCAAAGCCCTGAAGTCCATCGTTGCGCGCCAATATCTGCTGGCGCAGCTTCAGAATTGCCGAGGTATCAACCGCAGGCAGCATCATTGCACCATGGCGGCCGCATCATGCCCGCTGCGCTGCGCCGCCAGCTTGTAGCGCAGCGTGCGTTCCGAAATGCCGAGCCGGCGGGCGGCATCGCGGCGGCTGGCGCTGGTGGCGAGCGCGCGGGCGATGCTTTCCTGCTCGGCCAGCCGCATCTGGCCTGGCAGCGGCAGACCAATGCTGGAAGGCGGCGGCGGGGTTCGCGTGTCGATCAGCAGATGGCGGGCGCTGATATCCGGCCCGTCGCACAGCACCAGCGCGCGATCCAGCACATTGCCCAGTTCGCGCACATTGCCGGGCCAGCTGTGCGTCAGCAGCCGGCCGCGGGCACAGGGGGTGAGCCATGGCACAAGCCCATCTCCGCCGGCGCGGCCCAGCAGCCAGTGAGCCGCAATGGAAAGAATATCATCCGGGCGCTCGGCCAGCGGCGCGGTGCGCAGCGGGAACACCGCCAGCCGCCAATAGAGATCGGCGCGGAAGCGGCCCGCGGCCACGTCGGCCGCCAGATCGCGATTGCCGGCCGCGATCAGGCGCACGTCCACCTTCACGGGGCGGGTGGCGCCCACGGCCAGCACGTCGCGTTCCTGCAGCACGCGCAGCAGTTTTGCCTGCGCCGCCAGCGGCAGTTCGGCGACTTCATCGAGGAACAGGCTACCACCGTCGGCGCTGCGGATGAGGCCGGGCGAGGCCGCAAGCGCTCCGGTAAAGGCGCCGCGCTCGTGCCCGAACAGCGTGGCTTCCACCATCTGTTCGGCGAGCGCGGCGCAGTTCACCGCGACAAGGGGGCTTGTCCGGCGGGGGGAAGAGTGATGCACCAGCCGGGCCAGGCCCTCCTTGCCGGTGCCGGTGGGGCCTTCGATCAGTACGCTGGTGGAGGAAGCGCCCACCCGCGCCGCCAGCGCCAGCAGATCGCGCGAAGCCGGATCGGCCGCTGCCGGTCGGTTCGGTGCGTCAAAGGCCGCCGCCAGTGCCAGCGCCCATTCGGCATCGCCGGGCGCCACCGCCAGATGCAGCGTGTCGCCTTCCTGCCGGGCCGAGCCTGCTGCGGCCTGGTTCAGCACCAGCCGGCGCGATTTAAGCCCGGCGCCGGGAAACCGTTGTTCGCCTATGACCAGTTCCAGATCAGTGCGATGCCAATCGGCAAGACCGGGGATCCAGGGCAGCGGCGACGGAACTGGGACAGGTGTGCTCATGCCCGTTCCTCAGCAAGGCGCGTGCCAAATCGCCTTCCTGAACGGCCGCCACCATGCGGCGTGGTTAACAAATAATGGCCCGTCAAAATGCCGACAGGCAAAGCGTCAGCCGCCCGACATGGCGGGCGTCAAGCGTCTGACACTGTCAATTTCCTGACGCCGGGTTTCAGGCTGGAATCAGGCTCGGCTCGGCCGCCACGGTGGCCACCATCGTACCACCGGCCACCAGCCGATCGCCGACATACGCCACTGCCGCCTGGCCGGGAGCGACGCCAAATTGCGGCTCGGCAAAGCGCAGCATGTCACCGTCCAGCCAGCCGCTGGCAAGCGGCGCCATCGAGCGGACCTTGACCATGAGCGGGCCATCGACCGGGCCGAGAAGATTGCTGCCCTCCAGCCGCACGCCGCTGACGGCCAGTGCCCGGCGCGGGCCGGCAATCACCCGGTTCCGGCTGGCATCAATGCCGACGACATAGAGCGGCTCGGCCTGACCGCCCAGTTCCAGCCCACGGCGCTGGCCGACGGTGAAACGGTGAATGCCGTTGTGGCGGCCCAGCACGTGGCCGGCGGCATCAACGATATCACCGGGGGCCGCCAGTTCGGGCCGGATCTTTTCCACCACAGCAGCATAGTCGCCACCGGGGACGAAGCAGATATCCTGGCTGTCCGGCTTGGCGGCGACCACCAAGCCAAAGGCTTCGGCCATTGCGCGGGTTTCGGCCTTGGCCAGACCGCCGAGCGGAAAGCGCAGATAATCGAGCTGTGCCTGCGTGGTGGTCCACAGGAAATAGCTCTGGTCCTTCGTGGGGTCGGCGCCGCGATGCAGCTCGGCGCCACCCGGGCTCTCCAGCCGCTGCACATAGTGGCCGGTCAGCAGTGCCTCGGCCCCCAGATCGCGGGCCAGCGCAATCAGATCGGTGAACTTCACCGTGCGGTTGCATTCCACACACGGCACCGGGGTGAGGCCGCGCGCATAGGATTCAACGAAATTGTCGATCACCGCCTCGCGAAAGCGGCTTTCCATATCGATGACATAATGTGCAATGCCCAGCCGCTCGGCCACGGCGCGGGCATCCCGGATATCGGCCCCGGCGCAACAGGCGCCCGGCCGGCGCGCGGCGGCCCCCTGATCATACAGCTGCAGCGTGATGCCGACCGTGTCGCAGCCGGCGGCCGCTGCCAGTGCCGCCACCACCGACGAATCGACCCCGCCTGACATGGCGACGGCCACGCGCCGGCCAGCCAATGGCGCCAGCGCGGCGCGCGCGCTGGCAGGCAGCGCGGCAAGATCGAGGGGAAAGGCGGTAGGCGCGATCATGGTCTCAGGCGGCGCAATGGGCATGTGGCCGGTTGTCGTCAAGGGGCGCCCTCCCGGTAAAGCCCGGCCGTCTGCCGCCGTCATGGTGAATGGTTCATCCCGTTTCACCGGCCCCACACGGGCCGCCAGGAGGCAAATCCGTGTCTTTCATGTCTCCACCCCCGCCCGGATTCGGTAATGATGCTTTACCTCCCGATGACACGGTGCGCTGGGTGCCCAGCCGCAAGGCCGCCGTGCTCAAGGCCATCCGCGATGGCCATATCAGCCTTGAAGACGCTTGCAAGCGTTGGCGCTTAAGCATTGAAGAGATTCAACTTTGGCAGCGCGCCGTGGACAAGGTGGGCACACCAGGGCTGCGTGTCACCCGGGTGCAAATCTATCGTCCGCTGTTCGAATCGAATGAATCAAATAGTAAAAAATGAGTGAACATTTTGAATCACTTGGAGAAAAATCTAAAGGGGTATTTACGGATGCTCATAAATCAGGTTAACTGTATGCAGGGGTGTGTGTCGGGCTTGTTGCGCCCGGCGGGGTCAATCCGAATTCGGAGACGTATGCATGCGCGTTCTTTTGATTGAAGACGACCGTGCAATGTCTCGCAGCGTTGAGCGCATGCTCGACGAAGCGAGCATCGAGCACGAGACCGCGGGCACAGGGGAACTTGCGCTCGAATATGCCCGCACTTACGAATTTGACGTGATCATGCTGGATCTCACCCTGCCCGATATCAGCGGGCACGAGGTGCTGCGCCAGCTGCGGCAGCTGCGCATCAACACGCCGGTCCTGATCCTGTCGGGCGACGCCGAAACCACGTCCAAGGTGACCGGCTTTGGCGCTGGCGCTGACGATTATGTGACCAAGCCCTTCGACCGTCAGGAACTGATGGCCCGCCTGCACGCACTGGTGCGGCGCAGCCAGGGCCATGGCCAGTCGGTCATCGTCACCGGCCCGGTGGCGGTGGATCTCGCGGCGCGTTCCGTCAGCGTTGAAGGCAAGCGCGTGGCACTGACCGGCAAGGAATATGCGATCCTAGAAATGCTGTCGCTCCGCAAGGGGATGACGCTGACCAAGGAAATGTTCCTGACTCATCTTTATGGTGGCCGCGACGAGCCGGAACTGAAGATCATCGACGTGTTCGTGTGCAAGCTGCGCAAGAAACTGCACCAGGGCGGTGCGCCGTCGTCCGGCTGCATCGAAACCGTCTGGGGCCGCGGCTATGCGCTGCGTGACCCGGAACCGAGTGAATATCCTGCCGTGGCCTGAAAGGGTCACGGCAGACTTTGCGCAAAAGGCCGCCGGGTAACTGGCGGCCTTTTTGCTTTCAGGGTGTATCCCGCCGGCGCGGTTCAGCCAGGTTGCGCCCATTCTTGTTGCGTGGCTCCACAAGGCTGCGCACGACGCCGCGCAGGAACTGCACTTCGGCGCCCGTGAACCCGGGCCGCGTCATGACATTATGCAGCATGCGCCGTGCGGTTTCGGCCTTGCCGGGCGCGGGATTGAAAAAACCATTGGCTTCCAGCCGGGATTCAATCGCCGCGATCAGCCCGGTCAATTCATGCTGGGCCGCCGGACCGTCATGGTTGACCAGCCAGGTGGGCGGCGGCGCTGCCTGGCCCATCACCCAGGCATAGCCCAGCACGGCGACGGCCTGTGCCAGATTGAGGCTGCCGAAATCGGGATTGCTGGGGATGGTGCAGATGGCGTGGCACTTCAGCAGATCCTCGCGCACCAGCCCGGTGCGCTCCGGCCCGAACAGCAGCGCCGATTTGGTGGGCAGCGCCTGCATTTCGGCCACGCAGCCAGCCGGTGACGTTACTCGCCGGACCATGTCGCGCGTGGTTTGCGCGGTGCCGATGGTCAGAGTGCAATCGGCAATCGCCTCGGACACGCTGTCAAACACGCGCGCATTCTCGATCACGCTGTCTGCCCCGGCCGCCGATGGCCCGGCTTCCGGATTGGGCCAGCCATCGCGTGGGCAAACCAGGCGCAGATCAGTCAGGCCGAAATTCAGCATGGCGCGCGCCACCGCACCGATGTTCATGCCCAGTTGTGGGCGCACGAGGATGATGGCGGGTGGATTGGGCGGCAGGCTCATGACGCCGCCCTAGCCGGTTTGGGCCAGCTTGTCAGTCGGCCCCGTCGCCCTTGCTGCCCTTCACCCCGTTCACGGCCTCGCTCAGTCCGCCCACGAAGGTCTCGAAATCCTTGGCCTCACGGAAATCGCGATAGACCGACGCGAAGCGGATATAGGCGACCGGATCAAGCGCCTTCAGCGCCGCCATCACCAGTTCACCCACCACATCGGCCTCGATCTCGGCTTCGCCCAGCGATTCCAGCTGGCGCACGACGCCATTGACCAACCGTTCGATACGCTCCGGCTCCACCGGACGCTTGCGGCAGGCGATCTCGATCGATCGCGCCAGCTTGTCCCGGTCGAACGGCTCGCGCTTGCCGCTCTTCTTCACCAGCGTGAGTTCGCGCAGTTGCACCCGTTCGAACGTCGTGAAGCGGCCGGCACAGGCCGGGCACTGCCGCCGCCGCCGGATCGAAGCGCCATCCTCGGTGGGACGGCTGTCCTTCACCTGTGTGTCGTCATTGCCGCAAAAGGGACAGCGCATCAGGGTCTCTTGGTAATGGTGCGCAGGAAGCCGAACGCGGCGCCGATCACCGTGCCCCAGAACAGCCCGATGAAGGAGAAGATCAACCCGACGAAAAAGCCCACCGCAGCGCCCGCCATCACGTTGCGGCCCACATCGGTGCCGCCCACCGGGCCAGCCTTGGCAAACAGATCGTCAGCGCCCTGCTTGAATTTCGCGCCGGTGGGATTGTCGAGCAGATCATCCACCACCTGGCCCGCCCTGGTGAAGCCGGCATCGGCGATATCGGCAATCTGCTTGCCGGTCTCGCTGTCGAGCACGCGCTTTCCCGCCGCCACCGCATCCTCTGCGGCTTGCGTCAGCTTGTCAGGCTCCGGCTTCGGTCCTTCTTCACCCTGCATCCGCGCGCTCTCCTTGGCGTGGCGCGAAACGGATCAGGCCGGATAAATCGGGAAACGCGCGCACAGCGCCCGGACCCGCTGGTTCACCGCCTTTTCCACTTCGGCGTTGCCATCATGCCCATTGGCAGACAGCCCGTCCAGCACGTCGGCGATCATGTCGCCAATGGCCTGGAACTCGGCGATGCCAAATCCGCGGGTGGTGCCGGCCGGCGAACCGACGCGGATACCGCTGGTCTGGGTGGGCGGCAACGGATCGAAGGGCACGCCGTTCTTGTTGCAGGTGATGCCGGCACGCTCCAGCGCTTCGTCGGCCTGCTTGCCGGTGATGCCCTTGGGCGTGAGATCGATCAGCGCGAGGTGGGTATCGGTACCGCCGGCCACCACGGCGCAGCCGCGCTCCACCAGCCGTGCCGCCAGCGCCTGCGCGT
>NZ_JAUMBI010000218.1:0-7268 GCF_032115815.1 Sandarakinorhabdus sp.
TGCGCTGCGCCAGCCGCAGTCCGTGGCTGCGTATCGGCAGCTGCTGTGGCAAGGCTGGACGGACGCCGTGCGCCAACTGCACCCAATGGGCGGCATCTGGAGCTTCTGGGACTATCAGGCCGGCGCCTGGCCACGCGACCATGGCTTTCGCATCGATCATCTGCTGCTGTCACCGGCGGCGGCTGATCGGCTGCAGGATGCCGGCGTGATGAAGGATGTGCGCGGCCAGGAAAAGGCCAGCGATCACGCCCCGGCCTTCTGCGTGTTGCGTTAACGCGGATCTGCCGGCGGCTGCGCCGGTTCCTTCAGTGTCTTGTCCAGCCAATTGTCGTCCAGCCGCGGTGGATCGTCGGCGGGGGGCGACTCGCCGTCCATGGGCGGAGCTTCGTCCATGGTGATGCCATAGCTTTGCGCATCCGGTTCCGGCCCAAGGCCTTCCTCTGCTGTTTCGGTCATCAGCGCCTCGGGCGGCGTGCCGCCCACCGCACGCGCCATGAACTGGGCAAAGGCGCGGGCCGGCGCGCGGCCACCGGCCAGGCCGCGCACCGCCTTGGCATCATCGCGGCCCATCCACACGCCGGTGGTGATGCCGCTGGAAAAACCGATGAACCAGCCATCCTTGTTGCTGCTGGTCGTGCCGGTCTTGCCCGCCAGCGGCCGGCCGATCTGGGCGGCGCGAGCGGTGCCTTCTTCCACGGCGGCCTGCATCAACTGGGTCATCTGCGCGGCCACCACGGGGGCGACCACCTGGCGGGTTTCGCCTTCGCTGCGGTTGTAGAGCACCCGGCCCGATCCGGTTGTGATGCGCGTGATGGCAAAGGGCGCATTTTCCAAGCCGTTGTTGGCCACCGTCGCATAAGCATTGGTCATTTCGAACAAGGTGACTTCCGATGCGCCCAGCGCCATCGCCGGCTGGCGGCTGATCTGCGTGGTAATGCCAAAACGCCGGGCCATTTCGGCCACCGTGTCAAAGCCCACCTGTTCCGCCAACTGGACCGCCACCGTGTTGATCGATCGGGCGAAGGCCTGGCGTACGCTCACCGGACCAACGAACTGGCCATTGTCGTTCTTCGGGCTCCAGTTACCGATGCTCACCGGCTTGTCTTCATAGATGTCGTCGGGCGTCACGCCGCTTTCCAGTGCTGTGGCATAAACGAAGAACTTGAACGCCGATCCGGGCTGGCGACGTGCGACAATGGCCCGGTTGTAGTTTGAGCGCACATAATCGGTGCCGCCCACCATCGCTTTCACACCGCCATCGCGGGCCAGCGCCACCAGTGCGCCTTGGGCACCATTGGGCGCTTCGGCGCGGATCGCGGCTTCGGCATAACGCTGCATCTGGCTGTTCAGGGTGGTTTCCACCAGCAACGGTTCATTGGCTTCGTCGGTCAGATTCTCCAGCTCGGCCAGCACCCAATCAGTGAAGTAGCGCACCCCGGCCAAGCGTGCCTGAGGGGCAAACTGCACCAGGCGCGGATCGGCGGCAGTGGCCTCGTCCGTCGTGATGCCACCCTGTTCCACCATCACTGCTATCACGGTCGCGGCGCGTTTGCGGGCCGCTTCGGCATCGGCCGACGGCGAAAAGCGCGACGGCGCCTTCACCAACCCGGCGATGATGGCAGCTTCTTCCAGGGAAAGCCGGCGGGCGCTGTGGCCATAGAATTTGCGGGAAGCGGCATCTACGCCATAGGCACCGCCGCCGAAATAGACGCGGTTCAGATAGAGTTCGAGAATATCTTCCTTGGCAAACTTGCGCTCGATCGCCAGCGCCAGCACCACCTCACGCAGCTTGCGCGTGTAATCCTTGGACGCGGTGAGGAACAGGTTGCGGGCCAGCTGCTGGGTGACGGTGGAAGCGCCTTGGGCCTTGTTGCCGCGCGCCGTGTTGACCACGAACGAACGGACGATGCCAATGGGATCGATGCCGGGGTGATACCAGAAGCGCCGGTCTTCCACAGCGATCATGGCATTCTGCATCGTCGCCGGAATTTCGGCATAGCTCAGCCATTCACCATAGCTGGGGCCAAAGCTTGTCAACACAGTGCCATCGTCGCTGCGGATTTCCACCGGCTGGCCATTGGGACTACGCTTCATATCCTCGAAGGAGGGCAGGTCTCGATAGGCCAGCGCAACCGCGACCGTGAGCGCGATGAACAGTGCGAGGCTGGCTACCAACCCCCATTTCAGGAGGCTGATATACCAGCGGTTCTTCTTTGGGCGCGGAGCGGGGCGACGTTGGGGCACGTGGGTGTATTATCCAGCAAATACGGCAGCTATTGGGCAGAGCAGGCGGAACAGGCCGGATCTTTCGGCAAGGTGATGGATCGGAAGCGGCCGGCCATCGCGTCGAACAGGGTGATCCGCCCTGCGCTGGACGGCGAAAACCCGGACAATTCGCGGATCGCCTCCATCGCCATCAGGCTGCCGATCACGCCGGTCAGCGCGCCGAGCACGCCAACAGCAGCGCAATTTCGTTCCGGCTGGTCTTCGGGATTGCCGACGAAGCAGCGATAGCAGGGCAGGGCGGGATCATACCCCTTGAACACCGCGACCTGGCCATCGAATGGCCCGACCGCGCCCGAAACCAGCGGCACGCCTGCGGCCAACGCCGCATCGGCCACCAGCAGCCGCGTCGTGAAACTGTCGCAGCCATCGATGATCAGATCATGGCCGGCCAGCAGCGCATCGACGTTGTCCGCCTCCAACCGCAGCGGCACCGCCACGGTTTCCACATGCGGATTGAGCGCGTGCAGATGGGTTGCGGCGCGCTCCGCCTTCATCTCGCCAGCGTCGGCGGTTTCGAACAGCACCTGGCGCTGCAGGTTCGAAAGCGCGACCGCGTCATCATCGATGATGGTCAAACGGCCCAAGCCAGCCGCCGCGAGGTAGAGCAGGCACGGGCTGCCCAGTCCGCCGGCTCCGACCACGGCCACCCGCGCGCGGGCCAGCGCCCGTTGGCCGCGCCCGCCGAATTCGGGCAGTACCAGGTGACGGGCGTAACGCTCCAGCTCGTCGTCAGAGAAATTCACGTGTGGACGCCGGTAGAGCCGAAGCCACCGGCACCGCGTTGGGTGTCGTCCAGCGTGTCCACCACGGCCAGCGTCGCCCGCGTCACCGCGGCCGGCACCAGTTGGCAGATGCGCATGCCGCGCTCGATGGAAAAGGGTTCGCTCCCCAGATTGATCAGCAGTGCCTTCACCTCGCCGCGATAATCGCTGTCGATGGTGCCGGGGCTGTTGGGCACGGAGATGCCGTTCTTCATGGCGAGGCCGGAGCGCGGCCGCACCTGCACTTCATAGCCTTCGGGGATCGCCATGCAGAACCCCAACGGCACCGGGAAGCGTTCGCCCGGCATCAGCACGATGGTCTCTGCCACCGCCGCCACCGCGTCCATGCCGGCCGCGCCAGCCGTCGCATAGGCGGGCAGGGGCAGGCCTTCACCGTGGGGCAGGATGGTCAGAGGAATGTCGATCATTTGCTTCCCGAAAAATGCGCGGCAATGCGGGCGGCGAGGGTGGTGGCGACCGCGTGCTTGGTCTGCGCGCCCCAATCCTCGCTGCCCGTGGCGGTGATCAGATGAACATGGTTTGAATCGCTGCCGAACACGCCTTCTGAAACATCGTTGGCCACAATCCAGTCCGCACCTTTCTTCAGGCGCTTGGCAGCGGCGTGGGGGATGAGATCATGGGTTTCGGCGGCAAAGCCCACCACCAGCGCTGGGCGCTGGGCGTGATGGCCTATGCCGGCAAGGATGTCCGGGTTCTCGGTCAGGCTCAGCGGCGGCGGGGCGCTGCCGTCCTTCTTCAGCTTTTGTGGGCTCACCTCGGCCCGCCAATCGGCAACCGCGGCCACCATCACGGCGATATCGGCGGGCAGGGCGGCCTTGCAGGCGTCTTTCATGTCGCGCGCGGTCATCACGTCGATGCGGGTGACGCCGGCCGGCGTCGCCAGATGCACCGGCCCGGCCACCAGCGTGACGCGCGCACCCAGGCGGGCCAAAGCGGCGGCAATGGCAAAACCCTGCTTGCCGGAGGAATGATTGCTGATGAAACGCACCGGGTCGATCGGTTCAAGCGTCGGCCCGGCGGTGACCAGCGCGTGGCGGCCCAGCAATGGCTTGGAGCCGAACTGCGCTGCAATCGCTGCCCCAATGGCTGCAACTATCGCCGGCACTTCCGGCAGGCGGCCGGGGCCAAATTCACCGCAGGCCATCGCGCCGTCATCGGGCTGCATCACCGTTATGCCGTCGCCGCGCAGCGTGGCGATATTGCGCTGGGTGGCCGGGTGCAGCCACATGCGCACATTCATCGCCGGCACCATCAGCACCGGCTTGTCGGTGGCCAGCAGCAATGTGGTGGCCAGATCATCGGCCATGCCCGCCGCCGCGCGCGCCATCAGGCTGGCCGTGGCCGGGCACACCACCACCAGATCGGCGGCGCGGGAAAGCTGGATATGGCCCATCGCCGCTTCGTCCTCCAGATCCCAGAGGCTGGTGCGCACCTTCTCGCCGGCCAGCGCCGAAAGCGACAGCGGCGTGACGAAGCGCGCCCCGTTCTCGGTCAGCACCGGCAACACCTTGGCCCCGGCACGCCCCAGTTCGCGCACCAGTTCGAGCGCCTTGAAGGCGGCGATGCCGCCGCCCACGATCAGAAGGATGGTCTTGCCTTGCACAGTCGTCCGCATAGCCCAGTGTTGTCAGTGATGCCAGCGGTGCGGCAACCCGCATTGCAGTCGGGCGATTCGACGATTAGCGTCAGTCAACTGAGGATTTTCAGACCGGGGGAAACAGACATGGCCGAAGATTGGGCGATAGACGTGCGCAAATACGCGCCGGATGCAGATGCCGATATCATCGCGGGCTTGGTTCGCTATTGCGGCATCGCGCTGCGCAACCGCGATTCGTCGCTGGTCTCCTTTTCGGAGAAGACCGAGACCGACCGGGTTAAGGCCAGTTTCCTGCGCAAGAAGCTTGGCCTGACTGATGCCGACGCGGTGCTGGACGCTGCCATAGCCGCGGTTGGCGAGCGCATGAAGGCCGATCGCACCAAGAATCGCGTCACCGTCTATTATCTGCTGGCCGACGCCTTTGGCCGGCTGGAGGATTTCCGTCCCAAGACCAAGGCCGGCAAGGCCACGGCGGCACCGGCCGATCCGGAACCGGTTGTGGTCGCCCCGGCCAAGGCCAGCAAGGCCAAGGCCAGTAAGCCCAAGGCCGCCAAGCCGGCCGCTGCCGTACCTGCGGCCGAACCGTTGATGGCGCCGCCGCCACCACCCCCGCCACCACCCCCGCCGGCTCCGCCGCCACCGGCCATGGAGCCGGTTGCTGCGCCGCAGCCGATGCTGGCCGCTGCCACGCTGGCGCGGCCGACGCCTAAGCCGCAAAAAGGCAGCGGCTTGCTGTGGCCGCTCACCACCGCGCTGGTCGTCTTTGGCGGCATTGCGGCTCTGATCATCGCCGGCAGCAAATGATCAGCTGAGGCGTTTCGTGTACACCGTGGTGGGCGCCATTTCGCCATCGGGCATCAAGGCATAGGCCGGGATGTCGCCCACCTTTTCCCAGCCGGACCGTTCATAGAGCCGCGCCGCTGCCGATCCGCTGATCGTGTCAAGCACAAGCGTCGTGCGCCCCCGTTCCAGTGCCAGTGCCTCCACTGCCATCAGCAGCGCAGCGCCCACCCCGCGCCCGCGCGCCCGCTGTGCCACCATCATCTTGGCGATATCGGCGCGGTGTGGCTGGTTGGGCATGGCGGCGGGCACCAGGCTCACCGTGCCGGCCACGCCGTCATCATCGAGCGCCACCAATATTCGCACCTCGCCCTGCGCCGCCGCTGCCAGCCGGCCCTGCCACCAGGCCAGCGATTGCGCCTGATACAATCCGGCCATGAATCCAATGGAAGCGCCGCCAGCCACCGCCTCCACCATCATGGCGGCAAGACCTGGCAACAGCGCGGCATCAGTGTCCGGATCGAGCGTTCGAATGATCATGGGCGCCACGTTGCCAAAGCACTGCTCGTTCATCCAGTGGCCGGTTGACGGCCCAATTCCCGGCCGTCACTGTGCTGGACGGGGAGAATTTGATGCTGTCAGGTCCGTTGCGCTGGGCGATCATCCTGATCGGGGCTGCCATCGCGCTCAATTACATCGATCGCGGCGCGGTGAGCGTGGCAGCGCCGCTGATCAAGGACGAATTCGGCCTGACCAACGAGCGTTATGGCGTCATCGTCTCCAGTTTCTACTGGACCTATGTGCCCGCCCTCGCGCTGGCCGGCTGGCTGGCCGACAAGATCAGCGTGCGGTTGCTGATGGCGCTGGGCGTCGCCACCTGGGCGCTGGCCACCATCGGCATGGGCTTTGTTGGCACCGGTGTGGCCGGCGGCATCACCGGGCTCTTGTTGCTGCGCCTGCTGATGGGCCTGGGCGAAGGCGTGGCCTTTCCCTGCGGATCGAAACTGATCGCCCGGGTACCAGAAGGCGCCCGCAGTCTGGCCAATGTCTCGTTATCGGGCGGATTGGCCCTCGGTCCGCTGATCGGCACGCTGGGCGGCGGTTTCATCATGGAATTCTGGGGCTGGCGCGAGATGTTCATCATCTTTGGCCTGGTGACCTTGGTGTGGCTGGTGCCATGGTGGCTGGCCCGGCGCGGCATCGAAGAAGGTGAAGGCAAGCAGGAGGCGACGCTGGATGCCGCCGTGCCGCTGGCCCAGGTTCTGCGGCAACCGGCGTTCTGGGCCATCACATTGCTGCATCTGGCGGGCACGTTCGGGCTCTATTTCATCGTCGGCTGGTTGCCGCTGTGGTTGGTGAAGGTGCGTGGCTTTTCGATCATCGACATGAGCCTGCTCACCAGCGTCTTCTACATCGCGCAGATCATTGGCGGCACGGCAGGTGCATGGCTGATCGATCTGGCCATCCGCCGCGGCGCCGATGGGTCTGTGTGGCGACGGCGCATGCTGTTCGGCTCGGTCTTCGCCTATGTCGGTGTCGATGACTGCTTGGTTGTTGGCCTTCCCATCCTCGCGCAGCACGTGCTCAATCTCATGTCGCAGAACGAACCAGAAGTTATCGATCCGGTCGAAGCGAAGCGTCATGCCAATGACCGGCTTGTCTCCGTCGATCCAGAAGCAGGCGCCGTCCATCCTCGATCCGGCCATGGGTTCCACGAAGACTAGGCGGACGCCGGCCTCAGCCAGGATCCGAGGCACATGGCGCACTTCCTCCGGCGAAAGCGTGAGGGCCTTGAGCTTGTCGACCGCCGCGAGCAACTTGGT
>NZ_JAUMBI010000218.1:7278-7699 GCF_032115815.1 Sandarakinorhabdus sp.
TGAGTAGTTCGGGACCACCTGCTGGCTCGCCATGGCCTTAACACGGAACAGCCAAGCCAACTGAAGTGCGTTCGCGCTCAAGTGCACATCCGTCTTCTTGGCGCTGTGGCACAACTCTGGTTCCACCGAAATGTCCGGGATCGAGAAGAACGCGCAGAATCGTTGCTCCAGGACGTCAATGTTCTCGCTCGCACGAACCCAGCCCCGGCGCAGCATCTCGCGCACGGGAAACTTCTCGTACAGCTTCGCCTTTCGAGCGACGTTATCGTTCGGGAGTTTGATTTTGGAGAGCTGATATTGGCTCTCCAAATTCATCCAGTAGTCGGGGGAGATGCCAAATGCGTCAGCCAAGCCCTTGGCAGTCTCGGGCGTAATGGCACGCTTCCCAGCAATCAGTTCGCTGATCAAGCGAGGCGGCCGG
>NZ_JAUMBI010000219.1:0-6808 GCF_032115815.1 Sandarakinorhabdus sp.
CGCTGCATCGGCCAAGGGCCGCGAATTCCTTGGCACCCGCCACGCCATCATGGCCGGCGCGATGACGTGGGTTTCGGAACGTCACCTGGTTTCCGCCATCTCCAACGCCGGCGGTTTCGGCGTGCTGGCGTGCGGAGCGATGCCGCCGGCCATTCTTGAAGCCGAGATCATTGCGACGCGGGCGCTCACCAGCAAACCGTTCGGGGTGAACCTGATCACCCTGCATCCGCAGCTGGATGAACTGATCGATATCTGCGGCCGGCAGGGCGTGAGCCATGTCGTGCTCGCCGGCGGCCTGCCTTCGGGCGCGGCGATTGCCAAGATCAAGGGCTTTGGTGCCAAGCTGATGTGCTTTGCGCCCACCGCCGCACTGGCCAAGAAGCTGGTGCGGTCGGGTGTTGATGCGATCATCATCGAAGGTTCGGAAGCCGGCGGCCACATTGGCCCGGTGTCGCTCACCGTCCTCGCTCAGGAAATCCTGCCGGTCATCACCGATGTGCCGGTGTTTGTCGCGGGCGGCATCGGGCGCGGCAATGCGATTGCCGCCTATCTGGAAATGGGCGCTTCGGGGGTGCAGTTGGGCACGCGCTTTGCCGCTGCAGCCGAAAGCGTGGCGCATGAGAAGTTCAAGGCCGCGTTTGTCCGCGCCTCGGCCCGCGACGCGCTGTCCAGCGTGCAGATCGATCCGCGCCTGCCGGTGATCCCGGTGCGCGCCCTGAAGAACGCCGGCAGCGAAGCCTTCAACGAGCGCCAGCGCGAAGTCGCCGCCGCCGTTGATCGCGGCGAGATGGATCTGGCCGCCGGGCAACTGGCCATCGAACATTATTGGGCCGGCGCCCTGCGCCGCGCCGTGGTGGATGGCGATGTCGAAGGCGGCAGCCTGATGGCCGGCCAATCTGTGGGTATGGTCACCAGCGTGCAGCCGGTGGCCGAGATCATCGCGGAACTCACCACCGACGCCGAAGCCGCCCTGTCCCGCCGGACCGTCAGAGAGGCCGCTGCCTGATGGCCCAGGTCAACGCCGCCCGCGAGATACTGCGCCGCCTTCACGATGTGATGGCTGGCAAGGCGGCGGCGCAGGTGAAGCTGAACCAGGTGGTGAAGCTGGTGGCGGCCGAACTGGGCAGCGAGGTCGCCTCCATCTACCTGCTGCGCGATGGCGTGCTGGAACTGTTTGCCACGCAAGGCCTGGCGCAATCGGCCGTGCACGTCACCCGGCTGTCGATGGGCCAGGGCCTGGTGGGCAATATCGCCGCCCGCCGCGAACCGCTGGCATTGGCCGAAGCCAAGGCCCATTCCGATTTCGCCTATCGCCCGGAAACCGGCGAAGATGATTTCCACAGTTTCTGCGGCGTGCCGATCCTGCGCCGCGAAGCCGCCATCGGCGTGCTGGCCGTGCAGCACCGCGAACCGCGCAATTATGCCGAGGTGGAAATCGAAGCGCTGCAAACCGTGGGCATGGTGCTTTCCGAACTGATCCACGGCGCCGGGCTGGTAGATGATGCCCAAGCCGCCCGCATGCGCGCCGCCAACAGCGGGCCGACGCGGCTCAACGGCCTGAAGCTGGTTGATGGCCTCGCCCGCGGCGTGGCGGTGTTTCACCAGCCGCGCGTGGTGGTGGAACACACGGTGGCCGACGATGTCGATGCCGAACGCGTGCGGCTGGTCGATGCCTTTGCCCGCATGCGCACCCAGATCGACGACATGATGGGCCGATCCGAATTCGTCGCCGGCACCGATCACCACGAAATTCTCGAAACCTACAAGATGTTTGCCTATGATGAAGGCTGGGCGCGGCGCATCAACGAGGCGATCGAAACCGGCCTGACCGCCGAAGCCGCCGTGGAGCGCGTGCAGTCACGCAACCGGCTGCGCATGCGCTCCATCGACGATCCCTACCTCAAGGAACGGCTCACCGATCTCGATGATCTGGCCAACCGGCTGCTGCGCATCTTGTCGGGCCAGTTGGGCACGGCGGCACAGATCGGCATCACCGGCGATGCCATCCTCATCGCCCGCAATCTTGGGCCCGCCGAACTGCTCGAATATGACAAGCGCCACCTGAAAGGCGTGGTGCTGGAAGAAGGCAGCCTGACCGCGCACG
Source organism: Sandarakinorhabdus sp. (assembly GCF_032115815.1). Taxonomy (GTDB): domain Bacteria; phylum Pseudomonadota; class Alphaproteobacteria; order Sphingomonadales; family Sphingomonadaceae; genus Sandarakinorhabdus. The sequence continues at coordinate 2,105 of NZ_JAUMBI010000219.1, forward strand.
TGATCATCGTGGCCCGCGCCATGGGCGTGCCCGTGCTTGGCCGGGTCGATCAACTGTTTGCCCACGTCAACGACGGCGACGAGCTGATCGTCGATGCCGGCAACAATGCGCTGCTGATCCGGCCGACGGCGGCGACGATCAAATCCTATCAGGCGATGCGGGCGCTGAAGGCGCGCCAGGCCGAACAATGGGCCAAGGTGCGCGATCTGCCGGCCATTTCGAAGGATGGCCGCCACATCGCGCTCTATATGAACGCCGGCCTGCTTGATGATGCCGCCGCCATCCCGCTGGCCGGCGCCGATGGCATCGGGTTGTTCCGCACCGAGTTCCAGTTCCTGGTTTCGGCCACCCTGCCCCGCCGCGAACGCCAGCAGAGCCTGTATCGCGGCGTGCTGGAAGCCGCGGGTGACAAGCCGGTGGTGTTCCGCACCGTCGATATCGGCGGTGACAAGGCGGTGCCCTATATCGACGGCGACGAGGAGGACGAAAACCCCGCGATGGGCTGGCGCGCGCTGCGCCTCGCGCTCGGCCGTTCCGGCCTGATGAAGGTGCAGGCCCGCGCCCTGCTGGAGGCCGCTGCCGGCCGCACGCTCAATGTGATGTTCCCGATGGTGTCCGAACCCTGGGAATTTGCCGAAGCCCGTGCGCTGGTGGAACAGCAGCGCGAACGGCTGGCCCGCACCGGCCACGCCGTGCCCACCGAGATCCTTTATGGCGCCATGATCGAGGTGCCGGCCCTGATCGAGCAGCTCGACCTGCTGCTGCCGATGACCGATTTCGTTTCGATCGGCACCAACGATCTCACGCAGTTCCTGTTCGCCGCTGATCGCGCCAATCCCCGTCTGGCCGACCGCTATGACTGGCTGTCCCCCGCCATCCTGCGCGTCATCCGCCGCGTGGTGTGCGCCGCCGCCGAGCATGATGTGCCCGTAACCGTGTGCGGCGAAATGGGCGGCCGCCCGCTGGAAGCACTGGCGCTGATCGCGCTCGGCGTGGAGCGCCTCTCCATCACGCCGGCCGGCATTGGGCCGATCAAGGCGATGATTCGTTCAGCGACGCTGGAGCCACTGTCCGATTCGATGCAGGAGTGGCTGGCCAAGCCGGGGGTGAACATCCGCGCCGAGCTGTCGAGTGCGGCGAAGCGGCAGGGGCTGAGCTTCTAGGGAAGCACCTTGTGCCAATTGGTCACCGACCGGCTCTCGAACAGCCCGGCCAGATGATAGGGATCGGCATTGGCAAAGGCGATCGCCGCATCGCGGTCATCGAATTCCATGATCAGCAGGCTGCCCATGGCCCGGCCATCGGGGCGCAGCAGCGGTCCGGCGACAAGGATCTGATCCTTGTAGTCGTTCACATGCGCCAAGTGCGCCGCCCGCGTTTCCGCGCGCAGATCAGCCGATTCCGGCTTGTCGATACAGTGAATAGCGAACCAGGGCATCGGGCCTCACGCTTTGGCTTGGCCTTTGGTGTAGACGGGCGTTTCGCCCGGGGGAAGTGCCCAACTGCACCAGCCGATGGGGTTTTTTGCTGATATGCTGCCGCGCAGCGCTGCCGGGTGAGGCAGCGATTCGGCGATGTTGGGCCAGAACAGCACCGCCATGCGGCCGGCCAAGGCGCTGAAATGGCCGGGCTGCCGAGTGGAAAGGCCGCGCAACAGTTGACGCCGCACCGCCCCTCCGCTATGCGCGCCGGTCTGTTGCTGGTCCGTACGGGCTGGCATTTGCGAAATTCTTGATGACAGGATTGAACGATGTCGCGCGTTTGCGAATTGACCGCCAAGGGCCGCCAGGTTGGCCACAACGTGTCCCACGCCAACAACAAGACCAAGCGCACCTTTCTGCCCAACCTGCAGAACGTGACGCTGATCTCTGATGCGCTGGGCAAGGGCGTGCGTCTGCGCGTGTCGATGAACGGTCTGCGTTCGGTCGAACATGTCGGCGGCCTTGATAACTGGCTGGTCAAGACCAAGGACGAGCTTCTTTCTGACCGCTGCGTCAAGCTGAAGAAGGAAATCAACAAGAAGTTGACCGCCGCCGCCTGAGGCCGCGCTGCTCTTGTGATTCGCCAAGGCGGCCGGGCATCAAGCCCGGCCGCTTTTGTTTGTGGCGGCATCACTTATGCTGGCGGCCATGCGCCCTGTCCCCGTGATTCGCCCCGCCACCCTGGCAGACCGCCCGGCCATCATCGCCGTGCTGGCCGCCGCCTTCATCGATGATCCGGCGCTGGCCTGGATTTTCCCCGATACCGCCCGGCGCGCCAGCCAGTTGGAGCGATTCTTTGGCCTGATCACCCGGGCCGATGCCCGGCTGCCATTGGCGCAGGTGGCGCTGGCTGGCGACGGCCACATCATTGGCGCCGCGCTGTGGCGGCCGCCGGGGGCATGGGCGCTGCCCGCCACCAGCCTGATCGCCAACCTGCCGCGCCTTGCCGCCACCTTCACCACCGCCCTGCCGCGCACCCTGGGCCTGATGGGCACGATGGACCATCAGCACGATCGCCGCCCGCACTGGTATCTGCAGTTCATCGGCGTCGCGCCCGCAGGGCAAGGCCAGGGCGTGGGCGGCGCCCTGCTGCGTGCCGGCCTCGCCCGCGCCGGGGGCCAGCCCTGCTATCTCGAAACCGCCACGCCATCCAATGTCGGCCTCTATCAGGCGCATGGCTTTGCCGTGCGCAATGAATGGCAGCATGGTAACGCCCCGAACTTCTGGTCGATGTGGCACCCCGGCAGCGTCACCGCAGCGGCGCAATGATCTCCAGTTGCAGCAGCAACGTGCGCTGCGCCGCCGAGAAATTATCGTCGGACACCAGATAGAGGATCGACGGCGCGGTCTTGCGGCGCACCAGCGCGAGGCCTTCCATATTGTCCACCGGCCATTTATCCCCCCCACCACTGCCGCGCCCCCAACGCGCCAGCAGCCGGCCCGGCGCGGCGCTGCCGCCGGCCAGCACCGGCGCCAGATCGACGATGCTGATCGCAGCGGCGGTTTCGGCGCCGGTGAAGCGGCGGTGGAGCACCAGCAGGTGGGTTTCGTCCAGAAGCGCCGCATCGGTGGGCGCGAAGCCGGCCACCGCTTCAATCCTGATCCTGCGGGTGAGGCCGGCAGGTGCCACCAGCAGCGCGGTGAGCGCGCCATCGGCGGCGGCAGCATTTTCGGCAATCCAGATCAGGCTGCCATCGCCCAGCACAGCCAGTGATTCGCCGCCGCCGTTGGGCGGCCAGGCCATCGTGTCGGTCCGGTAGAGCGGCGCGCCGGCGGGCGTGAGCGGCGGGCCATGGCCGGCAAAGGCCAGGATGCGGTGCTGCTGTTCCAGGCTCACCAACGTCTGGCCATCGGGGGTGAAGGCAATCGCTTCGGCATCGCGGTCGCTTTTGCCGTCGCCGGGCATGGTGATGCTGCCCATTTCGCCCGATGGTGCGCCGGGACGGAAGAGCAGCCAGTCGCCAGCATCGGTGACGGCCAGCAACCGGCCATCCGGCAGCGCGGCGAGGCCCGAAAGGCCGCCGAACGCCGATTCCGGGCTGGTCAGCGCCGTCGCCGACACCAGCCGGAACGGCCCGATCACGCTGCCGGCACCGGGCAGCGGCGCGGCGGTGATGGCGATGCTGTGCCGGGGCTGATTGGCGGCGATGGCCGGCGGGCGCAATTCGGTCCACAAGATCCAGATTGCCGCCAGCAGCAGGGCTGCCAGCCCAGCATATTGGCCGGCTTGGGAAATCGCCACGCGCCTCATGGAAAAAGCATAGCAGGCGCGAAACGCCTTCGCTATCCACGGCGCCATGACCCCCCATGAAATCCTGCACCGTGTGTTCGGCCACGCCGAATTCCGCGGTCCCCAGGAACAGATCATCAGCGACGTGATTGCTGGCCGCGACTGCCTGGCGATCATGCCGACCGGGGCGGGCAAATCGCTGTGCTATCAGGTGCCGGCGCTGGTGCGGCCGGGCACGGCACTGGTGATATCGCCGTTGATCGCGCTGATGGAAGATCAGGTGCAGGCGCTGCACACCCAGGGCGTGCGTGCCGGCACGTTGAACAGCCAATCGGCCGATGGCGGCCAGGTGTGGCGCGACTTTGTCGATGGCCAGCTTGATCTGCTCTATGTTTCGCCCGAACGCGCGCTGTCCGATGGTTTTGGCCAGATGGTGCAGCGCACGGAAATCGCCCTGATCGCCATCGACGAAGCGCACTGCGTTTCCCAATGGGGCCATGATTTCCGCCCCGAGTATCGCCGGCTGAAGCCGTTCTGCGATTCCCTGCCCGGCGTGCCGCGCATCGCGCTGACCGCCACTGCCGATCGCGAGACGCGCGCCGATATCGCGCTGCAGCTTGGCATTGGCAGCGACCGCATCACGCTTTCAGGCTTTGATCGGCCCAACATCCGTTATGACGTGGTGGGGCGGGATAATCTCCACCGCCAGCTGCTGGCCTTCATGGCGGGCCAGGCCGGGCGCGCCGGCATCATCTATGCCCCCACCCGTGCCGCCACCGAAAAGATTTGCGACTGGCTGGTGGAAGCCGGCATCCACGCCCGGCCCTATCATGCCGGGTTGGAAGCCGGCATCCGCAGCCGGCACCAGGCGGATTTCGTGAAGAGCGAAGACATGGTGATGTGTGCCACCATCGCCTTTGGCATGGGCATCAACAAACCCGATGTGCGCTTCGTCGTGCACGCCGGCCTGCCCAAATCGATCGAGGCCTATTA
>NZ_JAUMBI010000220.1:0-21169 GCF_032115815.1 Sandarakinorhabdus sp.
ATGGCCTTCAAGTCACTCGATGCGGCAAGCCTGGCCAGCACCATTGCCGATGCCATCCCGCAATTGCCGGCGATGCGCGCCAATGCCATGGCCGCTGCGCCCTACGCGCGCACCATCGATGCGCATTTCGAAGCGCTGTTCCGCGGCTTTGCCGAAGTGCTGGAGAGCCGGCGGGCGGCCTAGCGCGTGATGGCGTAATAGATCACGTAGAACCAGCCGAGTATTCCGTGGATGATCACCCACAGCAGCGACTTGTGCAGGCTCCAGCTGATGGCGACGGCGATGGCCGAACCCAGGCCGATCCCGGTGCGAACCACTTCCCCGCTGCGCAGACGCTGTTCAGCCATGTCCTGTCTCCTGTTTCGGAATCCATACTGCCTTAGTTGAGCAATACACGCAAGGCTCAGGCCGCGAACTGGCGCCGCGCCCGGTTCAGCCGCGCCGCGCCTTCATCCAGGATGGCATCCGATTTGGCGAAGCACAGCCGGATGAACGGCGTCTGCTGGCCATCGGGCATGAAGGCCGATAGCGGGATGGCGGCGATGCCCGGATCGATCACCGCGGCCTCGCAGAAATCACGGTCGCCCATCTTGATGCCCGAAGCCGCCAGATCGGCCATCACGAAGTAGCTGCCCTGCGTTGGCAGCAATTTCCAGCCGTGGCGGGCAAGATCCGTCACAAGCCGGTCCCGCGCCGTCACGAACCGGACCCGGGCGGCAGCAAACCAGGCATCCGGCCGCGCCAGCCCGGCCGCAACCGCGGTCTGTAACGGCGGCGCGGTGGTGAAGGTGAGAAACTGGTGCACTTGCGCAACCTTCTCGGCCAGCGCCGTCTCAGCCACCACCCAGCCGACCTTCCAGCCGGTCAGCGCCAGCAGCTTGCCGGCAGATCCGATCTTGATCGTGCGCTCCGGCGCCAGGGTGTAGGCCGAGACATGCGGCGCATCGCCGGTGATCACTTCTTCCCACACCTCGTCGCTGATGATGATCAGATCATGCCTGCGCGCCAGGTCCACGATGCCCGCCAGCATCGCCGGGCCGGCCATGCCGCCGGTGGGATTGTGCGGCGTATTCAACAGGATGGCGCGCGTGCGGGGTGTGATCGCTGCCGCAATCGCCTCTGCGCTGGCCTGCCAGTCCGGCGGCTGCAGCGCTACCCACACCGGCCGAGCGCCTGCCCGCTGCACCAGCGGCGCATAGGCATCATAGGCCGGTGCAAACAGGATCACCTCATCGCCGGCCCCAGCCACCGCCATGATGCTCGCCGCCAGCGCCTCGGTCGCGCCGGAGGTGATGATCACCTGCTCGGGCGCGACGTCCAACCCCTGCCGGCGACCATAGAACAAAGCCACCGCCGCGCGCAGTTCAGGCAAGCCGCGCATCGGCGGATATTGATTATAACCCGTTGTAATTGCTTCTGCACCGGCCGCCAACACCTCCGGCGACCAACCGAAATCCGGAAATCCCTGCCCCAGGTTTATGGCGCCATGCGCCCTGGCCAGGCCCGACATATGCTCGAAAATGGTGGTCCCGGCTTGCATGGCACGTTTCTGCCATGCAGGCCGGCGCAGGGCCAGCCCCTCAGGCAGCGCGGCGCAGGATGAACAATTTGACCACGTCCCAACCCTCCCACAATCGCGGCATTGCCGGCCGTGCAAGCGCAGGTTAGCTTTTCGCCAAAGCAACTTGGGGACATGGCCATGAAGACGCGCATCACTGAAATGTTCGGCATCGAACATCCCGTCCTGCAAGGCGGCATGCACTATGTTGGATTCGCCGAAATGGCGGCCGCCGTCTCCAACGCCGGGGGGCTGGGGATCATCACCGGGCTGACCCTGGGCACATCGGAAAAACTGGCTGCCGAAATCGCCCGCTGCCGCGAGATGACCGACAAGCCGTTCGGCGTGAACCTCACCTTCCTGCCCAGCGTCACCCCGCCCGATTATCCCGGCCTGATCAAGTCCATCATCGAAGGCGGCGTGAAGGTGGTGGAAACCGCCGGCAACAACCCGGCGAAATGGCTGCCCGCCCTGAAGGAACATGGCATCAAGGTCATCCACAAATGCACCAGCGTGCGCCACAGCCTGAAGGCCGAAGCCATCGGCTGCGACGCGGTGTCGGTGGACGGTTTCGAATGCGGCGGCCACCCCGGTGAAGATGACGTGGGCAACTGGGTGCTGCTGCCGCGCGCCGCCGAGGAACTGAAGATTCCCTTCGTCGCGAGCGGAGGCGTCGCCAACGGCAAGCAGCTGGCCGCGGCCCTGTGCATGGGCGCCGATGGCGTCAACATGGGCACCCGTTTCATCGCCACCAAGGAAGCCCCGGTGCACCAGAATGTGAAGGATGCGCTGGTGGCGGCGACCGAACTCGACACCCGCCTGATCATGCGCCCGCTGCGCAACACCGAGCGCGTGTTGAACAACGCCGCCGTGGAACGGCTGCTGGAGAAGGAGCGCACGCTGGGCGCTGACCTCAAGTTCGAGGACATCATCGAGGAAGTGGCCGGCGTTTATCCGAGGATCATGAAGAACGGTGACATGGATGCCGGCGGCTGGTCGTGCGGCCAGGTCGTGGGCCTGATCCACGATATCCCCACCTGCAAGGATCTGATCGAAGGGATGGTGCGCGAGGCCGAGGAGATCATCCGCGGCCGCCTGCAGAAGCTCGTTGCATGAGCGACATTCTCTATGATCTCGCCGACGGGGTGGCGACGATCACGCTGAACCGGCCAGACAAGTTGAACGCGCTCACCCCGCAGATGTTGAGCGATTTCTTCGCCGCCGTGGCGAAGGCCGGCGCCGATCCAGAGGCCAAGGTGATCGTGGTCACCGGCGCCGGTCGCGGCTTTTCGGCCGGGCTTGATCTGGCCATCATCGGTGGCGGCGGCAGCGGCAATGTGCAGACCCATCCCGATGGCACCCCGCAATGGGGCGACGATGTCGGCCCGGCGCTGGCCCCCTATTACAGCGGTGGCTGGCCCACGCTGATCACCTGCCGCAAACCAACCATTGCGGCCATCAATGGCGCGGCCTTCGGCTGGGGCTTCATCCTGGCGCTGCACTGCGACATCCGCTTTGCCAGCACGTCCGCCCTGTTCAACGCCACCTTCGCCCGCATCGGCGTGCCCGGCGAGAAGGGCTCGGCCTGGCTGCTCACCCGCCATATCGGCCAGGCCAAGGCGATGGACCTGCTCTACACTGCCCGCCGTTTCGATGGCACCGAAGCCAAGGCGCTGGGGCTGGTGAACGACGTGTTCGACGAAGAGGCGCTGCTGCCGCACGTGCATGAGTATGCGAAGAACATTGCCACCTTCAGCGCCCCGCGCAGCCTGGCCGCCATGAAGGCGCAGGTGTGGACCGCGCTTGATGAGGATTACAGCACGGCCTTCGCGGCAGCTGACAAGGAACAGCACCTCGCCACGCAAACACAGGATTTCCGCGAAGCCTTCACCAGCTATCGCGAGAAGCGCGCGCCCCGCTACACAGGGCGCTGAGCCTCACATCACCAGCGGGCCATGTTCTAGCTTGGGCAGCACGTGCCGGCTGAACAGATCAGCTTCGCGGGCGTGGGGGTAGCCGGAGAGGATGAAGGCTTCCATGCCGGCGGCCTGATAGGCCTTCAGCTTGGCGACGATCTGATCGGGATCACCCACCAGCGCCGCGCCGCAACCGGAGCGGGCGCGGCCGATGCCGGTCCACAGATTGTCCTCGACATAACCGTCGCTCGCCTTGTCGCGCAGTTCGGCCTGGCGCTGCACACCGACCGATTGGCTGTCCAATGACTTGGCGCGGATGGCGTCGCCGGTGGCGGCATCAAGCTTGGAGAGCAGGTGATCGGCGGCCTCGCGGGCTTGCGCCTCTGTCTCGCGCACGATGACGTGGACGCGGTAGCCGAACTTCAGCGTGCGGCCGCGTTTGGCGGCGCGGGCGGTCATGTCGGCGACGACCTCCTTCACCTTGTCAATCGTGTCGGGCCACATCAGATAGACATCGGCGGCTTCGGCGGCGGCTTCGCGGGCGTCTTCGGACAGGCCACCGAAATAGAGCGGCGGGCACTTGCCGGAAACGGTCTTCACGTTGGGCGGCGGCAGCTGCAGCTTGTAGAACTCACCCTGGTGGTCGAGCGCGTTGCCGTTGAGCAGCGTCTTGAGGATCTTCATCACCTCGACCGTGCGGTCATAGCGCGGCTTGGAAGCCAGCACTTCGCCCGGCATGTCGGACGAGATGATGTTCACCGTCAGGCGGCCGCCCAGGATCTGATCCAGCGTGGCAATCTGACGGGCCAGTTGCGGCGGCCAGGTTTCGCCAACGCGGATCGCCATCAGCAGACGGATGCGATGGGTGAGCGCGGCAATGGCGCCGGCAAACATCTGCGTGTCGATGCCGAGCTGATAGCCCGATGGCAGCAATATATTGTCAAACCCACCCTTTTCGGCGGTCATGACGATATTGCGGCAATGTTCCCAGCTGGAGCGCAGGCCCGGATCGGGCACGCCCAGAAACTCGTAATCATCATCGCACAGCGCGGAAAACCAGCTGATTTCGGGACCACTCACGGCAAATTCTCCCCAAGCGATGCGACCAGGATGGCGTACCATTCCGCCCGCGTGAACGTCACCTTGAAGGCATCGGCCGCTTCCGCGATGCGAACCGGGTTCTGGCTGCCGACGATCGGGGTGATCGCGGCCGGATGCGCCAGCACCCACGCGTAAGCGGTGGCAGCGATGCTCACGCCGAACTTTGCCCCGTGCGCCGCCAGCGCCGCCTTGACCCGGATCAAGCGATCATCCTCGGCCTTTTTCCGGCCCGGGCGCGGATCGCCATCGCCCAGCCGGCCCTGCCCCAGCGGCGACCAGCCCAGCACGGCCTGACCCATCTCCATGGCGAGATCGAGCGTGCCGTCAAACAACGGGCTGAGCGCCAGCACCGAGAATTCCGGCTGGGTGGAGACCAAAGGCGCTTTCAGATGCGCGGCCAGCGCGCGGGTTTGCGCCGGGGTGAAGTTAGAGACGCCAACCGCGCCGATCTTGCCGGCCTGCACCTGGGCGTCCAGCGTGGCGGCGACGTCGGCCCAGTGGGTGAGCATGTCGGGCCGGTGGATCTGCCACAGATCGATGCGCTCGACGCCCATGCGGCTCAATGAGGCGTCGATGGCGGCGACCAAATATTCGGGCGACGAGTCGTAGGGCACGCCCATGCTGATGCCGCCCTTCGACGCCAGCACGACCTGCCTGCGCAGGGCCGGCGCCGCCTTGAACACGCGGCCGAGCAGCGCTTCGGACGCACCGAACGGCTCGTCATTGTCAGGCCCGTAAATATCGGCCGTATCGAAGAAGTTGATGCCGGCCGCCAGCGCCGCCTCGCAGCGCGCCTGCGCGGCGGCGACATCATCGCCGGCGAAGCGCCACATGCCCCACGCCAGCGGCGACACCATAAATTCGGACTTGCCCAGCGGGCGGCGATTGGGGCTTAGAGCGATCTGCGACATTTTGGCTTGATAGACTGAAGGACGGGCAGATGGGAAGCACCGACAATATTCGCTGGGGCATTATTGGCACCGGCATGATGGCGCTGGAGCATATCGCCAATATTCAGTTGCTGGGCGGCGGCACCATCACCGCCATCGCCGATCCAGTGCCGGCCTGCCTCGATCGCGCTGAAAAGGCCATCGGTCACGCCGTGGCGCGCTTCCCCGATGCGGCAGCGCTGGCGGCGTCGGGCCTGTGCGATGCCGTCGTGGTCGCCTCGCCCAATTTCACCCACCGCGCCGTGCTGGGGCCGCTGATGGATGCCGGCCTGCATATCCTGTGCGAAAAGCCGCTGGCGACGACGCTGGAGGATGCCAAGGCGGTTGCGGCCGCCGTGACGGGCTATGACAAGACCTTCTGGACCGCGATGGAATATCGCTTCATGCCGCCGGTCAGCGAGTTCGTCAGCCACGTCCACGCCGGCAAGGTCGGACATTTGCAGATGCTCTCCATCCGCGAGCATCGCTTCCCCTTCCTGGTGAAGGTGGGCGACTGGAACCGCTTCTCGGTCAACAGCGGCGGCACCATGGTCGAGAAATGCTGCCATTTCTTCGATCTGATGCGGCACGTCATCCAGGCCGAACCGGTGCGCGTCTATTGCAGCGGCGCCATGGACGTGAACCACAAGGACGAGCGTTACGACGGCAAGACGCCGGACATCATCGACAACAGCTACACCGTGGTCGATTTCGAGGGCGGCGTGCGCGCCATGCTCGATCTGTGCATGTTCGCCGATGGCGCCGAACAGCAGGAAGAAATCCTCGCCACGGGTGACAAGGCGCGATTGGACGTGCTGATCCCGGCCGGCGACATCATCCATTCCCCGCGCGTCGGCTTCATGAACCCCAAGCAGGCGACCCGCTGGCATGTCGAAACCCCGCCCGATGCGCTGGCCGCCGGGCAGCACCATGGCTCCACCTTCTTCCAGCACCGGCATTTCGCCACCGCTGTCCGGGGGAACGGCCCGGTGATCGTGACCGCCGACGATGGCCTTCGCGCTGTTGCCATCGGGTTGGCGGCCGAGATCTCCGCCAGGGAGCATCGCGTCGTGACCATGGCGGAGCTTGGCCTGTAACGCGCAGATTCGAGTGTGACTCTGCCGCCACAGCGTGGCCAGAACTGCACATGAACGCCGCCAAGTCAGATTGACCTCAATCAAGAAAGTCTGTCTTGGCAAGGCAACACGCCTACCGACAACTGCATCGACAAGCCGGCATCAGTCCGGACAGAAGACAAGGGGAGTGACATGATCCGTAGTTTCTTGATGAGTTCAGCCGCCATTCTGGCCGCCGCCGCCGCACCAGCCGCCGCACAGACCGTTGCCGACGACAATGAGTCGGTCGAGATCGTCGTCACCGCGCAGAAGCGCAGCGAAAAACTGCAGGATATTCCGCTCGCCGTGTCGGTCGTGAGTGGCGATGCGCTGGCCCGCCAGGGCGCGCTCAACCTGGAAAACGCCCAGTATCTGGTGCCGTCGCTGAACTTCCGCAAATCCGGCACGTCGATCAACCAGTCGCTGTATATCCGCGGCGTCGGCACGGCGACCTTCTCTCTGGCTGGCGAACCGTCGATCTCCACCGTGCTCGATGGCGTCGTGCTGGCCCGCGCCGGTGAAGCCTTCTCCGATCTGGTCGACATTGATCGCATCGAAGTGCTGCGCGGCCCGCAGGGCACGCTGTTCGGCAAGAACTCCTCCGCCGGTGTGGTCAACATCGTGTCCAAGCGCCCGGGCGACAAGCTGGGCGGCTATGCCGAAGGTGGCTGGTTCTTTGGCAACGGCAATGAATATCGCGTGCGCGCCGGCGTTGACGTGCCGCTGAGTGACAGCGTCCGCACCCGCCTGACCGCCTTCTACAGCAATTATGACGGCAACATCTTCAACGATGCCGCCGGCGTGAACCGCCGCGTCAACGGCTATGACCGGTACGGCGTGCGCGGCATCATCGAAGCCGACGTGACCGAGACGGTGAAGCTGACGGTGATTGCCGATTGGCGCAAGGCCAACGACGATTGCTGCGCCGAAGTGATCGGCACCACGCCCACCGGCGTGGCCGCGCTGGCGCTGGCCGGCATCAACTTCCAGGGCGATGAAACCCGCACCGTGCGGCACAATCTCGTCACCCGCACCGAAGAAGAAAGCTATGGCATCTCGGCCCAGCTGGATGCCGAAGTCGGCACCCACACGGTGACTTGGATCAGCGCCTGGCGCCGCTATGACAACCGCGAAATCCGCGAAGGCGATTGGGTGGGCGGCGCCTTTGCCGGCCTCGCGCAACTGCACGATGATGGCCCGCAAACCGGCACCACCTTCAGCCAGGAACTGCGGCTGACCTCGCCGGCTGATCAGGCCTTCACCTATGTGGCCGGCGCCTTCTTCAGCCGCGCCGTCACCGAACGCACCTTCAGCCGCTTTGTCACCCGCTGCGGCAACGCGCCGTCGCCGGTCGCGTTGGTCACCTGCGGTTCGCCCGGCTTCCCGGCCGAAAATGTCAGCGGCACCGCGACCTTCGGTTCGGCGTTCGACAACTATGCGCTGTTCGGCCAGGGCACCTATGCCTTCAACGAAAAGCTGCGCGCCATCGTCGGCTTGCGCTTCACGGCGGATGATCTGTCGATCTTCCACAGCCGCGTCGCCTCGCCCAACGTCGCCGGCCTGCCCGGCATCGCCCGCAACTTCGATCAGGGCGTCTACGACAGCTCCAACTTCGGCCAGAACAACGGCGATCCGACCCGCAGCAATGGCACCCCGTTCCGCGCCAAGACCAGTGCCACCAACCTGTCGGGCAAGCTGGGTCTGCAATATGATTTCAGCGAAGATGTGATGGGCTATGGTACCTACAGCCGTGGCTACAAGGGCCCGGCCTACAACACCTTCTTCAACCTGAACCCGACCGGCACCAACGTCATCGAAGCCGAAATCGCCGATTCCTATGAAATCGGCCTGAAGAACACGCTGTTCGGCGGCTCGCTGACGCTGAACCTCGCCGCCTTCTATGCCAAGTACAAGAACTTCCAGGCCAACAACCCGGATCTCGTGGCTGGCGTGGTGGTGACCCGCTTCACCAACGCCGGTGACGTGTCGACCCGCGGCATCGAACTGGACTTCGTGTGGCGCCCGGCCAAGGATCTGAACTTCGGGGGTGGCCTTGCCTACACCGATGCGCAGGTTGATGCCTTCCGTGCACCGCCCGGCGCTGCCGTGATCCCGGCCGGCACCCCGCTCGGCTTTGCGCCCAAGTGGAAGGGCAGCCTGGGCATGGATTACCGCTATCGCACTGGCGGCGCGGTCGATTTCACCTTGGCCGGTAATGTCTCGACGCAATCGAGCCAGCTGTCGCTGTTCGATGCCAGCCAGGCGCTGCGCGATGCCGGCACGATCGGCGCCTACAGCCTGGTCGATCTGCAGTTCGGCCTGGTCGAGAAGGACGACAAGTTCCGCCTGACGTTCATCGTCAAGAACCTGTTTGATCAGAGCTTTGCGGCGCAGATCACCAACGGTGGCCCCGGTGGCGCGTTCCGTTACCTGATCCCGCGTGAAGCGGATCGCTATTTCGGCATCACGGGCCGGGTGAATTTCTAATCGCAAATCGTAGCCGGGCGCGTGGATAGCGGCGCTATCCACCGACTCCGGCAAGATCGGACGGCGAGCAAAAATGGGCGGCCCCAACAGGCCGCCCTTTCTTTGACTCGTCCGACGGCGTGGCTCCGCCGCGCTCTTCCTTGCTTCCTAAACTCTCACACGAAACGGACTCGGCGGCTCCGCCGCCGGCCGTGGCTACCGGGGCTCACTCCCCCGCCTCCGCCTCGATCGCGTCCATCGCCTCATCGCTCAACCCGAAATGATGCCCCACTTCGTGCACCAGCACATGGGTCACCAGCAGTTCCAGCGTCTCGCCGCTTTCAGCCCACACATCCAGCATCGGCCGGCGATAGAGAAAGATCATGTCCGGCAGCGCGCCCGATGGCACATCGCCCTTCATGCCGACATGGCGGCCCCAGTACAGACCGAGCAGATCCCACTCCGTCTCGAGGTTCATTTCCGCCATCACAGTTTCGTCGGGGAAATCCTCCACCTTCAGGATGACGCTGGCGAGATGGCGGCGGAACTGGTCGGGCAACCGCTCCACGGCGGCTTGTGCGACCTGTTCGATATCGGCAAGGGTGGGTGCGATCAACATGACCACACCATAGAGAGGAAGCCGGCGATGGTCGAGAAGCTGGATAAGACCGCGCGCGCCACGCTGGCGACGAAATTGCCCGACTGGCAGCTGGATGGCGAGCATCTGAAGCGGGGCTTCCGCTTCAAGGACTTCAACGAGGCTTGGGGCTTCATGAACCGGGTGGCACTGCTGGCCGAAGCCCAGGACCATCACCCCGAATGGTTCAACGTTTACAACAAGGTCGATATCGCGCTGACCACCCATGACGCCGGCGGGCTTTCGGCGCGCGATGTGCGGCTGGCCAAGGCCATCGATGCGCTGATCGGCTGATCCTTCATGCAACAAGGGCGGCCCCTTGCGGCGCCGCCCCTGCCGTCACCAGAGCGTTGAATCAATCTTCCTGTTCAACCGTCGGCGCACCGGGGCCGTTCTTCTTGATCGATTCGATGGCATTCACCGCGGAGGCCTTCGACGAATAGCCTTGCGTGGAGAACATCACCTCGCTGTTGTACATGAAGCGCACGCGAAATTCGCCGGCCTTGTCCTTGTAGATTTCGAACTTGTGAGCCATTGCGCTTCTCCTCCCCTTAACCGTTGTCGAAGCTATATCGCTGATTCAAAGCCGTCAACCGGGGGGCAGCAGGCCGTAGATCACGCAGGCCTGGGCAGTGAGCGGATGGAGCGGCGGCTGCAGCGTCACCTGCACATCGCCGGCCAGTTTTTCCAGCCCCGGCGGTGGCGGCGGCGCTGGCGCGGCCATCATGGCGGGCGCGGCATCGGAATAGCGCGCCATGCTGTCGGGTGCCTGCACATCAGCGGCCGGGCTTTCGCCGGCATAGCTGGGCCAGCCGGCCAGCACCTGCGTCTGGCAGACGCCGCCCGATGGATCGATGACCTTCACCATCCCCAGCCGGCTGCCAGCCGCCGCCGTGGCCAGCCGGGCGCGACGCGCGGCATCCTTGATTGCCGCTTCATACAGCCAGGTCTTCAGGCCGTTTTCCGGTTCCAGACTGAATGACGGCGTATCGATGGCCGACGGGCGGGCAGCGACGGCCAGGCGATAGGCGCGTTCCAGCACCTCGGTGTCGCGCACGTCCACGCTGAGCACCGCGGTCACTTCATAGGATTCGATCATGTCGGCGCGCTGGTTTTCCACCAACGTGCCATCCTTCTGGCGATACTGGTCATACAGCGGGCGGGTGGAAAGGCTGGTGGTCAGCCGCACCCGGTCCTTGCCGAGCGCGGCGAGCGCGGCATCGAGCTCCTTTGCCTTGGCGGTGGCGGCGGTGGTGGCGCCGGCCGCGGTCTTTTCCACCGCCGAGAAGCGGGCGACAAAGCGGGCGCGGTTGGCCGGCACTTCGGTGCGGACATGGCCCATAGACGCGATCACCGGGTCCTTCATCCACCACGGCGCCGGGATGAAGGGCTGGCCGATGCTGGCGGGCGGAGTTTGGGCGAAGGCGGGCGCCGCGACGAGGGCGGCGAGGAGGAGCGTGCGTTTCATGGCGCTGATTGTGGGGCGCGATGGGTTGCAGAATGATGAATGGCCGAGAGGCTCCCCTCCCGCTTGCGGGGAGCCGAAGGCGGCGCGCAGCGCCAGCGGTTGGGGGTGGAAAAGCCGGGCCGGCGCTGTCCTACACGGGCCAAGCCTGTCATGATGAGGGCTTGGGCCAGATTGGATTACGGGTTGGGCCGGGACGCTGAAAATTCCCAGATTCGCTACGAATCGTAAAAACTGTTCAAACTGAAATGACGGGCTTGTTCTTTGAAAACGTGGGGAAAAAGGGGCGCTGAACGCGCGACCGGCGGCAAGGCCGCCGAGTCCGCTGGGGGTGCCAGAAGGAAGGAAGAAAGTGCGTGGCGGAGCCACGCCGTCAGACGACACAAAAAAAGGGCGGCTGGAGAGCCGCCCTTTTTCGGTCGCTGGCCGATCTTGCCGGAGTCGGAAAATAGCTCCGCTATTTTCGCGCCCGGCTGCGATCAGCGCGGCGCCATCCGGATCCCGCCATCCAAACGGACGTCTTCGCCGTTGAAATAGGAATTCCGGCACATCTCGACCGCCAGCGAGGCATATTCCTCCGGGCCGCCCAGACGCTTCGGGAACAGCACGGTCGCCGCCAGCGCCGCCTTCACATTGTCCGGCGCGCCCTGCAGCAGCGGCGTGTTGAAGATACCGGGCAGGATGGTGTTGACGCGGATGCCTTCGCTCGACAGGTCGCGGGCGATCGGCAGGGTCATGCCGACGACGCCACCCTTGGACGCGGAATAGGCCGCCTGGCCGATCTGGCCGTCTTCAGCGGCTACCGAAGCGGTGTTGACGATGGCGCCACGTTCGCCGTTTTCCATCGGCGGCAGGCTCATCATGCCGGCGGCCGACTTGGCGATGCAGCGGAACGTGCCGACCAGGTTGATCTGGATGATGCGATCAAAGGCATCGATCGGGAAATGCTTGATGCTGCCATCTTCCTTGGAACGGCTGGCCGTCTTGATGGCGTTGCCGGTGCCGGCGCAGTTGATCAGGATCCGCTCCTGCCCGATGGCAGCGCGGGCCTTGGCAAAGCCGGCATCGACCGAGGCTTCATCGGTGACGTTGACGTTGCAGAACACGCCGCCCACTTCGGCGGCCATGGCTTCGCCCTTCTCGGCATTCATGTCGAAAATGGCGACCTTGACGCCATGCTTGGCCAGCAGCCGCGCCGTTGCCGCGCCCAGACCCGATGCACCGCCGGTAACGACCGCCGAACAACCTTCCAGATTCATGTGAACCTCCCCATGTGAGAATAGTGATGCCCCGCTTATGGGCAGCGGGGGCAGTGCCCGCAACCTTTCCAAACAATCAGCCCATGACCCTCAACGCAGCTTGCGGAGCTGCGCTTCGCGCCAGGCCAGGTAGATGGTGGACGACAGGATGAGCGCCCCGCCGGCCAGCGTGAGCGCGTCATAAGTCTCGCCAAACAGGAAGATGCCGGCCGCCGTGATCAGGCCGAAGCGCACGAAATCGAGTGGCAGCACAGCCGAAGCTTCCGACAGGGAAAAGGCCTTTGTGAGGGTGAGCTGGCCGATCGCCGCGGCCGCGCCGATGCCGGCCAGCAGCGGCCACACGGCCGGCGGCGGCGGCGCCCACACGAACAGGGCGACGGCCAGACTGGGAATGGTGGTGAGAATGAAGGTCCAGGCCGCAACGGCGCGCGAATCGTCCACGCCGACCAGACTGCGCATGGCGACGATGGAATAGCCGGTGGAAACCGCCGAAATGATGCCGGCCGCGATGCCGGGCGTGAGCGGCAGCTGGCCGGGCCGCAGCACCAGCAGCATGCCGACAAAGCCGACGGCCAGCGCCGCGATGCGCCGGGCGCGGATGCGCTCTCCCAGCACCAGCACGGCCCCAAGCGTGCCGAACAGCGGCGCCGTGTAGTTGATGGCCAGCGTGGTGGCAAGCGGCGCATTGGCCACCGCATAGAAGGTCCCCATCGTGGCAATGAAGCCCGACGTTGCGCGGCCGAGATGCACCTTCATCCGGTCCAGCCGGATCAGGCCGGGCGTGCCGAGCATCATCGGCAGCAAGAAGAGCAACCCAAGGAAGTTGCGGAAGAAAACAATCTCGAAACTGTGCAGGTGGCGCGCGGCAAGGCGGATCATCACCCACATCGACGCAAAGGCGCAGCAGGAGAGGATGAACCAGAACGGCCCGGAGTGTTTCAGGCGCTGCACAGCATCGCCGTTACCCGCTTGGCAGCAGGCTGGGAAGCCTCAGCCGTCCAGAAGGCGGGTCAGGGTCGCGACATCGCTGTCAATCTCGCGATCATCAGCGCGCAATTGCTCCACCCGCTTCACCGCGTGCATCACGGTGGTGTGATCCCGCTTGCCGAACCGGCGGCCGATTTCGGGCAGCGAACGCGGCGTCATCTTCTTGGCCAGATACATGGCGATCTGGCGCGGCCGGGCAACTTCGCGGGCACGGCGTTCCGACAGAAGATCGGCAACCTTGAGGCCGTAATAATCGGCGACCTTGCGCTGGATCTCGTCGATCGTGAGCTTCTTTTCGTGGGCGCGCAGCAGATCGGCCAGCGTTTCTCGGGTGAATTCAAGCGTGACCGGCTTGTTCACCAGCAGGGCGAAGGCCGTGACGCGGTTCAAGGCGCCTTCCAGCTCACGCACGTTGGCAGTGATCTTGCGGGCAAGGAACTCGATCACGTCATCCGGCACCGCGACGCGGTTGCCCAGCGCAGCCACCTTGGCGTGCAGGATGTTCAGCCGCAGCTCGTAATCGGCCGGGTTGATATCAGCGACCAGACCCCAGGCCATGCGCGACAGGATACGTTCCTGGATGCCTTCGAGATTCTGCGGCGAACGATCGGCAGTGATGACCAGACGTTTTCCGGCCCCAATGATCTCGTTCATCGTGTGGAAGAATTCTTCCTGAGTCGATTCCTTGCCAGCAATGAACTGCACATCGTCGATCATCAACAGATCGACCGAGCGCAGCCGCTGCTTGAAGCTGATCGTGTCCTTGGCCCGCATGGCCGCCATGAACTCGACCATGAATTTCTCGGCCGACAGATAGGCGACGCGGGCGCTGGGATGGTGGGCCAAATAGGCATTGCCGATGGCGTGCATGAGGTGGGTCTTGCCCAAACCCGTGGTGCCATGCAGGAACAGCGGGTTGAAGCCCGGAGCGCCCGGTTCGGCCATGGCCAGTGCTGCATTGTATGCGAGCTCGTTGGACTTGCCGACGATGAAATTGTCAAAGTTGTAGCGCGCATCGACCGGCAGAGGCTGGCTCGCAGAGGGCGCAACAACCTTTGCGACCGGTGGTGCCACCATGGCCTGACCCTGTTGAACGGCAACACGACGGATAGACGGCTGGTGCTGCGACCAATGACGACGCAGCAGATCGGCATAGTTGCTGCTGACCCAATCAGCGGCGAAGGCCGACGGCGCCGCCAGACGCAACGTGTCACCGTCGCAGCCGACCAGGACCAACGGTGCCAGCCAGGCTTCGTAGCTGTGATCGCCGGCGTCAGTCTTCAGGGCGGCGCGCACGCGGGACCACACGTCCCGATCGTTCGCGGAAACGTCGGCCGAACCACCCTGCGGCACCGGCTGAAAGCCGGAAGGCATAACTGATGCAACAGCCGTCGACACGCACCCTTCCTTCCGCCGACCCCGGCAATTGACCCAAACCCCACCTGCGGAGGTCCATTTCCAACTAAAACACACGACACTATCCGGCCGTATTAAGCCGGGCGCAGTTGCGCCACTGCACCTGAAGATAGGCACAGCCAGCATCGCGTGTTGCGTGATCGGACCGTATGACATTCATCACGCGGGCCGGTCCAAACCCCACTCCAAATAAGCAGGGCGGGCGTGGCCCTGCAAGCGACCAATTTCCATCCACAGCCAAATAAAGCTGTTGACAGCCCATCCGGGGACTTACCGTGGAGAGCCTCGCAACTCTTTGGATTTACGCGGCGAATCATTACCGGTCGCGGATGCGATCAGGCAGCACTACCGGCTAAGCGCTTGGATTTTTTGTGTCAAACCGATGACGCTTTGATGACGTCTCAGGCCCAACTCCAGAACGTTTTGCAGCGCAGCAATTCGCTTGTGCGCTGCAACAGATCACGGCTTGTTCCACTTTGGCCCCAATGACCCGCCGGCAAAGCCGGCGAATCGGCGATTCCAGTGGCGAATCGACGACGGCGGTGGCGAATCACCACCAGGCTGGGTGGCGCTACAGGTCAGCGATTTGTGACACGAAAACGGGGTGCCGCCGCATGGCAACACCCCGTTTTGAAATTACTGGTCAGCGCGATTGCGCCAACGAAAATCAGGCGGTGGCCAGACCCTTAACGCGGGCGGCAAGGCGGCTGATCTTGCGCGACACGGTGTTCTTGTGAAGCACGCCCTTGGCAACGCCACGCATCATTTCCGGCTGGGCAGCCTTCAGCGCTTCGGCAGCAGCAGAGGCATCACCGGCGGCGAGGCTTGATTCGACCTTCTTGACGAAGGTGCGGATGCGGCTCACGCGCGCCTTGTTGATCGCGGCGCGGCGGTCGTTGCGGCGGATGCGCTTTTCAGCCTGGGGCGTATTGGCCATGATTTCCTGCAAGTCTGATCAATGATGAACAGGCGCTCTCCCCTTGCGGGGTAACGCCGGAAGGTGAGCGCCATAAGCGAGGGCAGCCCTTCGGTCAAGCCTTTCGGCGCAATAGGAGCGGTGGCTGGCACGACGGACAGAAGAAACTGGAGCGGCCGGACTGGACGATACGTTCCACCGGCTTGGCGCACACAGGGCAGCCATTCCCTTCTCGCCCATAAACGGCAAAGTCCTTCTGGAAATAGCCCAGCGTGCCATCAGGCGCCGCATGGTCACGAAGGGTGGAACCGCCGGCTGCGATGGCTTCCTGCAGCACGTTGGGAATCGCCGGCTGCAGGCGCTTGAGCTGCGCTGCCGTCACCTGCCCGCCCGGCGTTTCCGGGTGGATGCCAGCGCGGAACAATGCCTCGCAGACATAGATATTGCCCAAGCCCGCTATCAGCCGCTGATCGAGCAGGATCGCCTTGGCTGGCGCCAAGCGGTCGCCAAAGATGCGCTGCAGCAGCGTCAGGCCAAAGTCCGGCCCCAATGGCTCGGGACCGATGCCGGCGAGCAAAGGATGATTGGATGCATCGCTGGTGGCAACCAGATCAAGACTGCCGAACCGCCGTGCATCGTTGAAGGCCACCACCCGCCTGTTGCCAGTTTCAAACACGACATGATCGTGCTTTTCCCGTTCCCCGGGATCGACCCGCATCCGGCCAGACATGCCGAGATGGATAATCAGCGTGTCACCACGATCGGTTTCCACCAGGCCATATTTGGCGCGTCGGCCCAGTCGGGTGACCACCGCCCCGGTTAGTCGCTGGCCGAGCGCTTCCGGCAACGGCCGGCGAAGGTCAGGGCGGTGGGCGACGACACGGGTGAAGCGCTGGCCTGCCCAGACGGGCGCCAATCCACGCATCACGGTTTCGACTTCGGGCAATTCAGGCATAGCCGCGACATAGGCGGCGTTTGCATGGCCGCCAAGCCTCGGCTAAGCCGCCGATGCGAAAAGGACAGGCGATGAGCGACACCGTCAGCTTTGGATATGAAGAGGTTGCCCCGGAGGAGAAAACTCGCCGCGTGGGCGACGTTTTCCGTTCCGTGGCAAAGCGTTACGACATCATGAATGATCTGATGTCGGCCGGCATGCACCGGGTCTGGAAGGATGATTTCGTCCGCCGGGTGAACCCGCGCGCCGGTGAGGACATTCTCGACATGGCTGGCGGCACCGGAGACATCGCGTTCCGGATGGAAAAGTCCGGCGCCAATGTGACGGTGGCGGATATCAACCCCGCCATGCTGGAAGTGGGCATGGAGCGCGCCACCGAAAAGGGCCTGACCAGCCTGATCTGGCGCGAGGAAAATGCGGAAACCCTGAGTTTCCCGAGCCTTGGCTTTGATGCCTACACCATCGCCTTTGGCATCCGCAACGTCACCGACATCCCGGCAGCCTTGAAGGAAGCCCACCGCGTGCTGCGGTATGGCGGGCGTTTCTTCTGCCTGGAATTTTCCTCCACCACCTGGCCCGGCTTTGCCGAAGTCTATGATATCTATTCGGAAAAGCTGGTGCCGCGCATCGGCGAAATGGTGGCCAAGGATGGCGAGAGCTACCGCTATCTGATCGAATCGATCCGCCGCTTCCCCAAGATGCCGGAATTCGCCGCGATGATCGCCGCCGCCGGTTTCTCTCAGGTCAAATACACGCCGATCCTGGGCGGCGCGGTGGCCATCCATTCGGGATGGAAGGTCTGAATTGATCGCCATCGTCCACCTATGGCGGCTGTTGAAATGGGGCCGGCGGCTGGCGCGCAGTGGTGGGCTGCGTCCGTTTGAGGACCGGCGGCTGCCGTTTGCTGTACGGCTGCTGGCGAAAGTCGCGCGCTTCGGAACCGGCGCCCCCACCACCCCGGATTTCGCCGCCGGCCTTGCCGCCGTTGGCCCGGCCGCGATCAAATTGGGCCAGGCGCTTGCCACCCGCCCCGATCTGATTGGCCTGGAAGCCGCCACCGATCTGGCTCGCCTGCAGGACGCCGTCCCGCCTGCCCCGTTCAGCACGATCGAGCCGATCCTGAACGCCATTTATGCCGGCGACTGGAAAACCCAGTTCCAGTCGATCGAACCCGAAGCCGTTGGCGCTGCCTCCATCGCCCAGGTCCACAAGGGCGTCACCAACGATGGCCGCACCGTTGCCATCAAGCTGCTGCGCCCCGGCATCGAGGCCGAAGTGTCGTCCGCGCTCGCCACCTATGAATGGGGCGCCGGCCATATTGAAACACTGGGCGGCGAATTTGCCCGCCTGCGACCGCGCGCCGTGATCGCCACCTTCAAGAGCTGGATCGAAGCCGAGCTCGATCTGCGCCGCGAAGCCGCCAACGCGTCGGAACTGGGCGAGATCCTCGCCGGCGAGCCCGATTACGTCGTGCCGGGCGTGGACTGGCAGCGTTCCACCCGCCGCGTGCTGGTGATCGACTGGATCGACGGGGTGAAGGTGTCTGACCGGCCGGCCCTGGCCGCGCTCGATATCGATCGGCCGGCGCTGGCGCGGGTGCTGGTCAACGGCTTCCTCGCCCAGGCCATCGCCAAGGGCTTCTTCCACGCCGATCTGCACCAGGGCAATCTGTTCGTCATCCCGCCGGGGAATGGCGTGGACCATGCCCGCATCGGCGTCATCGATTTCGGCATCATGGGCCGGATCAACCGCCGCGCCCGGCTCTACCTCGCCGAAATCCTCCATGGCCTCGTCACCGGCAATTATGCCCGGGTCGCCGAGATTCATTTCGAAGCCGGCTATGTGCCGCCGCACCACAATCCGGCCGCCTTTGCCACCGCGCTCCGCGCCGTGGGTGAGCCGATCCGCGGTCGCCAGGCGAAAGACATCGCCATCACCGATCTGCTCGAAGGCCTGTTCTCCATCACCCGCAGTTTCGACATGCCGGTGCAGCCGCACCTGCTGCTGCTGCAGAAAACCATGGTGATGGTGGAAGGCGTCGCACTCACCATCGATCCGCATGTCAACATGTGGGAAGTCGCCGAACCCTATGTGCGCAACTGGGTACGCGACGAGATGGGCCCGGAAGCTGTGATCGCTGACCGGCTGGTGCTGAACGCCCGTGCGCTCAGCCAATTGCCGCGCATTTTCCGCCAGTGGATCGCTGAAAATCCCATGCCCGGCGCCGCGCCGCCGCAAGCACCCCTGCCCCCGCTGCCGGAAAAGAGCTCTGGCGGCTGGTCCACGCCGTGGCTGCTGCTGGCAGCCGGGCTGGGCGCGGCGGTGGCTGTGCTGCTGAGCTGAAATCAGCCTCCGCCGCTTGCGCCAAACGGCGGTTCAGCCTATGGCCGCGCCCATGAAAGCCACCGTCACCGTCACCCTGAAAAATGGCGTGCTCGACCCGCAGGGCCGGGCCATCGAATCGGCCCTGAAGGGCCTGGGTTTCGACGGCGTCGGCGACGTCCGCGCCGGCAAGATCATCGAGCTGGAACTGGCCGACGGCACCAGCCGCGAAACAGTTGAAGCCATGGCCCGCCAGCTGCTCGCCAACACGGTGATCGAGAATTTCCGGATCGAAATGCCGTGAAGGCTGCGGTCATCGTCTTCCCCGGTTCCAACTGCGATCGGGATCTGGCCGATGCCATCACCAAGGTGACCGGCACCGCGCCCACCATGGTGTGGCACGCCGAAACCAGCCTGCCGGAAGGCCTTGATTTCATCGGCATCCCCGGTGGGTTCTCTTATGGCGATTATCTGCGCTCTGGCGCCATGGCCGCCCGCTCCCACGTCATGCAGGCCGTCGTCCAGGCCGCCGGCGAAGGCCGCACCGTGCTCGGCATCTGCAACGGCTTTCAGGTGCTCACCGAAACCGGCCTGCTGCCCGGCGCCCTGATGCGCAACGCCGGGCTCAACTTCGTCTGCCGCGAAGTCCGGCTCGAAGTGGTTAACAGCCAGTCCATCTTCACCAGCCGCTATGCCGCCGGCGAAACGGTGACCATCCCCGTCGCCCACCACGACGGCAACTATTTCGCCGACTCCGAGACTCTCAACCGCCTCGAAGGCGAAGGCCGCGTCGCCTTCCGCTACGCCGAAGAGGTCAACGGCTCGGCCCGCGCCATCGCAGGCATCCTCAACGACGCCGGCAACGTGCTCGGCATGATGCCCCACCCGGAACGGCTGATCGAAGATGCCCAGGGCGGCACCGATGGCCGGCGTCTGTTCGAGGCGGTTCAGGCGGCGCTGGGCTAGAAGCAGAAGGGCCTCCGGCGGGCAGGGGCTGAGCCCCTGCACCCACCTTCGTTTTTTGGCCCCCTCCTCTTCAGGCCTTCGTCCTGCTGGTGCAGTTTGCAGCCGTCAGTCGATCCGGTTGAAGTGGGTGGTTTCCAGCTTCGGCAAGGTGCCACCAGCCCAAACGATGGTTTCGGTCATCGATTTGCGGTCCTTGGAAACGGCATAGACCCGCGTTGAGACTGGCACACCGCCCTTGCCCAGCGTCATCACCAACGTATTCGTGGCCGGCTGGCGCAGCGCAACCGTGTCGATAGCGCCCATGGTGCCACTGATGGTCACGGGCACGCCATCGGTGGCCGCGGTCGATTCCGCATGCTGGCTGGAACCATCGGGCGCCACGATCTCCACCAGCGTGGTCCATTTCCCGTCCGGCGCGATGCGGAAGCTGATGGTGACCCGCTGCGGCCGTTCGTTTTCCGGGATCCGCGCCACGTCCAGCGCCCAGCTGCCAACCAATGGCGACGGCCTGGCGGCAATTGTCTGAACGGTCGGGGTATCCGCGGACGGGGTCGCCACGGCGACCATGGCAGCAGCGGCAAGCGGCAAGGCGATAAGCATGATGATCTTTCCCTTCGATCTGAACAGCCCGCCATTTGTGGGCTGGATCGAAGGGTTGACCGCCGCGTTGCCGGCCGGAAGATCGATTTTCCTGTCCCAGCTTTTCTGGGCATCAAGCAGGCGCGCCAGTTCCCGGCTGCTGCCAACGCCGGTCTTGCGGCGGGCATCGCGCAAGCGCTCGTTGATGGCGGTTTCCGTGGCTCCAAGCTGGGCGGCGATGGACTTGACGGTGTGGCCGGACGCCAACAGGCGCAGGACTTCCCGTTCGCGATCGGAAAGACCGGAAAACATCTCTGCTGAGTGTTCTGAGCCCGTCACGCCCTGTGCTCACCACAGGCCGCGGATTGCGTCCATCCCAAATAATTTGGGGAACGACGGGCTGTGCTGAAGGCACGGAACAGCAAGGTTCAGGGCCTCCGGCGGGCAGGGACTCGTCCCTGCACCCGTTCGTTACCAGTCGCGCCTCTCCCACCAGCGCCCATCATGCTGGCGCGTGCCAGAAAACAAACGGGTGCAGGGTCTGCGACCCTGCCCGCCGGAGGCCCTGTTTCCGCTTGTCTC
>NZ_JAUMBI010000221.1:0-21889 GCF_032115815.1 Sandarakinorhabdus sp.
GCGATCGGCCGGCGCGTGGCCGCTGCCCGCCATGCCATAGGCCTTGCGCATCACCACGCACGCCCAGGGTACGGATGATTGATATATGGCAGCTAAGGCCCTGGAACCCCAACGGATTGTGGCCTCTTCCTCCGCCCGCCGCCCGATCAGGAAACCGGGATTATCAACCAGCTGGATGATCGGCAGATGGAATGTATCCGCCAGATCGACCATGCGTTCGACCTTGCGCGCGGTGGCGGCCGTCCACAGCCCGCCCAGACTTTCCGGGTTGGAGGCGACGATCGCCACCGGCCAGCCATCCAGCCGCGCCAGGCCCGTCACCACGCCGGTGCCCCACTCCCGCCCGATCTCGAACCAACTGCCCTTATCAACCACCGCTTCCACGATCGGCCGCACCGGATAGAGCCGGCGCGGATCGCGCGGCACCGCGCCGATCAGCCATTCATCAGCCCTGTCCGCCGGATCGCGGCAGGCCGCGCGGGCCGGCAGTTCCTCCACCGACGATGGCAGATAGGAAAGGAACCAGCGTGTGCGGGCATAGGCTTCGGCCTCGCTCGCCACCCGATCATCCACGGCGCCATTAGCGGCATGGATCGCCGCACCGCCCAGTTCCTCCTTGGTGCGATGCTCCCCGGCAGCGGCAACCACCGGCGGGCCGGCGACGAACATCTGCGCCAACCCATCCACCAGCAGCGAATAATGCGCCATCACCATCCGGCCGGCGCCCAGCCCGGCCACCGGCCCCAGGCCAAGCGCCACCACCGGCACCTTGCTCAAATTGGCTGTCATCAACTCCCAGCCGGGAATTTCGGGGATATAGGTGTAACCGGCGCTTTCCAGCGTGCGCACGCTGCCGCCGCCGCCGGTGCCTTCGATCATGCGGATCAGCGGCAGGCGATATTCACTGGCCAGCTGTTCCGCTGCAATCAGCTTGCGGTGCAGGCTGGCATCAGCTGCGCCGCCGCGCACGGTGAAATCGTCGGCCGTCGCCACCACCGGCCGGCCATCGATCGTGGCGTTGCCAAACAGGAAATTGGCGGGCTGGAACCCGGTCATCTCGCCGGCGTCATCATAACGGGCAAAACCGGAAAGCTCGCCCACCTCGTGGAAGCTGCCGGGATCAACCAGCGCCGCCAGCCGCTCGCGCACGTTCAATTTGCCCTGGTCGCGCTGGCGCGTGAGTTTCTCCGGCCCGCCCATGCCATGCGCAGCAATGCGGCGGCGACCAAGCTCATCAATCTCTGATTCCCAGCCCATCAGCCTATCAAGCCCCATCTCAATCATTGATAAGTCAGCATCGTGACAGGCCTTACCAACGCTTGAAAGCCCATGTTTGGAGAGGCTGGCCGGGCGTGAGTCGATTCTTCGGGTGATTCGCTGTCGAGCGGGATTCGCTGGGGTTGGTGGCAGGGTTTGACGCTTTATCCCAACAAACCTTGCCAAACCCCTGCAAAATGGTTTATGTTCGTTACATTGTGGCATTCAGTCGCCATCAAAACGTGTGTTTTGCCTTGTTTCCCTTGAGGGAAAGGCACATAAATCAGGTTGGTTCTCGTGTCGCATGGGGTCGCGGCTATGCTGAGTGGTCGAATTTCAAACAATATCGGGGGTGCGGGCGTGGCAACGCTTGACTTTGCCGCCTTCCAGTCACTGTGTTCTATTGTGGCAACACGGCAAGACCCAGATAGCCCGCGCAACCCGCGCGTGACGCTTTTGACCGATGCGGAGCGCGATTGCCTCCGCCTTGTTTTCCAGCACATGACCAGCAAGGACATCGCGCGCCAGCTCGGTGTGTCGCCGCATACCGTTGATATGCGGCTGCGCCAGGCCATACGGAAGCTTGAGGTCACCAACCGGATCGAGGCTGCCCGCGCCCTCGTCCACACCGAGATTCTCCTTGGTATCGCCCAGCCCGTCGCTGATAACAGCACCGGCGATGCGTATCAGGAATTGATATACCAAGCTTCGGAGATTGCTGACGACGCGAAATCAGCGACGATTGGGGCACCGGCTTCTCAGGATCCGGGTGCAGCCTCCAATCGTTCCAGCGACCCCAATCAGCTAGAACATGGATCCCTCGCAAGCACGCTGCACCCAACCTCTGGCAGGCTGGATGTTGGTCCATCAGGTGGCTCCCTCGCCCAACCCGGTGCATCACCAGGCAATATCGCTTCGGCGACGCTTGCAACGGATTGGCCGGGCATTGCAGCCCCCGACCCTGGCATTGGTGCCCGGCCATTCCACTCCACACGTCCGTGGGGCCAGAAGAATGATCTCGGGATCGGCCAAAGGCTTGGCTGGATCATGGGGATCGCCATGGCCTCTGCGCTGAGCTTCGGCGGCATTCTCGCTGCTTTGGCTGCATTAAAGACACTCGTTTAGAGCTTCCGGAACCAGTTGCGTGGCGTCCGGAAGGGCGTCTAACCAACTGGCTGCGCGTATCAGCCGCCAGTTCTTTTCTCAAAAAGGATTGTGCTATGCTGAAAGAACGCCGTATCGCCGCGAACAAGGTTGCCGAGCAACTGTTCGCCGCTGAAGCCGCCATCAACGCCGCCGTGTCGGCCGTGGCCCAACTCACCGCCGTCATGCCGATGGCCGCCCAGGAAGCCAATCTGGCCGCCTGCATCGGTCAGGACGCCCTGATGGGTGCCATGGAAACCTGCCAGCAGCTGGTTCAGGCCCGTTCGCGCATCATCGCCACCCACGCCGCCCTGCGCGCCGCGCAGACCCAGATCGGCCTCGACGCCGTGAACTTCATGGGCAACTGCCCGCCCGAAGAAGCCCGCCTCGACGAGACGGTCGCTCCGCGCCGCCACCTCACCATCGCGGCATGATCCAGGCAAGCGCCTTTTTCAGCTGAAACTTGGTTGCCGGCGCCGATGCGTCAGCCACCGCTTCTCGTCTGGAGTATGGACGATGTTTCTTGAAATTCTCGCTGTTGTCACCGTTGTCGCTGCGGCGCTGCTGGCCTTCGGGTTTGGCGGTCGTGACGAACAACTGGCCGCGATCGGCTTCCTGGCCGCCACGCTCGCCACCCGCATGATCACCGCCGAATATCAGCACGTGGAATATGGCGTGCTGGCGGTGGACTTCGGTCTGCTGCTCGGCCTGCTGGCCCTGGCGCTCACCAGTGATCGCTTCTGGCCGATGTATGCCACGGCGTTCCAGCTGGTCGGCCTGTTGGTCCACATTGGCAGCCTCACCTCTGCTGGTGGCGGCATGGCCTGGGCCTATGCGGTTGGCCTGATCTTCTGGTCCTACGCGGTGATCGCGGCGCTGCTCGCCGGTACGTGGCTGGAAGGCCGCAACCGACGGTTGGCAGGGCTGTAAGCCACTGTTCTTTCTTCGCTCTATCAACGCTTGGTAGAGCTTCGCATGGCACGGCCACCCCCGGCTTGATCGGGGGTGGCTCTGCCGTGTTTCGCGTTGACCTTCCCCGCGACAGCGCCGCCCTTGCCCTTCCCGCCTGCGCCTCGTAACCCCGGATCAAGCCGGCTTGCACGGCCTGAACAAATGTGGAACATACGGGCTCATGCTGAACCATATCCAGGTGCGCGGTGCGCGGGAGCATAATCTGAAAGGGGTGGACGTCGATCTGCCCAAGAACGCGCTCACCGTGATCACCGGCCTGTCCGGTTCCGGCAAGTCGTCCCTCGCCTTTGATACCATCTATGCCGAAGGCCAGCGGCGCTACGTGGAATCGCTGTCCGCCTACGCCCGCCAGTTCCTGGAGATGATGTCCAAGCCGGACGTGGACCATATCGAGGGCCTGTCGCCGGCGATCAGCATCGAGCAGAAGACGACGAGCAAGAACCCGCGCTCCACCGTCGCCACCGTTACCGAGATCTACGACTATATGCGCCTGCTGTGGGCGCGGGTCGGCGTGCCCTATTCGCCTACCACCGGCCTGCCGATCACGGCGCAGACTGTCAGTCAGATGGTCGATCGCGTCATGGCGCTGCCGGAAAACACCCGCCTCTATTTGCTCGCCCCCATCGTGCGCGGCCGCAAGGGCGAGTATCGCAAGGAACTGGCGCAGCTGCAGAAAGACGGCTTCACCCGCGTGAAGATCGACGGCGAGTTCTACGCCATCGAGGAAGCCCCGGCGCTCGACAAGAAATACAAGCACGACATCGACGTGGTGGTGGACCGGTTGGCGGTGAAGGAAGGCCTTGAGTCCCGCCTCGCCGAAAGCTTCGAAACCGCGCTGAAACTGGCCGAAGGCCTCGCCTTCGTCGAACTGGCCGACGCGCCCGCCGATGCACCGGAAGGCGAGCGCCGCATCCTCTTCTCCGAAAAATTCGCGTGCCCGGTCTCCGGCTTCACCATCTCCGAAATCGAACCTCGGCTGTTCTCCTTCAACGCCCCACAAGGCGCCTGCCCGGCCTGCGACGGCCTGGGCGAAAAACAGCATTTCGATCCCGATCTGATCGTCCCCAACCATGCGCTCACGCTGGAAAAGGGTGCCGTTGCGCCATGGGCCAAGTCCAACCCGCCCTCGCCCTATTATCTGCAGGTGCTGGCCAGCATCGGCCGCGCCTATGGCTTCACCCTGAAAAGCAAATGGTCCGATCTGTCGGATGAAGCCGCCCGCGCCGTGCTCTATGGCACTGGCAGCCGCGCCATCCCGCTGCGCTTCGAAGATGGCCGCAAGGCCTATGAGGTCGTCAAAACCTTCGAAGGCGTCGTCCGCAACCTCGAAAAGCGCCTCAATACCGAAAGCACCATGATCCGCGAGGAGCTGGAGCGCTACCAGTCCCCCTCTCCTTGCGAAGTCTGCCACGGCGATCGCCTCCGCCCCGAAGCGCTCTCCGTCAAGATCGCCGGCGAAACCATCTCCACCGCCGTCCGTCGCCCCGTCGGCCAGGCGCTGAAATGGGCGCGCGGCGTCGCCGATCACCTCACGCCCAAACAACGCGCCATCGGCGATCGCATCCTGAAAGAGATCACCGAACGCCTCGGCTTCCTCGACAATGTCGGCCTCGATTATCTCAACCTCGATCGCAAATCCGGCACGCTTTCGGGCGGCGAATCCCAGCGCATCCGCCTCGCCTCGCAGATCGGTTCCGGCCTGTCCGGCGTGCTCTATGTGCTCGATGAACCCTCCATCGGCTTGCACCAGCGCGACAATGATCGCCTGCTCACCACGCTGAAACGCCTGCGCGATCTGGGCAACACCGTGCTGGTGGTGGAACATGATGAAGACGCCATCCGCCTCGCCGATTATGTGGTCGATATGGGCCCTGGCGCCGGCGTCCACGGCGGCGAAGTCGTCGCGGCCGGCAGCCTGCAGGATATTCTCGACAGCCCCACCAGCATCACCGGCGCCTATCTGTCCGGCCGCCGCTCCATCCCCGTCCCGGCCAAGCGCCGCAAGGGATCGGGCAAGAAACTCACCGTCAAGAACGCCCGCGGCAACAATCTGCAAGGCGTCACCGCCAGCATCCCGCTCGGCACCTTCACCTGCATCACCGGCGTGTCGGGCAGCGGCAAATCCACCTTCACCATCGATACGCTCTACAACGCCGCCGCCCGCGAACTGAACGGCGCCCGGCTGCTCGCCGCCCCACACGATGGCCTCGATGGGCTGAACCACCTCGACAAGGTGATCGACATCGATCAATCCCCCATCGGCCGCACCCCGCGCTCCAACCCCGCGACCTATACCGGCTGCTTCACCAACATCCGCGATTGGTTCGCCGGCCTGCCGGAATCGCTCGCCCGCGGCTACAAACCCGGCCGCTTCAGCTTCAACGTCAAAGGCGGGCGCTGCGAAGCCTGCTCGGGCGACGGCCTGATCAAGATCGAAATGCACTTCCTGCCCGATGTCTATGTCACTTGCGACGTCTGCCACGGCCACCGCTACAACCGCGAAACCCTGGAAGTGAAATTCAAGGGTAAATCCATCGCCGACGTCCTGGACATGACGATCGAAGACGGCGTGGAGTTCTTCAAGGCCGTGCCGCCCATCCGCGAAAAACTGGCCATGCTGCTCGAAGTCGGCCTCGGCTACGTCAAGATCGGCCAGCAGGCCACCACCCTGTCCGGCGGCGAAGCCCAACGCGTCAAACTGGCCAAGGAACTCTCCCGCCGCGCCACTGGCAACACGCTCTACATCCTCGATGAACCCACCACCGGCCTCCACTTCGAAGACGTCCGCAAACTCCTCGAAGTCCTCCACGCCCTGGTGGAACAAGGCAACAGCGTCGTCGTCATCGAACATAATCTCGACGTGATCAAAACCGCCGACCACATCATCGATCTCGGCCCCGACGGCGGCGACAAGGGCGGCCAGATCGTGGCGACCGGAACGCCAGAAACAGTGGCCGCGTGCGAGGCCAGCTGGACCGGGAAATATCTGGCGCCGCTGCTCGCCGCATCCCCGCGCGCCGTGGAGGAAGAAACCGCCGCGCCCGTGAAGCGCGCGCGCAAAGCGAAGGCCTGAAGCCTCAGCGTGCCCGCAGCCGCGGAATGACAACGACGGCCAGCAGCAACAACCACAGGGCGACCGCCAGGTGGAACAGATGCCAGGCCAACGCCGGATGAGCCGCGCGCAGCGGATCCGTAGCGAGCCGCCCGATTAGAAGCACGGTGAAACTGGCCGCAACCAGTCGCGCCTGTTTGTCGGCGGCACGATACGCCAGCCATGCTCCCACCAAGGTGAGCGCCAAAAAGGTCGGCACCATCGCGCCGGGGATGAGCACGGCCAATATGCCCGCCGCACCGCCCACAACCGGCGCCAGCCAAGGGGTTCGGGCGGCCATCACGCCAACCATGCAGCCGAGCCCGAACACCGCGCCGGCTCGCGACAGGAACTGGTGAACCAGTTCGAAGTCGCCAGCCAGGCCAGCGCTGATCCTGATGGTGCCCACCAGGGCCGCGAGCATGAAGGGCGCAATCCCCACGGCCCACCAGGCGTTGATCCGCGCGGTTCGGGCCATCGCAAATGCGCCGGCCGCCACCACCACCGCTTCAGTCACGGCGAAATGCTGAGGCAGCAGCGCACTCATTCGGCGGGCACCGCGCTGCTGCCCGCCCGGCGGCGGGCGTCCGGGGCAAAGCCGGCTGCGGCCCGGATGGATTGGGTCGTCTCGCGCGATCCATCATGGCTCCAGCCCGGCGGCGCAAACACATAGGCCAGCCGCTGCCACCAGCGCAGATCACGCTGGCTGGCGTCACGGGCAATGCCAACATATTCGTGTGTCAGCACAGTCACCGGGTTGAGCGTGTCGAGCTGCTTGACCAGGCCATAGATGGGCGGATCATCGGCGCGCTCGGCCTCGAACGTGCCGAACAACCTGTCCCAAATGATCAGCGTGCCGGCATAATTCGCATCGAGATAGCGCGGGTTGGTGCCGTGGTGCACGCGATGGTGCGATGGCGTGTTGAAGATGGCTTCGTACCAGCGCGGCATCCTGTCGATCGTTTCGGTGTGCAGGAAGAACTGGTAGGTCGCATTCAGCACCCCGCAAAACGTGACCATGATCGGATCGAAGCCAACCAGCACCAGCGGGATCTTGAGCATCATCGTGCCGGTGAAATGCTTGGTCCAAGATTGGCGCAAGGCAATCGGCAGATTATAATTCTGGCTGGAATGGTGGACGACATGCATCGCCCACACCCAGCGCACCCGGTGCGCAATCCGGTGGTGCACATAAAAGCGCAGATCATCCAGCACGAAACACAACAGGAAGGTCGCCCAGGTCACCGGGATGGTGGCGATCTGGAAGGGTTCCACCGCCGCCAGCGCGCCCAGGGTGATGAACGCAGTGGCAGCATTCGCCGGCTCGCTCAAGAAGCCCATCGCGATACTCACCCCGCTGTCCTTGAGCGGGGTCTTGCCCTTGCGGTGGAACAGCCGGATGGCGATCTGTTCAACCGCAATCATCGCCAGGAACGCAAGCGCGGAAAACTGGACGATGTTGGAACGCACGAACTCCATCGCGGTCATCGGACTCTCCCCCAAAGCACGCCTATTGGTTAGGTGGTCCGGTTGTGGACAACAATTGAGTTATTCTGCCTCATTATGTAGATAATGGAACATGTCGCTCGATCTCGTCCTGATCCGCCGGTTTGAAGCCGTCGCCCGCCTCGGCAGCTTTTCCGCCGCGGCTGACGAAGTTGGCGTCACCCATTCAGCGATGACCAAGAGCATCCGGACGCTCGAAGAACTGTGGGGTGTCCGCCTGTTCGAACGCACAACCCGTTCCGTGGTGCCAACAGCCGCCGGCCGGCGCCTGATCGAACTGGCGCCCGAACTGCTGACCCATGCCGAAGAAAGCAAGGCCCGCGTGCTGGCCGCCGGGCGCCGCCTGTCGATCGTGTGCGGCCCGGCCATCCTTGAAAGCTTCATCCCCGCCGCACTCTCCGCCTTCGCCCACAGCCACAAGGGCATCGGGGTAGAGGTGGAATATCTGCCGCCCGATATGGCCGTCCAACGCCTGCAGCAACGCCGCGCGCAACTGCTGCTCTATCATTCTGGGTCGCTCGCGGCCTTTGCCGGCCGGCGCGACCTCAAGATTCAACCGGTTATCGAAGAACCCTATCATCTCCTCTGCGGGCCCACCCACCCCGCAGCAACCAACCGCGACGCAGATGCCCTGCTCCGGCATGATTGGGCCATCGCCGGTTTTGATCCGGGCTTTGCCGCCAATCTGGCACCCGATCGCCGCGAAGCCCTGCAACGTTCCGGCTTTCCGCGTTTTCGCCTGTCGAGCCAGAAAGCCTGTGTGGACCTGGCGCGGCACGGCCTGATCGTGACGATGGCGCCGCGCTCGGGCGCGCTGAAGGCCTGCACGGAAGGCGGCCTGATTTGTTATGAAGTGCCGGGCATCGCCCCGTTCACCCTCGCCGCCATGACTCTCGCTGATGTGCCGGATCAGGCGGCAGCCGATTTCATCAACATATTGTGTGGCAACAAATGATGCGAAAGATCCGGCAGGATTGAAACCGGGGCCACAGGTTCCAGCTGAAGCGATCGCCAGGCCCCGACGGCGACGACAAGACGGCCAATTGGTCATGGCCGGCACATCCATCGTGGTTGCAGCGTGCGAAGGGAGCTGGACCGGCGCTTATCTCACCCTTCACTGCCCGCTTTCCTTCATGCGATGGCAATAAATCCCGCCGCGCCGGTGAAGCAGCGACGCCAGGCCTTGGGCTGAAGAAGCAAGTGGAACCGTCCCTTCCGCACACATGCTCCAAGTGATTCGCAAATCATAAACTCTTCGCGTGTACATACAGTCTCGCGATTGGGGTCGCTGGAACGGTTAGAGTGCAGGAGAACTGCGCATGGCCGTTGCAGATATGCGATTGTTGGTGAGGGTGAGCATGCAGATTGGCGAATTGCTGGTGGCGGCGGGGTTGGTCACCCAGGCGCAGATTGCGCAGGCGGTTGATCGCCAGCACGAGGCGGGCGGCCGTTTGGGGCCGAACCTGGTGGCGATGGGGGCGATTTCGGCCGAGGCGCTGGCGCAGTTCGTGGATGGTGTGCCGGTGGAGCCCTCTACGGTGGCGGAAACGGGCCTGCCCGAGGCGTTTCTGATCGATCTGATGTTGAAGTTCCTGTTTGTCGGCACGGCGGAGACGACGGCTGACTTGAGTGGCGCGTTGCGCTTGCCGCCGGGGCTGGTGACGGAGTTGCTGGAGGCGGCGACGCGCGGGCAGCTGGTGGCCGCGCTCGGTTCCATTGGCGGCGGCCAGTTGGGCATGCGTTTTGAGTTGACCGATACCGGCAAGGCGCGGGCGCGTGAGGCGATGGCGCGGTCCAGCTATACCGGGCCGGCACCGGTGCCGCTGGAAATCTATGCCCATTGGATCGAGCGGCAGAAGGTGACCAACGAGATCATCGACTGGAACGGCATGCGCCGCGCCTTTGATGGGCTGGAAGTGGCCGATGAACTGGTGGAGAAACTGGGCCCGGCGATCACCATGGGCCGCGCCTTGTTGATGTATGGCCCGCCCGGCAACGGCAAGACGTCGGTGGCACAGCGGCTTGATCGCGTGTTCCGCAATGTGATCCACATTCCCTATGCCGTGCTGGTCGAAGGCCAGGTGATGACGGTGTTCGATCCCGATGTGCATCTGCCCGTGCCGGGCGGCGTGCAGTCCGGGCCGCGCCTGGTTACCTCGCTGTACCGGGATGAGGCCGATGGCCGGTTCGTGCCGTGCCGCCGCCCGTTCATCGTGACGGGTGGGGAATTGACGCTGGAGATGCTCGATCTGAAGCATGAGGCCGGCGGCAATTTCTATACCGCGCCGTTGCACATGAAGGCGGCGGGCGGCGTGTTGCTGATCGACGATTTCGGCCGCCAGATGGTATCGCCCACCGCGCTGCTCAACCGCTGGATCGTGCCGCTGGAAAACCGGGTGGATTATCTGAAGCTGGCCACCGGCAAGAGTTTCCGGGTGCCGTTCCAGACGGTGGTGATCTTCTCCACCAACCTGGCGCCGGCCGATCTGATGGACCCGGCGTTCCTGCGCCGCATTCCGTACAAGCTGGAGATTGGCCCGCCCTCCCCCGAAGCCTGGCGGCGGATTTTCAAGAGCGTGGCGGCGGCCAACGGCATCGAGGCGGACGATGGCCAGATCCGCGCGATCGAGCATGATCTGACTGTGACGCAGGGGCTTGATCTGGCCGCCTATCAGCCGCGATTCCTGATCGAACAGATCGTCGCTTCGTCCCGCTTCAAGGCGCAGCCGCCGGCGCTGCACCGCGAACTGGTGAGCCTGGCGCTGGCCAATCTTACCGTGGGCCGCAGCCCCGGTGGCGGCGACGGCGTTGGGATGGGCAGCGGATCATTGGCCAGAGTCGCCTGAGGCGTGGCTGAAGCGGTTAGTTGAATCCGAACCGCACGCCGTAGCTGAGGCCCACTGAAACCTGATCGCGCTGGCCACGCTGGCGGATGAGTGAGGAATCCGCCACCACATCGCCCAGGCGATCATAGCTGGTGAACAGGGTGAGCGCGCCATTTTTGCCGAAGCGGCCCAACGGCTTGGTGAGCGCACCGGAGACGCCGGCAGAGATCAGGCCGGACCAGGTGGTGAAGGCCGGCAGGCCGGTGGCACGGGCTTGAGCGGCGGTGACGCCGAAATAGGTGTTGGAATAATCGCTGTCGGCCCAGGTGGCGCGCAGGGAGAGGTTCCACAACAGGCTGGCGTCCTTTTTGCGGTCGCTCCAGCCGATGATGGTATCGGCGATCAGGCCATCGTGGCCGCCGGTGCCCTGCCGCACTTCGGCACGCAGGCGCAGCTTGCCACCCGCCAGGCTTTTCTGGGCAAAACCGCCGAATTCGCCGGCCAGGCCAACATCGCCCATGCCGCGCAGCGCCGTGGAGCCGCCGGTGATGAGGAAGGGAGAGCCGCCGGTGTTTTCCTGCCGGCCAAAGCGCAGCTTGGCGAGCGGGCCGATCTTCCACCCATCCTGGTTGACCGCGTTCCAGCCCAGGCCATCGGGAACGGAGAGAAAGACGGCATCCTTATAATTCAGGCGCAGATCGGGGAAGATCGACAGGCCGTGATCCCGGCTGCCCTGCCACACGGGCGCTACGATGGGGGCGAGGCCAAGGCCGAGGGTCCAGGCCTTTGGCGCGGGTGGGCGTTGGGCCTGGGCGCCCTGAAGGGTGGTGGGGACGCCGGGCGCCGGGCCTTGCTGGGCAAAGGCGGGGGTTGCGGTGATCAGGATCAGGGCGGCAGCGGGTCGGATCATCGGGGGCCTCTGGCGGGGGATGGGGTGGGCTTGCGATAGCGGGATTGTTACGGAACCGCAATGTTCTCGTGCCGCCAGCCGCCGTTAGCAGCCCGGCACATTCCGGCAGCAGATACGCAATCGCCACGATGGGAAGCGGAACCAAGGCGGCCCACATTGGTTGCAAGACAAACCCTTGGGAGCACCACATGAGCCATCTGCCGCAGGATCTTCACGACATCTTTCCCGCCGCCACCGACCAGTTGCGGCACCTGAAGGAGACGGACCGGCATTTCCGCACTCTGGCTGACCGCTATGCCGTGCTGGATGATGAAATCCGCCGCAGCGAGACGGGTGTGACCCCGGCGATGGACGATGCGCATGCGGAAGGCCTGAAAAAGGAACGGCTGGCGCTGCTTGATCAGATTGCCGCCATCCTGGAAGGAGAAAAGGCATGAATGTCAACGAGATCGCTGTCACTCTGCGGGGACGCTTGGCCGAAGTGCATGCCGAAATCGCCCGACTGGAACAGGCCACCATCCAACCGCTTTCGGCCAAGTTTGCCGATCAGGCCAATGATCTGGAGGAACTGGCAACCAACGAGGGCATGGAAGTGCAGCACATCCACGAGGCCGAGCAGATATTGGCAGCGCTGGCCCGCATCGAGACTGGCCATTATGGCGAATGCGAAGTGTGCGGCGGCGATATCGCCCCTGCCCGCCTGGCCGCCCTGCCCACGGCGACGCGCTGCATCAAGTGCGCGGCATAACCACAGGTGACAGGGGGCAACGGGGCGGCTAACCACCGGCCATGAACCTGTTGCCCCACACTGCTCCGTTTGCCCGTTTCGGCGAATGGCTGGCCGCCGCCGAAGCGGCAGAGCCCAATGATCCCAATGCAATGGCGGTCGCGACGGCAACGCCGGATGCAGCTCCATCCTTGCGCGTCGTGCTGCTGAAGGCGTGGGATGAACGCGGCTTTGTGTTCTACACCAATCTCGACAGCCAGAAGGGCAGCGAGTTGGCGGCGAACAGCCAGACGCATCTGAATTTCCATTGGAAATCGCTGCAACGCCAGGTGCGCATCGGCGGCCGCGCCGAACTGGTGAGCGATGCGGAGGCCGACGCCTATTTCGCCACCCGCCCGCGCGAATCCCAACTGGGCGCCTGGGCCAGCCTGCAGAGCCGGCCTTTGCCCGACCGCGCCACCTTCGAAGCCCGCCTCACCGATATGGCCGCGCGCTTCCCGGCCGAAGTGCCACGCCCGCCGCGCTGGAGCGGGTGGCGCGTGGTGCCGGAACGCATTGAGTTTTGGCAGGCGCGCGATGGCCGCTGGCACGAACGCGAAGTGTTCTGGCGCAAGGCAGATGGCTGGCACTTCGGGCTGGTCTATCCCTGATGCGCCTGCCGTTCACGCAAGTTGATGCCTTTGCCCATGAGGCCTTCACCGGTAATCCGGCGGCGGTGATGTTTCTTGAGCGTTGGCTGCCGGATAACGTGCTGCAAGGCATCGCGGCCGACAATAATCTTTCTGAAACGGCGTTCCTTGTGCCGCACGACGGCGCGGAGGCCGATTTCGAGTTGCGCTGGTTTACGCCCAAGCTGGAGGTCGCGCTGTGCGGCCACGCAACGCTGGCCAGCGGTCATGTCGTTCTGGACGCGCTGCCCGATTTGCCGGTGGCCCGTTTTCTCACCCGCCAGGCTGGCCTGTTGACCGTTGCCCGCGATGGCGATGCGCTGGCGATGCGCTTGCCGGCCTGGCCCGCGGATCGGCCGGTGACTCAGGCGGAGGAAGGCGCCGTCTCCGCCGCACTCGGCACCCTGCCGGTGGAAGTGTGGGCGCGCGGCCACGATTATCTGGTGGCGGTGTTCGATTCTCCGGATGAAGTCCGCAGCTTGCAGCCTGATTTTGCCGCGATCCTGGCACTGGCGCCGGGCGTGGACCTGATGCTGATCGCCACCGCGCCGGGCGAGGATACTGATGTGCTCTCCCGCGTGTTCGTGCCGGCCTGCGGCGTGGATGAAGACCCGGTGACTGGCAGCGCCCATGCCGTGATCGCGCCGTTGTGGGCGGCCCGCTTTGGCCGGCCATCGTTCACCGCGTTGCAGGCCAGCGCCCGCGGCGGGCGGCTTGCATGCCGGGTGGAAGGCGCGCACGTCATTCTTTCCGGCAAGGCGCGCACCGTGATCCGCGGCGAGTATGACTTGCCGGATGCTGCCCTGAACGGCTAACGCCGGGTGCATGACGCACTTCATCAAGATGCACGGGTTGGGAAATGATTTCCTCGTGCTTGATGCACGCGAACAGCCGATTGCGCTGAGCGCGGCGCAGGTGCGTGCGCTGGCCAATCGCCACACCGGTATCGGTTTTGATCAGTTGATCCTGATTGAACCCAGCGCCAGCGCCGATGTGCGGCTGCGCTTCTGGAACAGTGATGGCGGTGAAGTGGCCGCATGCGGCAACGGCAGCCGGGCCGCAGCAGCCTTGCTCGGCGGGCAGCACCGCATTGAAACCGCGGGCGGCATGCTGGACAGCAACGCCTGTGCTGGCGGTGCCGAGGTGGACATGGGCGCACCGCGATGGGACTGGGACGCGGTACCGCTGGCCTATCCGATGGACACCGGCAACCTGCCGCTGGCGTGGGAGGAACTCGAACATCCGGTCGCGCTGTCGGTGGGCAATCCGCACGTGGTGTTCTTCGTGGCGCAGGCGGCGGCGGTGGAACTGGAACGCATTGGCCCCATCATCGAACATGATCCGGTGTTTCCGGAACGGGTCAACGTGGGCATCGCCCAGGTGGCGGCCCGCGATCATCTGATCCTGCGTGTGTGGGAACGCGGCGCCGGCGCAACATTGGCCTGCGGCACCGGCGCTGTGGCGGCGGTGGCCGCAGCGCAGCGGCGCGGACTGGTGGATCGGGCGGTGCGTGTGTCCCTGCCCGGCGGCGACCTGAGCGTGACGCGGCGCGACGATGGCCACCTGCTGCTCGCCGGGCCCGCCGTGATTGCCTATACCGGCGATGTTGATCTGGAGCGTTTCGCATGAGCTGGCTGGGGAAGCTGACGCAAGGCCTGGCGAAATCGACCAAGCGCCTCGCAGACAATATCACCGGCCTCGCCACCGGCACGCTGCCGCTGGACGATGAGCGGCTCGACGAGATCGAGGAAGCGCTCATTGCCGCCGATCTTGGCCCGGCCGTGGCGGGCCGCATTCGCGAACGGCTTGCCGATCAGAAGTTCGCCAAGGGGATTGATGAAGCCGGCATCCGCACGGTGGTGGCCGAGGAAGTGGAAAAAGTGCTGGCGCCGGTTGCCCTTCCACTGGCCATCACGCGCCGGCCGCAGGTCGTGCTGGTGGTGGGCGTCAACGGCAGCGGCAAGACGACAACCATCGCCAAGCTGGCCCGCCTGTTCAAGGCGCAAGGCAAATCGGTCATGCTGGCCGCCGGCGACACCTTCCGCGCCGCTGCCATCGCCCAGCTGAAGATCTGGGCCGATCGTGTGGGCGTGCCAATCGTGGCCGGCGAACAGGGCGGCGACGCGGCCGGCTTGGCCTTTGATGCCGTCAAGCGCGCGATGGACGAAGGCATCGACGTGCTGATCATCGATACCGCTGGCCGCCTTCAGAACAAGGCCGGCCTGATGGATGAGCTGGCCAAGATGAAGCGCGTGATCGGCAAGCTGGATCCCAGCGCGCCGCACGATGTGCTGCTGGTGCTTGATGCCACTACCGGCCAGAACGCCTTGTCTCAGATCGAGGTGTTCGGCCAGGTGGCGGGTGTGACCGGGCTGGTGATGACCAAGCTGGATGGGTCAGCCCGCGGCGGCATGCTGGTGGCCGCTGCCGAAAAATTCAAACTGCCCATTCACGCCATCGGTGTCGGCGAAGGCATGGACGATCTGCAACCCTTTGACGCCGGCGACTTTGCACGGGCCCTCGCCGGCGCCGAGGACTGACCCAGGGAAAAGGGCAGGCTGCGCTGCCTGCTCTAGCTCGCCGCGCGCAGCCGCAGCCCAGCATTTGCCGCTGCTTCGGCGTTGGCGATGGCTTCGGGAATGCGATTGGCCGGCACCGGCGGTGACAGCGCAAAGCCCTGCACCCGGTGAATGCCGGCGGCGCGGGCCAGTTCCAGCTCTTCGCGGCTTTCCACCCCTTCGGCCACCAGCATCAGGTCCATCGAATGGCCCAGGCTGGCAGCAACCCGGAAGATATCGGCCGCTGCGGCCTGGCCGGGCGCGCCCGACAGCAGCGAGCCGGAGATCTTCAGGGCGTTGATTGGCAGCCGGCGCAAGCGATCGAGCGAAGAGAAACCGGCGCCGAAATCATCCATCGCCACGCCCACGCCCAGCTTGATCAGCCGTTCGATATTGCTGCGGCAGGCGTCTTCATCGGTCATCAGCGCGGTTTCGGTGACTTCCAGCGCCAGGCGGTGCGGCGGCAGGCCGGCGTTTTCCAGTTCGGCCAGCACTTCATCCACCATTCCGGGCAGGCGCAGATCGTGCACGGAGGCATTGATCCACAGGTTCATGGTTTGGGGCATAGCGGCAATCACGGCAGCGGCCTGTTCCAGCACCAGGCGACGCAGCGTGCCGACCAGGCCACGGGCTTCGGCGATGCGTACCAGTTCGGCAGGCGCCACCGCTTCACCGCCATCGGGCTGCCAGCGCGCCAGCGCCTCCAGCGCCACCACCCTGCCGGATTCAAGATCGATAAGCGGTTGATAGGCGACATCGATGTTGCCGGCGCGCAGGGCCGATCGCACGCGTGAATCCACCCCGGCGTTGCGGGCCGAAAGCAGTTTCAATTCCGGCGTGAACAGGCAGATGTGGCTGCCGGGATGGCCTTTGGCCGACAGCAGCGCCAGATCGGCGGCGCGCAGCAGCTCTTCGCCGGCAATGCCATTGGTCGGGCTCAACGCCACTCCAACGGCGGCGCCGACCTGAATTTCGGCATCACCGAACCGCGCCGGCTGATCCACCGCATCGATCAGCAGGCGGGCCAGCGCCAGTGCGCCCTCTTCATCATCGCTTTCGGCCAGGATGGCGAATTCATCACCACCCATGCGGCTGGCAAACAGGCTGGGATCGGCGGTACGCAACCGGAACCCGACCCGCGTGATGACACGATCGCCCATGGCGTGGCCATAACGGTCGTTCACCTGCTTGAAGCCATCCAGATCGACGATCATCAGGGCAAAGGTGCTGCCCCTGAGCAGTCGCTGATCCAGTTCTTCCATGAACGCGCGGCGGTTGGGCAGCCCCGTGACCGGGCAACGGCGGATCTCGCGGTTGAGTTCAGCAATGGCGTTATGCTCGCCGGTGCTGTCGCGCATGACCGTTACCCACCCGCCACCGG
Source organism: Sandarakinorhabdus sp. (assembly GCF_032115815.1). Lineage (GTDB taxonomy): Bacteria > Pseudomonadota > Alphaproteobacteria > Sphingomonadales > Sphingomonadaceae > Sandarakinorhabdus. The sequence goes on from NZ_JAUMBI010000221.1 coordinate 17,039, forward strand.
GCACCGGCTGGCATTCCAGATCGACCACCCGATTGTCGTTCAGATGCAAGGCGGCGTTGAACGGCTGGCGCATGTCCACCAGCATCGTGGCATGGCCCAGAAACTCTGCGCGGTTGGTGGCCGCAGTCTGCAAGTTTGGCGCATCGGCCAGCATTTCGGCAAAAGTGGGCGGATTGGCCGGATCGATCGGCTCCACACCCAGCAGCGCCATCGCGCTGCTGTTCATGGCAACCACCTTCGTGGCCGCATCCAGGATGGTGATGGCCTGGCTCAGCGTCTGCACGGCGGTTTCAAGCCGTTGCCGTTCCGCCGCCTGCGCTTCGCGTGCCAGCATCAATTCGGTGTGAGCGGCATAGCCACTGCGGGCCATCGACACGCACAGCAGCCCGAACACCAGCACGCCAACGCCGGCACCCACTCCCCACGGCGCGGGCCAGAAACGGATGAGTGCAACGCCAATCGGCAAGCTGATGGCCGGAAACTGCACCAGCGCAATCAGCGGCCGTACCTGCCCGGTGCCATTGGCCGTCCCCAGAACCGCCAGCCCCAGCATCACCACCACCGCCTGCACCACAAAGGGCGAAGGCCGGCTGAGCACGGCGAAGACAATGCCGCCCAGGCCGACCGTCACGATGATGGAGCCCAGCACAAAGCGGGATTCCACCTCGCCAAGATCAATGTCTGGCCCAGGTTCGCGCACGGCGTGGCAGGCGAAGATAACAAAGGCGATACCGGCCAGAACCAGCCCGGCAAAGAACAGGGCCGGCAGGCTCTGCACGGTGAGCGCGGTGGCGATTGCCAGCATGGCGGCCACCGGCCCGGCAAGAGCCAACGGCAGGAAGAAACTGCCCAGATCGCGGGTGAGTTCGGCTTGCAGGGATGCTGGCAATGGCGCGCCCAGAACCCGTCTGGCCAACCGAAGCGGCCAGTTGCGGCGCCCGGGCGCCTCGGAAAAGTTTCTGCTTGTTTCCAACATGCAATCACGAAGATGTAACATGGGTTCGCAAGGCTGGATAGCGGCCCGTTGCCGTGGATGAAAACCCGGCTTGCCCACGGTGCTTGACCGCCCTGCCCCATACGCTTAAGGAGGCGGCGGCTTCCGGGAGGAGGCCATGCGTCCGAGGATGCACGCCGGCCAGCGAGTTTTCGCCCGCCGGCGCGTTTCCATTTGGAAGCAAATGGGTTTTTCGAAAGGGCCTCAGGGCTTTGTTTGACAGTCTTTCCGAACGCCTTGGCGGCATTTTCGAGCGGTTGCGTGGTCGTGGCGCGCTGACCGAGATCGATGTGCGTGCCGCCATGCGCGAAGTGCGCGTGGCGCTGCTGGAAGCCGATGTCGCCCTGCCCGTCGTCAAGGATTTCATCGAGAACGCCACCCAGCGCGCGATCGGCGCCGAAGTCATCAAGTCGGTCACGCCCGGCCAGCAGGTCGTCAAGATCGTCAATGATTGCCTGGTTGAACTGCTCGGCGGCGAGGATGAGCCGACCCCGCTGAAGATCGCCGTCACCCCGCCCGCCGTGGTGATGATGGTCGGCCTACAGGGTTCGGGCAAGACGACCAGCAGCGCCAAGCTGGCCAGCTGGCTTTCGACGCGTGAGCGCAAGAAGGTGATGATGGCCAGCCTGGACGTCGCCCGTCCGGCCGCCCAGGAACAGTTGCGCGTGCTGGGTGAACAGACCGGCATTGCCACCCTGCCGATCATCGCCGGCCAGACGCCGGTGCAGATCGCCGAACGCGCCCGGCAATCGGCGCGCCTGCAGGGCTTTGACGTGGTGGTGCTCGATACCGCCGGGCGCCTGGGTGTCGATGAAGCGCTGATGGCCGAAATGGCCGCGATTGCCACCGCCACCACGCCCGACGAAATCCTGCTGGTGGTGGACAGCCTCACCGGCCAGGACGCCGTGAATGTCGCCGCAGCCTTCAAGGAACGCGTGGCGCTGACCGGTGTGATCCTCACCCGCATGGACGGTGATGCCCGTGGTGGCGCCGCGCTTTCGATGCGCAGCGTGACCGGCGCGCCGATCCGCTTTGCCGGTGTCGGCGAAAAGCTGGACGCGCTCGAACTGTTCGACGCCCGCCGTGTGGCTGGCCGCATTCTGGGCATGGGCGACATCGTCGGCCTGGTGGAAAAGGCCGCCGCCAATTTCGAAGCCGATCAGGCCGAGAAGATGGCGGAAAAGCTGGCCAAGGGCCAGTTCGACATGGACGATCTGCGCCAGCAACTGGCCCAGATGAAGAAGATGGGCGGGCTTTCCGGCCTGGCCGCGATGATGCCGGGCATGGGCGCCGCCAAGAAGGCGATGGATTCAGGCGCGATCGCCCCCAAGCTGCTCGACCGGATGGAAGCGATCATCCTGTCGATGACGCCCAAGGAACGCACCAAACCGGAAATCCTCACGGCCAAGCGCAAGATCCGCATTGCCAATGGCTCCGGCACCACGGTGCAGGATGTCAACAAGGTGCTGAAGATGCACCAGGAAATGGCCAATGCCATGAAGCGCCTGAAGAAGATGGGCGGCATGAAGGGCATGATGAAAATGCTGGCCGGCATGGGCGGAATGCCCGGTGCCGACGGCGCGGCTCCGGCGGGCGGCGAAGGCCCCGGCGGCGCCATCGATTTGGGGGCAGTTGGCCGCATGTTCGGCCGCCCCGGCATGGGCAGCCTGCCGCCCGGCTTCAACAAGTTTGGCAGAAAATAACCGCAATCACCTGAATGAACTGAAGGAAAAGTACCAATGGCTATCTCGATCCGTCTCGCCCGTGGTGGCATGAAGAAGCGTCCGTTCTACCGCATCGTCGTTTCCGACAGCCGCAGCCCGCGCGATGGCAAGTTCCTGGAAAAGCTGGGCACCTACAACCCGCTGCTGCCGAAGGATTCGGCCGAGCGCGTGAAGCTGGACACCGATCGCGCTGCCTATTGGCTGGGCGTTGGCGCGCAGCCGACCGATCGCGTTGCCCGCTTCCTGGACGCCGCCGGCCTGCGCACCCGCGCTGCCCAGAACAACCCGAAGAAGGGTGAGCCGGGCGCCAAGGCCAAGGAACGCATCGAAATGGCGGCCCAGAAGGCTGCTGAAGCCGCCGAAGCCGCTGCCGCTGCCGAAGCCGCCGAAGCCGCTGCCGCTGCTGAAGCTGCTGCTGCCGAAGCTGCTGCTGCCGAAGCTGCTGCTGCTCCGGCCGTCGAAGAAGCCCCGGCTGAAGAAGCACCGGTTGAAGCTGCTGCTGAAGAAGTGGCCGCCGAAGAAACGCCGGCCGCCGAAGCTGCTGCCGACGACGAAACGGCCGCTTAAGGCACGCGCGCAATGGCGGCCGATCAGATCGTGCTGGCCGCCATTGCCGGCGCCCATGGCATCCGCGGCGAGGTGCGGCTGAAGCTGTTCACCGACGACGCGCAATCCCTGGCCCGTCACGCCCGCTTCGATGCGGGCGGGCGGGCTTTGGTTTTGGCGGCAATCCGCGCCGACAAGCCGGGCACCGCCATCGCCCGTTTCGAAGGCGTGACCGATCGCAACGTGGCGGAATCGCTGCGTGGCCTCACCCTCACCGTTCTCCGCACCGCCCTGCCGACGCTGGACGAGGGCGAATATTATGTTGCCGATTATCTTGGCCGCAGCGTGGTGGATGAAACCGGCGCGACCGTTGGCACCGTGAAATCCATCGAGAATTTCGGCGCCTCCGACATCCTCGACATCGCGCTGGCGAGCGGCGGCACGGTGATGGTGCCCTTCGTCGCCGATGTGGTGCGCGAGGAGGCGGACCGGCTGATTGTTGACCGCGCGTGGTTGGCGTGACTGGGCTCGCATGAGCTGGCGGGCGACAATCCTGACGCTCTATCCCGAGATGTTCCCCGGCCACCTGGGCCAAAGCATCGCCGGCCGAGCGCTTTCCGAAGGCATCTGGGCTTGCAACGCCGTCAACATCCGCGATTTCGCCACGGACAAGCATCGCACTGTCGATGACACACCGGCCGGCGGCGGCCCGGGCATGGTGCTGAAAGTGGACGTGCTCAGCGCCGCCATCGATGCGGTGGCCGATGGCCGGCCCGTGCTGGCGATGACGCCGCGCGGAAAGCCGCTCACCCAGGCCCGCGTGCGCGAACTCGCCGCCGGCCCCGGCGCCATCATCCTGTGCGGACGTTTCGAGGGTTTTGACGAGCGCATCTTCCAGCGTCGCGCCATCGAGGAAGTCTCGATTGGCGACTATGTGTTGTCTGGCGGCGAGGTGGCCGCGCTGGTGGTGATGGATGCTTGCGTGCGGCTGCTGCCCGGTGTAATGGGCGCGGCTTCCAGCGGTATCGAGGAAAGCCACGAAAGCGGCCTGCTCGAACATCCGCATTATACCAGGCCCCCCGAATGGGAAGGCCTGGCGATCCCCGAAGAGTTGCGATCGGGGGATCACGCACGCATCGCCAAATGGCGGCGCGCGCGGTCCAATATGGACACACGGTCAAGGCGGCCGGATCTGTGGGATCATCATGGGGATGATCGGGTCCAACCGCCCTCTGGCGCGCGACAACAGAAGAAAGAGGAATGAGATGAATCTCATCCAGCAGCTCGAAGCCGAGCAGATTGCCAAGCTGACCGAGAAGCGCAGCATCCCGCAGTTCCGCGCCGGCGACACGCTGCGCGTCGGCGTGCGCGTTGTTGAAGGCGAACGTACCCGCGTGCAGAACTACGAAGGCGTGTGCATCGCGCGTTCGAACCGCGGCATCAACTCGTCGTTCACCGTGCGCAAGATCAGCTTCGGCGAAGGCGTGGAGCGCGTGTTCCCGCTGTACAGCCCGAGCATCGAAGCCATCGAAGTCGTCCGCCGCGGTGTCGTTCGCCGCGCCAAGCTTTATTATCTGCGTGGCCGCA
>NZ_JAUMBI010000222.1:0-1546 GCF_032115815.1 Sandarakinorhabdus sp.
TAAGGGCGTTTCCGAACGCATCGTCAAATCGCCCTTCTCCGCGCTGGGCCACGATGCGCAGGTGAAGACGGCCAATGCCACCTGCATGGCCATCGCCACCAACCAGCCGATCGCCGTGCCGCGCAACGACAAGATCGTGGGTGAACAGGAAGCCCGCGCCGCCGGCAAGCCGCTCGCCGATCCGCTGGCGGGTTACAACCAGGAGCAGAAGATGCACGAGATCTACCGCTATGCGGTGGTGACCGATGCGGTTGAGGGCCTGGTTCTGGTGAATGTCGACACGCTCACCGATGGCGAGCCGCGCAACAACTTCCTGCGCCGCACGGTCCTGGAGGGCGGCAAGACGGCGTGGAACCCGGATGGCGTGCTGAACGGCGCCCGCCATGTCACGCTGGCCGGCTACATGGCCTATATCACCACGCCGCGTGGGGTGGTGGTGGTCAACCTCGACAATCCCAAGGCGCCCAAGCTTGCCGCTGCCCTGCCGCTGAACGATGCGCGGGCCAGCGCCGTGCAGTTCCGCTATCTGTGGGTGACGACGGCCAATGGCCTGGAGGTGTTCGACATCGCCGATCTGTCGCGGCCGATCCATCACCCCGAAGCGACGCTGCCGATTGCCGACGCGCGCAAATTCTATCTGGCGCGCACCTATGCCTATGTCGCCGCCAAGGGCGAAGGCCTGATGATCGTGGACATCAAGAAGCCGCTGGCGCCGAAACTCTACCAGCGCTTCACCGCGAACGGCACGCTGAACGATGCGGAGGACGTCGTGGTGGCCACCACCAATGCGACGCTGTTTGCCTATGTCGCCGATGGCAGGAACGGCGTGAAGGTGCTGCAACTGACCAGCCCGGACAGCCAGCCCAATTTCTATGGCTTCTCACCCAAGCCCATGCCGGAACTGATCGCCTTCACCCGCACTGCCCGCCCGGCGCTGTCGGTGGCCAAGGGCCTGGATCGTGACCGCGCGGTGGACGAAACCGGCAGCCAGATCGCCATCCTCGGCCGCCTGGGTTCGCGTCCGTTCAACCGCAAGGAGACGGAGCATTTCTTCATCGGCGAGAACGGCCAGCCCTATCGCGTGACCGACCGGGTCGACATGGGGGCGTGGTCGCCGCTCCGGAAGTAGCGGGCCACTAACTACACCCGTCATGCTGGCGCAGGCCAGCATCCATCGTTGGGCGAGGGCCCATCGTGGCGACTGATGGTGCAACCGGCACAGTGGATGCTGGCCTGCGCCAGCATGACAGGGTGGGGAGAGCGCCCGCTTACGGCGCGACCAGCGGGAAATCCGGCTTCGGCGGCTGGAACAGGCCCATGAAGCGCTGCAGCACGGCCAGGTCACCCTTGATCGCCAGTTGCCCCGCCGCGATCAGGTCGGGCGCTTTCACCGCGCCACCGATCAGCCCGATCAGCGCCCGGCGCGGCACCACCAGCGTCGCCTGCGCGGCATCGGTGGCCCCCTTTTCGTGCAACATCACGCCATTGCCGATGCTGACGAGATGGCGTTCCTTGGCATCGGGAATTTCGAACGCGATGGTCATCG
>NZ_JAUMBI010000223.1:0-20269 GCF_032115815.1 Sandarakinorhabdus sp.
CGACGCCTGGGTGAACCTTGAGATCGACGAGGCCGTGAACCCGAAAACCCGTCGCCGCTCCGGCCTTTATGGCCTCAAGCTGCTGATGAACGGCCGCGAGGTGGCGCGTGATCCCGATGATCCCGAGGCGCAGCTGCCGCGCACACTGGCAGAATGGCGCAAGGTGAACCGCACGGAAACCGACAATGGCCATTACAACTACCAGCTGCGGGTGACGATCCCCAGCGACGGCAAGGAGCTGGAGTTTTCCGCCTATGCCTTCAACGAGGATCGGGTGAAGAGCGAAAGCGCCTTTTTCTCGTGGAAGCCGCCGCGCCAGAAGCCGCGCCAGCGCCGGGCCTTCGTGCTGACCATCGGCGTGGATGCCTATGCCGAAAAGCGGCTGGACCTGAATTTCGCGGTGGCCGATGCCCGGCTGATCGGTGAACGACTGACCGCCATTCCCGGTTACGAGATGCGCCGCGCCAGCCTTACGACCAGCGCCACTCGCGCCGTCACCAGCGAGCATATCCAGAACGCCCTGTCGTTGCTGGGCGGCCTGCAGGTGGAAGCGGCCCGCGAGATGCTCACTGCGGCCGGCCATGATGTTGCCCAACTTGAGGAAGCCTCGCCCGATGATGTCGTCATCATCAGCTTTTCCGGCCACGGCTTTGCCGACAAGAGCGGCAATTTCGCCCTGCTGCCCTCCGATGCCCGCTGGCCGCTGAACAGCACCGGCCCGGCGCTGGACACCACGGTGACCGCCGATGATCTCACCTTGTGGCTGCGCTATATCAACGCCGGCGATATCGCCTTCATCATCGATGCCTGCCATTCGGGAGCCGCAGTCGACACGCCGGATTTCAAGCCCGGCCCGATGGGTGATCCCGGCCTTGGGCAACTGGCGTTCGACAAGCTGATCCGCATCCTCGCCGCCACACAGGCCGATGACGTGGCGCTGGAAAGCGCCAATCTGCGCCAGGGCCTGCTCACCGCCAGCCTGAGCGAGGGCCTTGAACCCGGCACCGGCAATTTGCGCGCCGACGAGAATGAAGATGGCGCGGTCGGCCTGGATGAATGGCTGCGCTATGCGGTGGAACGCTTGCCCTCCTTGAACGAGGAGGCACGGCGCGGCGGCACAGCGATGGCGGCGCGCGGCGTGCGCCTGGTGATGCGCACACCGGCCGCCCCGCCGCGCGTGCAGGAACCCAGCCTGTTCGATTTCAGCACGGAGGATTCACCCGTGATTGTGCGGAGGCGATGATGATGCTGCGGCTGATCCTTGCAATGCTGCTGGCACTGGCCAGCCCGGCGACCGCCCAAACGGCGGCGGCGCCCGTGACCCCAAAGATTGTCGTGCAGGCCGGGCCTACTCTGGGGATCGACGTGGCCACCTGGTCGGCCGACAGCCAGTTTGTCGTGACCGCGTCCGGCCTGAGCCGCGACTTGTGGGTGTGGGACGTGGCCCGCCAGGTGATCGTTGATCGTCTGCGCCTGCCCGCGGATCCCGGTTCGCCGGCGGAGTTCTTGCGGCTCAGGGCCATGCGGCTGGATGCCGATGGCCGCACGCTGCATATCGAGGGCGAGATTATTGATTCCAAGAGCGCCGATGGACGCCGAGGCCGGGCCTATGCCGTGGACATCATCACCCGCCGCATACAGCTGTTGCCACCGCCCGCGCTGGCACCGCTGGCCGCCGGCGAGACCTTCCAGCGCCGCCTGAAGCAATGGACGGAAGCACTTGATGCCCTTTATTTTGACGGTACTACGATGACCAAAGCCGCAGCGAATGCCCTGTTGCCGGCGCTGCCGGCATCACCCGATGGCCGCTGGCAGATGGTGCGTTCGGCACCCGGCTTTGCCCTGCGTGACCGCGACGGGAGTCTGCGCCCATTCACGATGAAGCAGAAAGTGCCCGAGTTGAACGATGCCGCCCTGTCGCCCGACGGGCGCACGCTTGGGATCGTGCACAACGCCGCCCTCTTTAACACGACAATAGTGGACATCTATGATGTGCTGTCGGGGCGGCTGCAACGGAAGCTCCAACTACCCGGCATCCTCCACAGGCTGCAATGGACCACCGAAAGCCGCTTTCTGCTGCATTCCGAAATTGACCTGGCTGATCCGCGCACCAATGCCAGCGGCGGCGAGCCCTCTGCGATGCTGATGGTCGATGCCGGCAGCGGACAGGTGCTGGAACGGCTGCCGCCCCGCTGCTTCGTGCGGCTGCTGCGCGATGGCAGCCTGATCGGGGCCGGATTGGCCAATTGTCGAAAGCGGGTTGGCAATGATCGCGCGCTGGTCCGGCTGGTGAAAGGCAAGTGGACGCCGCTCCCATCGGTAACAATTCCGAACGGCATGCTTGTCCGCGATATCGCGCCCAGTCCGCTTGGCGACCGGTTTGCGCTGTTGCTGCGCTATCCCGATAACGGTCACCAGATCGGCGTGATCGACATCGCCAGCGGCCGATTCACGGGCTTCCCCGTCGACAAGTCGGCAGATATCCTCAGGCTCGGCTTTTCCGGCAATGGCCAACGGGTCTGGATTGCCGGACAGTCGGGCGTGGCGGACTGGCTGCCCGATGCACCGGCACAAACCGAGAAGGACGGCAAGCCTGTCATCCGCGATTTCGAAGTGCCCATGGCGATACCTTCGACCTTTGCCGATGACGGCCGCCAGTTCCTGGCCAGCGGGTGGATGGAAGAGCGGATCGTGCGGGTTGATATCGCCACCGGCAAGCCGCTGCCACCGCTGGACTTTGTCGGTGCGACGGCACTGGGTTTCATGCCGGGCAAGCCGCTGATCTGGGCGGTATCGAGCAGTGCCGGCCTTCGGATGTGGGATAGCCGCAGCGGCGCGGTGGTGTTGACGACCAATTTCCTGGACGGCGAGGGCTTCGTCACGGTGGCCAGCGATGGCCGGTATGACACCAATCTCGGCCCGGACAGCGCGGCATTCCGCTGGTTCATGCCCGATGCTCCCTTCCAGTCGCTGGCACCGCAGACCTTCATGCGCGATTATTACGAGCCGAAACTCGTCACCAAGCTGATGGACTGCACCGCCGCCAACAGTTGCGCGCGGGTGCTGAAACCGGTGCCGCCGGTGGCCGGGCTCAACCGGCTGCTGCCCGACGTACGCATCACCGATATCAGGCCCGCCGACACGCCGGGGCAAGTGGTGGTGCGGGTGGAGGCCCGCGAAACCCGCGACGCGCAAAGCGGCCGGCGATCGGGCCTGTTCAACGTCAAGCTGCTGCTGGGCAATCGCCAGATCGCTCAGCAACCACCGCATTTCCAGCAACAGCCCAGCCCGACGCTGGCGCAATGGCGGGAACTGAACCAGATGGAAGGCGTGAATGCCGCCGGGGTCTGGTCCAGCGAATTCCAGGTGTCGGTGCCAACCCACCACGATGGCAAGCCAATGGAATTTGCTGCCTATGCCTTCAACAGCGACCGCGTGAAGAGCGACACCGCGCGGCGCAGTTGGACCCCGCCGGCCACATCTGCGCCAAAGCGGCCACGCCGCGCCTGGGTGCTGACCATCGGGGTGGATGACTATGTCGAACCCCGGCTCAAGCTGAATTTTGCCGTAGCCGATGCGCGGGTAATTGCGGAGCGGCTTGCCGCCATCCCCGGCTATGAAATGCGGCACATCAACCTGACCAGTGCCCCTGCTGGCGATGGCCGGCCCGCGCGGCAGGTGACGCGCGCCGATGTGATGGGCGTGCTCAGCTTCCTGGCGGGCTTTCCGCCAGAAATGAACCAGATGATCCGGCTGGAGGACGTGCACAAGGTGCGCAATCTGGCGGAAACCTCACCGGATGATATCGTCATCATCAGCTTTTCCGGGCACGGCTTTGCCACCGCTTCGGGCCAGTTTGCGCTGCTCCCGTCCACGGCGCGCTGGCCGGCCACCGCGGCTGCGCCGGAAACCCGATCCGTGATCACGGCAGAGGATCTCACCATCCAGCTGGGCTTCATGAAGGCCGCCGAAATCGCCTTCATCATCGATGCCTGCCATAGCGGCGCGGCGGTGAACACGCCGGATTTCAAGCCCGGCCCGATGGGCGATGCCAGCCTGGGCCAACTCGCCTTCGACAAGGGGCTGCGCATCCTGGCCGCAACGCAGGCCGATGATGTGGCGCTGGAAAATGCCGCCCTCAAACAAGGCTTCCTCACTGCGGCGCTTGGCGAGGGCCTCAGCGATACCGGCGGCCCGGCCGATCTGAACAGCGACGGACGCATCGTGCTGGATGAATGGCTGCGCTATGCCGTGGCACGGCTGCCGTCGCTCAACGATGAAGTACGGCGCGGCGGCGGTGCAATGGCGGCGCGCGGCGTGCGACTGGTGATGCGCACGCCCAGCGCCGCTCCACCAAAATCCCAGGAACCCAGCCTGTTCGATTTCAACTCTGCACCATCGCCGGTGGTGCTGCGCGGGAGAGCGACACAATGAAGACGCTGATGCTGGCCAGTGCCCTGCTGCTCGGCAGCGCCGCACAGGCAGAGGTGCGCGCGGTGTTCGTGGGCATCGACAAATATGAGAACAGCCGCGCCCATGTGCAGGGTGCCGGCTTTGACGATCTGTCGGGCGCGGTGGGCGATACGCGGCGGATCCGCGAGGCGCTGGCAGGGTCCCAGCGCCTGGATGTCGGCGCCATGCCCGATGATGCCAACTGCCGAACACAAAGCGCACTGGTGCATACGCTGATCAACAGCTGCGCCACCAAGGCCGCCATTCTTGGTGCCTGGAACCGGGCGCTGCAGGGCGCGCAGGTGGGCGATACGCTGCTGCTCTATTTCGCCGGGCACGGATCGCGTTTTCTGGATGATGCCACGCTGGATCAGGCCAGCCGCTACAACAGCACGTTGATGGCGCATGATGCGCGCCGGCCCGGTGCCGTGGCCGGGGCCGATATCCTTGATCACGAAGTGCGGCGTTTCATCGATCTGGCCACCTCGCGCGGGGTCAACATCGTCACCTGGTTCGACAGCTGCAACAGCGGCACCGCCAGCCGCGATGGCAACAGCGCTACCCGCACCGCGCCCGATCTGCGGGTGAGCGGCCTGGTGCCCATCAAAAGCCCGCTGCAATATGGCAGCTATGGCGCCTATCGCGTCCATCTCGGCGCGGCCGGCGATGGCCAGGATGCCAAGGAAGTGGGCGCCGTGGGCGCACGCGCCGGGGTGTTCACCACCGCGCTGTCAAACGCCATCATCGCCACGCCCAGGGCCAGTTTCGCCGATCTTGCCGCCCGCGTGGTGGAAGACGTGACGCGCGCCACCGGGGGTCGCCAGCGGCCGCACGCCGAAGGCGCGCTGCGCGCCACGCTGGGTGGCCCTGAAATCAAGGTGCCCACCTTCGAAGTGGTGCTGGATGGCGGCAAGCTGGTGATGGCCGGCGGCGGGCTGGTCGGCATCACGGTGGGATCGCGGTTCGACCTGTTTGCCAGCACCGGCAGCGCCCTGGGCGGCGGAAGCGGCCTGAAGGCGCACGTGGTCGAACTTTCGGCTGGCAGCGCCGTGCTGCAGCCGGAATCCGCGCTGCCGCCCGGCCTGCCCGGCCGATTGGTGGCGCGCGAGTTCGCCCATGATTTCGGCGGCCAGGTGCTGCGGCTGGCCGTGGCCGAACCGGCAGCACTGCCGGTGGTGCAGAAACTCGGCTTTGTCGCGCTCGATCCGGCCAGCCGCTTCCGCCTGGCGGCAGACGGCGGCGGCGTGCTGCTCAGCGGCCCGGCAGGGCCGCTGGCCCGGCTGCCGGCAGCCAGCGCCCCGCAGTTCGGCGTGCAACTGGCCGCCGCGCTCGAAAAGGTGGCGCGGGTGGAACAGTGGCTGGCCCGCCTGCAACCGCGCGATGGCGTGAGCCTGTGCGTGCAGAATGTCGACAACCCTGATGAGCTTGATCCCAAGTGGTGCCCGGATCAGCCGCCGGGCGGCCCGATCCTGAAGGTGGACAAGCCGATCATGGTCTCGGTCGTCAACAAGGCCCCGGCGCCGCGCTTTGTCACCGTGCTGGCGATCGGCGACAAATATAGCGTGACCCAGGTGCTGCCCGGCTTTGGCGCGCGCGATCCCGCCATTGATGCGGGCCAGGCCGTGCGCATCCCGCCCGGCCAGGAACTGTTGCCCGATGGCCCGGGAAGGCTGCGCTTTGTGGTGCTGTCCAGCGACAGGCCCTTGAATGCCGGCGTGCTGGAACAGAGCGATACCGACGTGATCGACGGGCAGGCCTGTCTCAGCCCGGTGGCGCGGCAATTCTGCCTGGGCGCCGATCGCGCCCGCGCCGGCGGCTGGAGCGAGGTCGGGCAATGGTCGGTGGGAATCGTCAATGCGGTGGTGAAGCCATGAAGATGCCGCTGCTGTTGGTCGGGGCCGGCCTGCTCATTGCCGCTCAGCCCCAGCCTGCGCCGCCACCGGAACCCGCGCCCGCCGCCGAAACGCCGCCTGCCGCCGACGATGAAGGCTCCCGCGTGGTCCGCGGCACGCCGGCCCCGCCCGGCAGTTCGCCCTGGCAGATCCAGGTCTATTTCAAGGTGCCGATGACCAGGAAGGAGATCGAAGCCGCCATCAAGCGCGCCGCCACCGAACCGGAACGGCAGGCCCTGCGCAGCATGGAAGACTGGGAACGTGATCATCTGTGCGGCGGCGCCCTGATCGACAAGGAATGGGCCCTGAGCGCCGCTCATTGCTTCGTTGCCGAGAAGGAGGTGCTGGTAAAACTGCCCAACATGGGTGTGCGGTTGGGCAATATCGATCTGAAGGCGGCAACGCCGATGAAGATCGATCGCATCATCGTGCACGGCGATTATCGCCGCTATGGCCACAAGCAGCACGATATCGCGCTGCTGCATCTGGTGCCCGACACCGCCACCAAAGCTGAAATTGCCGCCGCCGCCGCCCCGGTGCGCCTGATCGGCGCGCGCATGCGCCCGCTTGCCCCCGGTGATGATCTGAAGGTGACCGGCTGGGGCCATGTTTCGGAACGCAAGGCCGGCGCGACCCGTTCGGTGAGCGGCGACGCGATGCGATCATCGCAGGTGCTGCTGGAAGGCCGTCTGGAACTGCTCGACGAAGCCGAATGCCGCAAGGTGCCGGATTATGCCAAAACGCTCAATCCCGGCGTGCTCTGCGTCGGCTCCGGCACCCGCGAGCAGCAGGACAGTTGCCAGGGCGACAGCGGCGGGCCGCTCACCCGCCAGCGCGTGCTGGTCGGGCTGGTTTCAACCGGGGCCGGCTGTGGCCGCAAGGGCGTGCCGGCGCTCTATACCAATGTCGCCCATTATGCCGATTGGATCGCAGCCGTGCAGGAACAAGCCAAAGTGAAGGGCGTAACGCGCTGCGTGGTGAACGAGGCGGCCGGCGCCAAGCAACTGGCCTGTTCGGCGAAACTCAATCCGCCCCGAACAAATCGCGGGTGAACAATTTTTCGGCCACGTCGGCCAGATCGTCGCTCATGCGGTTGGCCAGGATCACGTCGGCCTCAGCCTTGAAGTCCTCAAGGTCGCGCACCACCCGTGATCCGAAGAACTGATCTTCGGCCAGCGCCGGTTCGTAGATGATCACCGGGATGCCGCGCGCCTTGATGCGCTTCATGATGCCCTGGATGGACGACTGGCGGAAATTGTCGCTGTTGGCCTTCATCACCAGCCGGTAGACGCCCACCGTACGCGGCTTGCGATCAAAGATGCGCTGCGCCAGGAAATCCTTGCGGGTGCGGTTGGCATCGACGATGGCGGCAATCAGATTCTGCGGCACCGCGCCATAATTGGCCAGCAACTGCTTGGTATCCTTGGGCAGGCAATATCCGCCATAGCCGAACGACGGGTTGTTGTAATGCAGACCGATGCGCGGATCGAGGCCGATGCCTTCGATGATCTGGCGCGTGTCCATGCCGGCGGCCATGGCGTAACTGTCCAGCTCGTTGAAGAAGGCGACGCGCATGGCGAGATAGGTGTTGGCAAACAGCTTGATGGCTTCGGCTTCGGCCGGATCGGTGAGCAGCACCGCCACGTCCTTCTTGGCCGCGCCTTCCAGCATCAGATCGGCAAACATCCGCCCGCGCGGGCCGGTATCGCCCACGATGATGCGCGACGGGTAGAGATTGTCGTTCAGCGCCCGGCCTTCGCGCAGGAATTCCGGCGAGAAAAACACATTGTCGCTGCCCAGATCGCGGCGCAGGCGGGTGATGAAACCCACCGGAATCGTCGATTTCGCCACGACAGAGGCTTGCGGATTGGCCGCCAGCACGGCGCGGGCGACATTTTCCACCGACGACGTGTCGAAATGGTTGGTGTGCGGATCATAATCGGTGGGCGTGGCGATCACCACCAGTTCGGCATCGCGGGCGGCGGCGGCCAGATCGGTTGTCGCCGTCAATTGCAGGGGCTTGTGGGCGAGAAACTCCTCCAGCTCGGCGTCCACGATCGGGCTCTTGCGGTTGTTGACCAGATCAACCCGCGCCACACTCACGTCCACCGCCGTCACCTGGTGGTGCTGTGCCAGCAGCACGGCATTCGACAGGCCGACATAGCCCAAACCAACCACGGCGATCTTCATGCTTCACTCCACGGCGCCGGCGATACCGGCAGCAAATTGCGATCTATCTGGCGCTTTGCGCCTGCTGTTGCAATGGCTTCAGCCCGCCGGCCCAGCCAACGGTGGCAGCGGCTTGCGATCGGCAGGATAGCCTGGAATCTGCGCCAGCGGCGGCGAACCGGTGATGGCATGGCTGGCCAGCTTGCCGCTCATCACCGTGCATTCGACGCTGCCGACATTGAGCCCGGTGTAGGCCCAGTCCCCGGCGATCACCAGATTGTGGAAATCCGTGTCCCACGCCACCAGCCGCGCCGCCGTGCTGCCCGGCGGCGAGGTGACATAGCGTTCGGTGGGATCGATGTTGGCGCGCCAGAACTGCGTTTCGAAATTCATCGGCCCGGCCAGCGCGGTGGGGCTGGTGTTGGCAAGCAGTCCGAAATTCATTTCCGGCTGGCCGCCCGGGCCGCCGCCCACCAGCATGGCGCCGGGCATCAGGCCGCCGATGGCCTTGTTCAGATAGTCGATGCAGGTCTGCTTCACCTGCGCGCGCACCCGGCCCGGATAGGCCGTGTCGGAAAACGGCGGCGGCGGGCCGGTTTCGGGCAGGCAATCGCAGAAATACCACAGCGATTTCGGCGTGATGTTCTTCGGCCAATCCTCCAGCGGAATCAGATGCTTCAACTCGGCATGGCCATCCAGCGGCGCATACCAGGTATCGGCCAGCGGCGTGCCAGTGGGCGGCAGCGGGATGGACCAACCCAGTTCCTCGTAAGTCCTGGTCAGCCAGATCTGCATGGCCTGGGTCTGCACTGTCGGCACGCCCTTGACCATCTTGTCCCAACGCTGCGATTTCTGGCGCAGCTGATCGGCCACATAAGGCACCGCGCCGATCGACAGCGCAAAGACCACCACATCGAAATCCACCCCGGCCTTCAGCGTGCGGGTCGCCACCGGAGCCCAAGGGGTCCACCAGCTTTCCAGGTCATAGTCCTTGCCCTGCATCTGGTCGCCCTCGACCAGCTGATCATAGAAGGGCTCTCCCGGCCACGATGGCAGGCCCTTCACGTCGAACAGCGGCTGATATTCGCCGCCGCCCTTCACCGTCGCCTGCACGCCGATGCGCACGCTGTCGATGCCCGTGCCGGCCGCGTCCACCAGCAGTTCTTCCACCTTGCTGAAGAATTCGAACTTCACGCCGCGCTTCTTCAGCACTTCATAAAGGGGCGCGATGATGGTCTCGCCGGTGCCAGCGGCAAAGGCATAAAGGACATGGCCGCAATAGGCGAAGCTGCGCAGGGTCCAGTGCGCATAGGCGCCGGCCGCCATCATCGATCGCCCTGCCGTGTCGCCATTCGGATATTGGTAGCTGAGGTTGACGGTGTTCAGCGCCAGCGGCGAAGCGATGGTTTCGGGCATGGCGCCGTGTGATTTCAACCAATCATCCCAATTCTGATCGTCAAGCCCATCCCAGCCCTTGGTCACCACATCGTCAACCAGCACGCCGTAAACGAGCGTGAAGACATAATCGATGATGATGACGATGTTGCCCAACTGCGCTTCATGCTGATCATGGGCTTGCTGCTGCAGCGGCCCGCGCGCGAAATGCCACAATTGCTTGACCACGTTCAGCGCCTGCAACGCCACCGCCCCCGAAAGATGGCCCTTCACCTGCACCAGCATGTCGTGGATGGTGATGCGCACATCGTTGGGGATGGCCGTTCCACCATGTTCGGCCAGCGCCGCGCTCAGCATCGCCAGCACCTTGTCGATCAGATCGATCACATCCAGCATCGCCTGGGGCTTGCCCGGATCGGGAAACAGCGTGTTTTCCGGGAAGCGCAGCGGAAACACGTGGGGCTGGCCGTCTTTCCAGTTGTACAGCTGCACGGTGTCGAGCGGGCGGAACGCGGTCTTGAAATCGGGGATGGGGCTGGTGCCCGGTCGACCCAGTTCGGCATAGACGGCCGCCATCATCGGCAGCGCGTTGAAATAGGCACCGCAAAACCCGTGGATGCCATGTTCCTCGATGCGCATGTTGGGACCGCGCGACGAAGCGCACTTGCCGCCCAGCCGCCAGCCCAGCGTGTGGATGGTCACCTCCACCCCCGGCGTGTTGGTCAGTTCGAACGCGGTGGTCAGCGCCGCAATGCCGCCGCCCAAAATCGCCACACGCTTGGTCATTGCCGGTTCCCCTTGAACTGCGCGCGTTCCTACCCCGTCCAGCCGGCCTGGCGCAGATGGCCGGCAAAAAGTTCAAGATGATCCGGATTGCTGAACGGATGGCCCAGCATCAGCCCCTTGAGATTGTAGCGTGGGTGCATTTCCGTCCCCTCGGCGCAGGCGGCGCGGGCCGCCTCCATCTGGCCAGCCGCCGCCGCACAGGCCGCCACCAGGAAATGCAGGAAGAAATAATCCGGCCGGCGGGCACAGGCGGCATTGGCGTGGCTGGCCGCCTCTTCGGCGCGGCCGGCAATCAGGCAGGCCACCGCCTTGCTGCGCAGCCACAGCCAATCGTGCGGATCATGGGGTGAAAGGGCGATGGCCGCATCACTGGCCGCCACTGCGCCATCGGTATCGCCATGAAAGGCCAGCACCCGGCCCAATTCGCCCTGCGCAGCGGCATTATAGGGGTTGAGCATCAGGGCGAGCCGCTGTTCGGCAATCGCCTTGTCAACCTGGCCGGTGAAGGCCATCACCATCCCCAGCGCATAATGGGCCGCCGCATCGCGCGGATTGGCCTCCACCGCCCGCTTGGCATAGCCGAGCGCATTGCCAAGCTTGGTCATCGGGTCTTTCAACGTGCCCGACCACACTTCGGCCAGTTCGGTCTGCGCCAGCAGCGCCAGCGTGGCGGCGTCATCGGGCGCCAGCTCCAGCGCCTGGGTCAGCAGTGCTTCGGCCTTTTGCAGATCGGCAATCTGGCTGCGCCAGAAATGATAGCGGCCGCGGATGAACAGGTTCCAGTGATTGAGGTTGCGACCGTTGCTGGCGCTCTGATTGCCGCGCACCGCCATTTTCTGTTCGCGGCCCAGCAATTCCGGTTC
Organism: Sandarakinorhabdus sp.; assembly: GCF_032115815.1. GTDB lineage: Bacteria > Pseudomonadota > Alphaproteobacteria > Sphingomonadales > Sphingomonadaceae > Sandarakinorhabdus. The sequence goes on from NZ_JAUMBI010000223.1 coordinate 11,558, forward strand.
GATCGTGGCCACGATGGCGCGGGTAATCTCGTCCTGCACGGCAAACACGTCGATCAGTTCGCGGTCATAGCGGCCCTGCCAGATCACATCGTCGCTGTGCCCGTCCACCAGTTCAGCCACGACCCGCATGCCGTTGCCACCGCGCCGGATCTGGCCGCGCACCAGATAGCGTGTGCCCAGTTGCTGGCTGATGTCGGCCAGGTTCTGGCCATGCCACTCGATGGTCAGGCTCGATTGCCGGCCCGAAACCTTCATCAGCCGGGATTTGGCAAGGCCGCTGATGATGTCGTCGCACATGCCTTCGGCAAAATAGGCTTCTTCCAGATTGCCCGGCGGGTGGCGGAACATCAGCACGGCAATGCCGGGGCGCTCCTCCTGCGCGGCAGCCGTCTTGTCGACCCGGCGGCGCACATCCTTCAGAAAGGCCTGGAAATCCGTATCATCGCTGTTGCCGCGCCAGTCGATCAGATCGGCGGTCTGCACCAGTTCGAACATGATCGGGCGGTCGGCCGCATCGATCATCACCGGCATCAGCGTCTTCTTGCGATCGGCCACCGTGGCTTCGGCCCGCACCCAGCGTGAGCTGACCGACGTGTCAGACCACAGCACCACCACGGCGCGGGCATCGCGCAGCGCCGCTTCTGTCACTTCATCATAGGCTTCGCCCGATTTCAGATGCGGATCCCACCACACCGACAGGCCGGCGGCTTCGAACGCCTTGACGAAAGGGCGCGCGCGGTTCTGATCGACCCGGCTGTAGGAGAGAAAGATATCAGGCACGCGGCATTTCACCCCGCCCGGGCTCGCGGTGGATGCCCCTCCCCGCTGCCAACTTCCCCGCCTCCAGCACCATTTGTCCCTCTGCCGCCCACTCCCGACGACGTGGGGGAAGTTATAGCCACAAATATGTCAAAATACATTTCAATTTATTGACAAATGGTCAGCCGGCCGCGCTTTCGCGTCTGGCAGGCCTCAATCTTCCGGCGGTTGATGCAGCCAGGCGGCGTGCTTGGGCGCCCGCCGGGTTTCGCGCCATTCGGCCAGCATCGCCGGCGCCACCGCCTTCAGTTCGGCATATTGATCGGCGGTGCCGATATTGCAGGCCAGTTCCAGGCGATGGCCGTTGGGATCGAAGAAATAGATCGACTTGAAGATGCCATGCCAGGTTGGACCCAGCACATCGATGCCCTGCGCTTGCAGATGCGCCTTGGCGCTGAGCAGTTCGGCCTCGTTCTCCACTTCAAAGGCGATATGCTGCACCCAGGCCGGGGTGTTCGGGTCCTTGCCCATCTCCGGCTGGTTCGGCAGTTCAAAGAACGCCAGCACATTGCCGCCGCCGCAATCGAGGAAGACGTGCATATAGGGATCATAGGCACCGGTGGACGGCACATGATCCTCGGCAAAGGCGGTCGTGTAGGTCATGCCCAGCGTTTTCGCATACCATTCCACCGTTTCGGCGGCATCGCGGCAGCGATAGGCGACATGGTGGATGCGCTTGAGGTTCGGTATCATTCCGCCGGTTCCTCGACTTGCAAAACACCCCGCCGCACCTGGTCACGCTCCATGCTTTCAAACAGCGCCTTGAAATTGCCTTCGCCAAAGCCTTCATCACCCTTGCGCTGGATGAACTCGAAGAACACCGGGCCCACCATCGTCTCGGAGAAAATCTGAAGCAGCAGGCGCTTTGAGCCATCCGTGGTGCCATCGAGCAGGATGCCGCGCTGCTGCAAGGCTTCCACCGGCTCGCCGTGCCCAGGCAGGCGTTCGGCCAGCATCTCGTAATAAGTGGCGGGCGGCGGCGTCATGAACGGGGTGCCGATGGCCTTCAGCCGGTCCCACACGCCGAGCAGATCATCACAGGCAAAGGCGATATGCTGGATGCCCTCGCCGTTGTAGGCGCGCAGGAATTCCTCGATCTGGCCGCCACCGCCCCTGCCCTCTTCATTCAAGGGGATGCGGATCTTGCCATCGGGCGCGGTCATCGCCTTGCTGGTCAGCCCGGTATATTCGCCCTTGATGTCGAACCAGCGGATCTCGCGGAAACCGGCGATGCGCTCGTAAAACGCCGCCCAGTGCGCCATGCGCCCGCCATAGACATTGTGGGTAAGGTGATCGATGACCTGCAGCCCGGCGCCAACCGGGTTGCGCTCCACACCAGCTTCATACACGAAATCAATGTCGTAGATGGAAAGATCATCGCCATAGCGATCGATCAGATAGATGATCGAACCGCCGATGCCGCGGAAACCCGGCAGCCGCAGTTCCATCGGCCCGGTGCGGCTTTCCACCGGCTCGGCACCGCGCTCCAATGCCTCGGCATAGGCCTTTGCCGCATCCTTCACCCGCCAGCCCATGCCGCAGGCCGATGCGCCATGTTCGGCGGCGAAATACCAGGCCGGGCTGTGCTTTTCATAATTGGCGATCAGGTTGATGCCGCCCTGCCGCCACAGCTGCACATCCTTGGAACGGTGATGCGCGACCTGGGTAAAGCCCATCGCGGCGAACACCGGTTCCAGTATGCCCTTGGTGGGCGCGCAGAACTCGATGAACTCAAAGCCATCAAGGCCCAGCGGATTGTCGAACAGATCGGCCATCGTGGATGCTCCCGCGTGAAACTGGGCGCGATGATAGCGGATTTCGCCCTCATTGTCCGTGCGAGTTGCCGGGCTGAAGCCGCATTTCACGCACAGTCCGTGCGTCTAACCGCAAATTCACGCAACAGCAGCGCAGATCACACCGGAACAGTGAAATGCTTGCCGGCAAACACCGCCTGCCAGCTTTCGATTTCCGACACCACAACTTCATCGGCAGCATGGGCCAGATCAGACAGGCTGCCATAATCCAGCGCATGATCGGGGGCCGCCCGCAGCAGGCAGGCGCGCCGATGCACCCCGTCCAGCTTTTCGGCCGAAATCCGGCTGATCGCGGCAAAACGATCGAAATCACCGAAATAGCGGATGCCCGCCACCGCGCCGCCAACCGTGGGGAACATCACGCCCAGGAAGGTGAACAGCTTGGCGGTCTTTTCCGCCAGCACGGTCGGCACCACGCCCAGCGCACCGCCGGCCCACATCAGCAGCCACAACGCCACGGCTACCACGGCGAGCTGGAAGGAAACGATCGACACGCGATCCAGCCGGTGATGCACCGTGTCCAGCCGCACGGCCTTGACGCGGTGATAATCGCGCTGGCCGGCCAGGTGCGGGATCAGCAGCCCATCCAGCACGGCCCGCAGCCAGGCCTGACCGATGGTGGCCGGCGGCAGGCCCACTTCGCGCAAGGCGTGGCGGGCGTGATATTCCGGCCAGCCGGCGCGATCCCCAAAGCCGCCCTTGGGCCAGCGCCCTGGCGGCCGCGACACACCCAACGCCAGCAGGAACGGCGCATGGCGCAGATATTCCGCCGCGCGCCGGGTTTCGAACCAGTGATCATGCCAGCGATGGCGCTTGGCCAGCGACGTGGTGAGCACGATGGTGCCGAGCAGCAGGAATTCCGCCGCTGCAAACAGATGTTTCCATTCCGGCCCGGCGGTGGGCAGATAGGCCATGCCGGCCATGACCGCGAGGCCCGACATGATGAAATTGGCGACCATGCCGCCGCGATATTGATCGGAAAAGCGCGTGGAAATGCCATCGGCCCAGGCAAAGCGCTGCAGCACGGCCCGGCCGATGGCGCGCGGCCAGGCAGGATCGGCGCCGGGCAGGCCGGCCAGGGCCTGCAGCACCGCGGCGCCGCTGCCACTGGCGATGGCTGCGGGGGGTTCGTGCACCATGCGCAGCGATCGCCACGGCCGGCCGCTGCCGCCAAACAGCGTTTCCACCCGGCGATAGCCGTGGAACAGCGGATTGCTGGTTGCCCGCCACGCCGCCGGGGCCAGCGCCAGCGCCGCCGCATCTTCATCGGCCGGGTGCAGCGCCGCGGCAATCGCGGCCAGCAGCCGGGCATCGCGGTCATCAGGATCCGGCAGCTGATCGACCGGCTGGTCCAGCGCCTCCAGATCGGAAATCAGCCGCCAGGCTTCGGGATGGCGGGCATCGATCAGCACCACGCCGGCGCCGGCAACCAGGGCGCTGGCCAGCGTGTGGCCGGTGCCGCCCACTGCATCGCGGCTGGCGCCATCCCACACGGCAATCATCAGATCGGATTGTTCGATCATCACCCGCCCGGCCAGCGCCACCCGGCGCGACGCGGCGCTGGCATAGCGCTGGGCCGCCGCGACATCGGAGGGTGCATCCACCATGGCGAGATACAGCGCGGCGATGGCCGCATCGGCATCGGCCATTTCGAACAGCCGCGCCCGGGTTTCCAGCTCGGCGATGGCGCTTGCGCGTACCGCCGTCTCCGGTGCCAGCGCCGGTTTGCCGGCCAGCAGCAGCCGGGCATCGGCCGGGCTGGCCGGATGGGCATTGATGGCCTGGTTGAGCGCGCGACCGAACGGCAGTGGCGCCACCAAGTCCCAGTTGCGCGCCAGGGCGCCATGGGCCGCCAGTTGATCGGTGCCATCGGCCAGCAGGCTGTGCAGCCGCACCCGCGCCGGGCCGGCTGCCGCCGCGATGACGGTAAAGATCTGCTCCATCACCGCAGCAATGCGGGGTTCGTGCGCGACGAAATCGGCATTGTTGGCGCGATGCCCCGTTACCCCCAACGACAGGATCAGTGGCGGCGCCGGCGGCACAGCAAGGGGAGAGGTTTCGGCCATCGACCGCAGATTCCTTTGCTTCGCCGCCAAAGACAACCGGCAAAATGCCGCCGCAACACGATTTGGCTTTCGCAATGCCGAAAAAATCCGGCAATAAGAAGCAAGCACAAGCAGCGAGGCTTGAGGGGTCGTAACGCATGAACAGCGGGGATGTCGAGCAGGGCAAGGGAGGCGGGCCGGCTGGCGACGCGCCTCGTCTGCAGCTGTTCTTCAGCTATTCCCGCACCGATCAGAAACAGGCGATGCCGCTGATCCGCGCGTTGGAACAGCAAGGCTTTGCTGTGTGGTGGGATGGCTTGCTGGAAGGCGGCGACAATTTCCTGCCCACCACTGAGGCCGCACTGCAGAATGCGGATGCGGTGGTGGTGCTGTGGAGCAAGACATCAATCGACAGCCACTGGGTGCGCGACGAGGCAACCGTGGGCCGCGAGCGCCGCCGCCTGGTGCCGCTGTCGATGGATGGCAGCCAACCGCCGCTGGGCTTCCGCCAGTTCCAGCTGATCGACATGGCCAGATGGAACGGCAAGGCCAATGCGCCCGAACTGCGCCGTATCAGCAGCGCGATTGCCGCCGTTTCCGGCGCGCCAGCCACCGGCAGCAGTCCGCCAGCCGCCGGCAACAGGCCGGCACCAGCCGGCAGCGCGGGGCCACTGGCCGGCAGCAGCAATCGCCGTAACCTGTTGATCGGGGCTGCTTTTTTGGTCGGCGGCGGCAGTTTTGCGGCCTGGCGCTGGCTGCGTCCGGAAACGGCGCCAGACGTCGCCAACAGCATTGCCGTGCTGCCGTTCCGCAACCTGTCCGGCCGCCGCGATCAGGATTATTTCGCCGAAGGCATTGCCGAGGAACTGCGCACCACCCTCAGCCTCAACCGGCAGTTGCTGGTTTCCGGCTCCGCCTCGGCGGGCGGCTTTCGCAACCCCGAACCCGACACCCGCCAGGTGGCCCGGACGCTGGGTGTGTCCAACCTGCTGATGGGCTCGGTGCGGCCAAGCGAGAACCGGGTGCGCATCACGGCGCGGCTGGTGGATGGCAATACCGGCCTTGAACGCTGGAGCCAGTCCTTTGATCGAGCCATGGCCGATGTGCTTGCCGTACAAGCAGAAATTGCCACCACCGTTGCCGATGCGCTGATCTCGACGCTGGCCAAGGACGAAAGCTGGAGCGCCGAACGGCCGGGCAGCACGCGCAACGCCGCCGCCTTCGATTCCTATGTGAAGGGACAAGCACTTTATCAGATCGGCGGTGGCAGCAGCAGTGATGCACAGGCGCTGGCCGCCTTCGACAAGGCGATCGCGAACGATCCGGACTATGCCGCAGCCTATGCCGCCCGAGCCCGTACGCTGGCCGCCATTGCCAATCAGGAAGCCGATGTCGCCCGTGCAGCCACCCGTCGTCGGGACGCGCTGGCCAGCGCCCGCAAGGCCATAGCGTTGGCGCCCGACATGCCCGAAGGCCATGCCGCGTTGGGCTTTCTGCTGATGAGCCAGCTCGATATCGGGTCGGCAAAGCCGGCCTATCAGCGCAGCTTCGAACTTGGTTTGGGCAATGCGTCGATCCTGTCTGCCTTTGCCGAATTTTCCAGCAATATTGGAGACTTCGCCAATGCGAACGCCGCGATCAAGCGCGCTGCGCGGCTGGATCCCCTGAGTGCGTCGGTGTTCCGCAATGCCGGCATGATCGCCTTTGCCGCCAAGGATAGCAGCGCCGCCCGCGTCGCACTGGAAACGGCGCTTTCGCTGAACCCGCGTCAGGGGATCGTGCACTATGTTCTGGGCGACATGGCGTTGATGGCGGGCGATGTCACGCAGGCACGTCGTTGTTATGAAGCCGAACCCAGCCGGCTTTCGCAGTTGCGCGGGTTGGCCATTACCGATGCCCGGCTGTCGGGCCCCGCAGCCGGTGAAGCCCAAATGGCCAAGCTGGTGGCGGAATATGGCGACGGCGGCCTCTACCAGCAGGCACAGGTGCTGGCGCAATGGGGCCGCATCGACATGGCCCTGACCACGCTGGAACGGGCGCTGGCCTTGCGCGATTCCGGGTTGGTGCTGGCGCTGAATGATCCCTTGCTGGATCCGTTGCGATCTCAAGCCCGATTCCAGGCCGTGCTGGCCCGTATCGGCTTCAACAGCCCAAGTTGAACAGCGCGATCCGGGGTTGCCGAGAAACAACAGGCGGTGCAGGATCGTTGCTCGCCCTTGCCGGGCGAGCGTGATTAGTCCGTTCCAGCCACTTTTTTGGGGGAAACACGATGAAGAAGATGATGACGCTGGCCGGCGCCGTGCTGGCCACCAGCCTGTTGGCCGCTTGCGGCGAAAAGAAGGCCGAAGAAGCACCAGCCGCCGAAGCGCCGGCTGCTGAAGCCACCACTGAAGCTGCGCCGCCGGCTGATGCAATGGCTCCTGCCGCCGACGCGGCTCCTGCCGCCGATGCACCGCCAGCCGAAGGCGGCGATGACCGCGGAGGCAACGACGTCAGCCGCGGCGCCCAGTAACCATCGGCGGCCTTGTTGGCCGCTGCTCCTGCTGGCGCTGGCTGGCCCCGCCTGGGGGCAGCCAGCGCCAGGTTCGGTAAACGCAGTTCCGGCGGCAGTGGCTGGAACTGGTTTTGCGGCGCTTGATGCCGAGCTTCCAGACCCGCTGCCCTCGCAAACCCTGGCCCTGTTCGCCGCTCTGGATGTATCCGGCCGCAGGGCGATCTCGGCTTTGCTGCCGTGGCTCCCAGATGGCCGGGCAGGCGCCTTTTTCACCACCCTCGCCGGCGCTCCGGACCACGAGCAAACCGCCACCATCCAGCTGCTGTCCCGGCTGAGCAAAGAGCAGGCAATGGGCACGGGAATCCTGTTGCAGTCCTTTGGCGACGAGTCGTGGCCAGACTTCTTCGCTCTGGCAGCGGCCCTGCCAGGCGAGGCTCCGTTCAACCCGTCCACTCCTGGCGAGGGGTGCCTGGCCATTGCCACGACGGCCAATGCGCAGGATCGATGCCTTGCCGCAGCCGGTGCCTTTCGCCCTCCCGAGATGAATCCGCAAGGCCCGGGGATGACGCTGGCAGAGGCCGGCACCGCCCCCTGGCAGGCGCAGATTTTCCGCTCTGGTGCCGATGCGGCCAACCGGCTGTCGCCGCGCGGTCGCGCCCGGCAACGCCTGCGCTCACCAAGGGATGAATTGCCCGACCACGCCGTCTTGCACCTGTGTGGCGGGGTATTTCTGGGCGAAGGCCTGGTGCTGACCGCCGCCCACTGCATTGGCGACTGGGCCCGCTACAACGGCGAGTTCTTCGAACAACGCCAAGTGCGCTTGGGCACGAGGGACATCGATAGCGGCGGCCAGATCTGGTCGATCAAGGCCGTCGTGCGCCATGGTGACTATGCAGCTGCCACTTCGGGCAACGACATTGCCCTGCTGCTGTTGGACGGCCCACCTGCAGGCGAGGAAAGGGAAACAATCACTCCGGCTCGTCTGCCCAAACGTCCGGCGCGGGTTGGAACCAGTGTGCGCCTTACCGGCTGGGGCGTCACCGGGGTTACCGAATTTGGCAGTGCCGGCCGGGATGTGGAAGGGAAGCTGCAAAGCAGTTCGCGCTATCTGCGGGTGGGAACGATAAGGGTGCAGCGGCCGGCCGACTGCAACAGCAACGAGAATTTCCGCAGCCGCAGATACCGGCTGGTTGCCGGGCAAATCTGCGCCGGTTCACCCGATGGCGTCGATGCCTGCAAGGGTGACAGCGGCGGCCCGCTGGTGCGGTTGGCCGCCACACGGTCAGGTTTTCAACCGGTTCGTCCCTTCGAAGTGGTGGCGCTCGTCTCCTATGGCCCCGGCTGCGGCCTGGCCAGAACGCCGGGCGTCTATACCGATGTTCACCATTTCGCCGATTGGGTGGCCGGTGCCCGCGCCCAGTTCCAACCCGGCCGGATCATCGATTGGGTGCCGGGCCGCTGCCTCCACGACAATGCCGAAATCACCTGCGCAACGGCACCGGACACGCGGGGCACCGCTCGGCCTTGATCGGCGCACAGG
>NZ_JAUMBI010000224.1:0-17339 GCF_032115815.1 Sandarakinorhabdus sp.
TGCGCCTTGCCGGCCGGCACTGGCAGCAGGCCATCACCGGCCGCACGCACCGGCACGAATCCGCCTGGCGCCCAGCCGATATCCCCGGCGCGGCTGGCAAACAGCAGGTTGAGCGGCGGCGCCCCCCAATGGTTGCGCGCGGTCAGGAACTCGTCCCAATTCCTGGCGCCGAACGCCCAGGTCGCGTTGAAATAGGCCGATGCGCCCGGTTTGCTCCAGGTGGCGCGCAGGGCAAAGCTCCTGCCGCTGGCCGGGTCTTCGTGGATGATCGGGCCGTCGTCGGTGAAACGAAGCACCACCTCGCGCGGGGCCTCGCCTTTCACGTCGATTGTCTCGCGCACTTCGGCGAATTTGGTCGCCTTGGGGTTCAACACCAGATCCTGCTGATCGATGGCAAAGATGGTCAGTGCCCAGGCAATATCCTCGTTGTGGCCGAAGCTGACACCGGGCAGCGCGGGCTCACCTGACCCTGCGATCTTCAGTTCCGGCGTGTCGATATGCGACAGGTATCGCAGATTGGGCACTGCGTGGGCGCGGTGCGGATCATTGGCCAGGATCGGTCGCCCGGTGGCGGACCTGCCCGGCGCGATCGCCCAGTTGTTGGAGCCTTCCAGCGTGTCGGGATCGGTGCGGCTGGCCACCTCCATCTGCTTGCCATCGAAGTGAACATCGCTGGTACCGAGCATGTAATCGGCCAGCACAGTATCCGGGATGCTGCACGGATCGAGGCCTTTGGGGATCGCGACAGGCCGTGCCGGTTCCAGTTGGCGGCGCAGCGGCTCATATTTCACGTCGCCGCCGCACAGGGCGCGGGCGCGCAGCACTTCGGATGGCACGTTGCTGGCCAGCGCGTTGGAACGGATGCGCACCACGTCGTCGGCGCTCCAGCGTTCGGGGCGGCTGCCGGTAGAGGTGAACTCCATCGGCAGCTTCTGCTGGCCGGATTCGACATCGGCCACAAAGGCGTTGATCCCGGCGGCAAAGGCCTCGGTCCAGCCCTTGGCTTGTGCCGGATAGGCTGCCCATTCCGCCGCCATGTCGCCGCGATAGAGCAGCAACCGCGCCGCGCGGTCCTGCGCAACGAACTGCGAGCCGAAACTGGCCGACAGCCGGCCGAGGCCGCGTTTGCGCCACAGATCGATCTGCCACAGCCGGTCGCGCGCCACGGCATAGCCCTGCAGGAAGAAGCCATCGCGAGCGTTGGCGGCATAGATATGCGGAATGCCGGCACGATCGATGATGATCTCGCCCGGCGCGGTGAGGCCGGGCAGCGACCGCCCCTCGGTGAAAACGCCGGGTGGCGTTTCCTGGGCGGTGGCCGCCGTGGTCAGCAGCAGGGCGGCAGCAACGGTGCGGATCATTCGGCCGCCAGCGCTGCAGTGGCCGGGGCCGCCTGCGGGCCGCGGATCAGGCCGCCGGGCAGGGCACCGGTCATCTGGCCGTTGCGGAAAGTGACATGCCCGTTCTTGATCGTCGCCACATAACCATCGGCTTTCTGCAGCAGGCGCTTGCCGCCGGCGGGCAGATCGAAGGCCAGCCAGGGCTTGCCCAGTTGCAGACGATCCAGATCGATGATGTTGAAATCCGCGAGATATCCCGGCGCGATGATGCCGCGATCGTGGAGGCCATAGAGTTTGGCCGTATCATGACACTGGCGGCGGATGGCGTTTTCGAGGGTAACGGTGCCGCGCGCCCGGTCGCGCACCCAGTGCTGCAGCAGATAGGTCGGGCTGGCGGCATCGCAGATGGTGCCGCAGTGAGCGCCGCCGTCGGACAGGGAGATCACCGTGTCGTCGCGATTGAGCAGGCCCTTCACGAAATCGAGGTTGCCATCGGCATAGTTGAGGATGGGGAAATAGATGAAGCCCTTGCCTTCATCGCGGCTGAGCAGGTCATAGGCGTATTCGGCCGGGTCCTTGCCGGCGGCCTTGGCCATCGCAAAGATGGTCTCGGCCTGGGTCGGCTCGTAGTTGAAGCCTTCCGTCATCTCGAACTGCAGCTGCCAGCCCATCGCGACCGCCATCAGCAACGGCATCACGTCGGTTTCGGGCCAGACATTGTCTTCCGCCAGCAGCTTGGCCTTGAAGGCCGGGTCCGTAAGGTGCGCCCACTGTTCTTCCCACGGCAGCGCCTCGATCGCCTGCCAGCTCGGTTTGAACTTGAACGGGTGCACGGTGCCGCGCCACGCCATCAGGATGCCGTTGCCGCGAATGGCGATCTGGGCGACGATGTTGGCACCTTCGGCATTGGCGCGCGCTGTCTCGCTCATCTGCTCTTCCCAGGGCAGTTCCTTGGCGATGGATTGCAGCATGGCGAAGGTGACGGGCAGGCCGGTTTCGCGGCTCATTTCGGCCATCCAGCCGAATTCGTCCCACTCGCGGCGCAAGTCGCTGGCCATTTCGAACACGCCGTGGCCCACCTTGCCCATGGCGCGGCCGATGGCGATCAGCTCGTCCTTCTCGGCCGTGGTGCCGGGCACGAGTTCGCCGTCGATCGACTTGTGCAGGATGGTGCGGCTGGTGGAAAAGCCGAGCGCGCCGGCCTTCACGCCATCGGCGACGATTTCGGCCATCTTGGCGATATCGTCCTCGGTGGGCTTTTCATTGCGCGCGCCGCGTTCGCCCATCACATAGGCGCGCACGGCGCCGTGCGGCACATGGGTCGCCACATCGATGGTGCGGGCACGTTCTTCCAGCGCATTCAGATATTCCGGGAAGGTCTCCCAATTCCACTGCATGCCTTCGGCCAGCGCGGTGCCGGGGATATCTTCCACCCCTTCCATCAGCCCGATGAGCCACTGGTGCTTGTCGGGCTTGGCCGGCGCGAAACCGACACCGCAATTGCCCATCACCACGGTTGTGACCCCGTGCCACGACGAGGGCGCCATTTCCGAATCCCACGTCGCCTGCCCGTCATAATGGGTGTGGATGTCGACAAAGCCGGGCGTGACGATCAGGCCAGTGGCATCAATCTCCTCGCGGCCTTTTGCCGTGATGCTGCCCACCGCGGTGACGCGCCCCCCATCGACGGCGATATCGCCCACAAAGCGTGGATTGCCGCTGCCATCAACGATGGTGCCGCCGCGGATCACGAGATCATGCATGGCCAGTTCCTCCTGAAAAGTGCGGCGGAGGATGCCAGATCGACACAGCGGCGCAATCCTGCCGCTTTGCAGTGGGCTCAGCCGCGCGGCGCGGTCGCCTGCTCCGCCTGCTGCGGGCGTTCCGGATCGGGCGGCAGATGGCCCCAGCGGTCATCCGCCGTCACCGGCGCGGGCTGGCTCTGCTCCACGCCGCAGGCGGTGAGGCAGGCAAGCGCCAGAATCAACAGGGGGATTGCTCTCATGGCGGCCAATGTGAGGAAACATGACATTTTGGCAAGGGGGGGGGAATGGCGCAGCCGCTGAACTGGTCGCAGGGCAACGGGATCGCGCGCCGCTGCGAACACTGCCATGAAACCGCAACATGGCCGCTTCATTGCGCCAGCGGGGCAACGGCGTTAAGGCGCAAGGCATGAGCAACAAGGTGACTTCCGCCGGCGATGACGCGATCATCGAAACGCGCGATCAGCTGGTTTCGGTGTTCGAGGGCGGCGCCAAGCCCCGTGACGCCTGGCGCATCGGCACCGAGCACGAGAAATTCGTGTTCCGCACCGCCGATCATGGTGCGCCTTCCTATGCCGAGCCCGGTGGCATCCGCGACCTGTTGATGGCGATGACCCGCTATGGCTGGGAGCCGATCCTGGAAGGCGGCAATGTCATTGCGCTGAAAGGCGCGGACGGCAACATCAGCCTGGAACCAGCCGGCCAGTTCGAACTGTCGGGCGCGCCGTTGGAAAATCTGCATCAGACCTGTGCGGAATCGAACCGCCACCTGAAGCAGTGCCGCGAACTGGGGGAGGAACTGGGCCTGGGCTTTCTCAGCCTCGGCTTCTGGCCCGACAAGACGCGCGCTGAACTGCCGATCATGCCCAAGGGCCGTTACGATATCATGCTGCGGCACATGCCGCGTGTTGGCAGCCTCGGCCTCGACATGATGCTGCGCACCTGCACCATCCAGACCAACCTGGATTATGGCAGCGAAGCCGACATGGCGCAGAAATTCCGGGTTAGCCTGGCGCTGCAGCCGATTGCCACGGCGCTGTTTGCCAATTCGCCGTTCACGGAAAATACGCCCAACGGCTTCAAGTCGTTCCGCAGCCATATCTGGACCGACACCGATCCGGCCCGCACCGGCATCCTGCCCTTCGTGTTCGAAGACGGTTTCAGCTACGAGCACTATGTCGATTATGCCCTCGATGTGCCGATGTACTTTGTCTATCGCGACGGCCGTTACATCGATGCGGCGGGCCTCAGCTTCCGCGATTTCCTCGCCGGCAAATTGTCGGTTCTGCCCGGTGAGAAGCCGCGGCTGGGCGACTGGAAGGATCACCTGTCCACCGCTTTTCCGGAAGTGCGGATGAAGGGCTACCTGGAAATGCGCGGTGCCGATGGCGGGCGCTGGGATCGCATCTGCGCGCTGCCGGCGCTGTGGGTCGGCCTGCTCTATGATCAGACGGCGCTGGATGCGGCATGGGACCTGGTCAAGCACTGGACGCCAGAAGATCATGCCCGCCTGCGCCGCGAAGTGCCGGCGCTGGCGCTGGGTGCGGCCAGCCCCAATGGCGGCACGCTGAAGGCGCTTGCGGCCGACGTGCTGAAGATTGCCGATGCCGGCCTTGCCGCGCGGGCTCGGCTCAACAGTGCCGGTGATACCGAACAGGGCTTTCTCAATCCGCTGCGTGAGATTGTTGCCAGCGGCATGACCAACGCGGATCGGCTGCTCGCGCTCTACAATGGCCCCTGGGGCGGCGACATCAGCCGCATTTACGAGACCGAGGCCTATTGATCGCAGCAGAGCGGTTGCCCTGTTGCGGTAACCCCACTGGCTGGCGCAATACCGGTGGACTGTTGCAGCAGGGCCACTGTTGTTGAGCAGACAAATCGCACCCTTGCACGCCTCTTGACGGCAACAGGCAAAGGTTAAACACTCTCCATGTGTCACGAACCGGACCACTCCATGGTTGGAGACAAGGCCGGTCGCTGACCGTTTTTGGGGAGAAGATTGATGGGGGTGATGCGCCTTCGCAACAGCTGCGCGGCTGTAGCCTTGTTTTCCACGATTGCAGTTATCGGCAGCCCCGTGTTCGCACAGGCGGCGCCCCAGGCAACGGCCGATACCGAGGCTGTTGAAAGCGAAATCATCGTCACCGGCAGCTTCATTCGTGGCACCCGCGAAGATGCGGCGATGCCGGTTGATGTGTTCACCGCCGATGATCTCAACAAGCAGGGCGTATCCTCGCCGCTGGAGTTCATCAAGCAGCTGCCCTCTGTGGGCGCCACGCTGGGTGATTCCAACCAATATGCCACCGCATCGCAGGGCTTTCAGGGCAATGGCTCGCTGAACCTGCGCGGCCTTGGCCCCACCCGCACGCTGGTGCTGTTCAACGGCCGCCGCACCGTGCTGGCGCCGGGCGATGGCTTCATCGATACCAACCTGATCCCGATCTTTGCTTTGCAGAATATCGAAGTGCTCAAGGATGGCGCAGCCGCCACCTATGGTTCCGATGCCATCGCCGGCGTGGCCAACTTCACCACCCGCCGCAACTTCAACGGCGTGATCATTCAGGGCGACTGGGATGCGATCAAGGGCTCCGACGACAATTGGACCAGCTCGATCCTGATCGGCAAGACGTTCGGCAAGGTCAATCTGATGGCTGGCTTTGGCTGGCAGCATCGTTCCACGCTTCCCAACTATGCCCGCGAATTCAGCCGCACCACCTATCAGCAGAATCCGTCGGGCTGGTCGGCGCTCGGCACGCCGGGCTTGTTTGCCGCCTCCTATCTCAACAATGGCGCGATCCAGACGCAGACCGCCCGTGACGGCGGCAACGCCGGCTGCGCGGCGGTTGGCGGGGTCAATGACGGCGCGTTGTGCCGGTTCAGCTTCATTCCGTGGAACAACATCATCGAAGAGGAAGATCGCTATCAGGGCTATGTGCAGGCCGATGTCGATCTGACCGACCGGACCAAGGTCCACCTGGAATTCATGTATGCCCAGACCGATCTGAACTCGCTGGGCTATTCTCCGTCGTTCCCGCCCACGCAGGGCCCGCGCGGTTCGGGTTCGGCCAACGCCTTCACGGTGAGCCCCAACAACCCGGGCGTCCCGGCCTTCCTGGCGCAGAGCGGCCTCGCCCCCTCCACGCCTGAGCGGCCATTGGCGGCGGTGACGGCGGTGTTCTGGCGGCCGTTCGGCTGGCTGGGCAATCCGGCTGATCCCGATCGCGGCGCTGGTGTTGGCCGGGCCAACAACAAGGCGTATCGCGCATCGGGCGGCATCGAACATGAGTTTTCCGACAATTTCCGCGGCCAACTCTATGGCACCTGGTGGCGGTCGGAACGCCGGACTGCCGTGCCGGATATGGTCGGTTCGCGGCTGCAGGCAGCTTTGAACGGTTTTGGCGGCCCCAATTGCACCGGCACAGTGGCGGGCCAGAATGGCTGCCAATGGTTCAACCCGTTCCTGAATGCCGCGCAACCGATTTCGATCCAGGGCCTGACCAATCCCAATTTCGTGCCAGGCGCGTCGAACTCGCCTGAACTGGTCAACTGGATGCACGTGAAGAACGGCACGTTCCAGGTGGAAGAACAGACGGTTGTCGATCTGATCTTCTCGGGTGAAACCGGGATTGATCTTGGTGGCGGGCCGATCGCCTATGCCTTTGGCGCGCAGTATCGCGGCAACGGCTGGTCGAGCCGTCCGATCAACGCCGAATCCGATCTCAACCTCAACCCGTGCTTCCGCGAAGGCGATCTCAGCTGCGTTGGCACCCCGATCGAAGGCGTCGGTCCGTTCATCTTCCTGGGTGGCACACGCTTTGAACGCCAGACGCAGAACGTGAAGGCGATCTTTGCCGAAGTGAAGATCCCTGTCACCACCACGCTGGAAGTCACCGGCGCTGCCCGCTTTGAAGATTATGGCGGCTCGGTCGGCTCCACCTTCAACCCCAAGGGCACGGTGCGCTGGAACCCCACCGATTGGCTGGTGCTGCGCGGTTCGGTGGGCACCACCTTCCGTGGCCCGCAGGCCAACCAGGTCGCCCGCAACCAGATCACCAGCCTGGCGGGCATCCAGGCGGCGGCCAACAACTTCAAGTCGGTCGATATCTTCGGCAACCCCAATGATCTGGGGCCGGAAACCGCCTTCACCTACAACGTGGGGGCAGTGGTCTCCACCGGCGGGCTGACCGTTTCGGTCGATTACTGGAGCTTTGATTTCAACGACCGCATCACCACCACCCCGGCACAGGCCATCGCCACCAGCGTGGCCAGCGGCGCCGTGGCGGCTAACGGCACAAGGTTCGCCAATTGCAGCAGCGTCTTTGCCAATCTGGTCACCTTCCAGGGCGGTGCTTGCAACCAGGGCGTCACCACCGGGTTCGACATCAGCCGTGTCCGCACCGACTGGGTGAACGGCCCCGGCATCAAGACCAGCGGCATCGACGTGGCGGTGGATTACAATGTCGATGTTCTGGGCGGGAAGCTGAACATCGGCGGCCAGGGCAGCTTTGTGCTGGATTACACGTTCGAAGATTTCATCTTCCGCGGCGTGCTGGTGCAGTCGGGCTATCAGGCCAAGGGCTTCACCAACTATTTCCGTGATCCGCTCACCATCTCGCCGTTCCGCGGCAATGCCTGGATCAACTACAACATCAGCGGCATCAACGCCCGCTACCAGGTGCGCTATGTCGCTGGCGTCACCGATGATCGTTGCGTCGGGTTGACCAACTGCACCGCCACCAGCTTTGGTCCGGTCAACTTCGGCCGCGAAGTCGAAAGCTTCACCCAGCACGACTTCCACCTGCAATATGATCTGCCGCCGATTGCCGGCGTGAGGACGCAGCTGCAATTCTCGGTCGAGAATTTCACCGACGCCGATCCGCCCGCTTCGCGTCTGGAGCCGTCCTACGATCCGTTCATCGGCAACGCGCTTGGCCGCGTGTTCCGCTTCGGTGCGCGGGTGCAGTTCTGACGATCTGAACCTGGACAAAGGCGCGCGGCGTGGCCCAACAGGCCACGCCGCGCTGCTTTGTGGTCAACCTGTCTGGCGCGCGTAGTTTTCGGCGTCGAACCAGCCGCGCGAGGCGGCGATCTGTCCGGCTGCGTTCAACTCCCAGGCTTCCCATCCGGTGACCGATACGGGCTTGCCACTCGCCACGTGGGTGCCTGTGAAGGTCCACAGGTAGATGGCGGTCAAGCCGGCCGCGCGCACGCCGTCACAGCGCAGCACCATGTCGGGAATGTCGGCCAGGAAACCGGCGGCCATCTCGGCCACGCCGGCGCGGCCCTGCCACAGCGGCCCGCCATTGATGCTGATGCCGCCATCAGTCGCATAATGGTCCGCCACGGCCTCCGGGCGGCCGCTGTTCCATGCGGCGGTGTAGCCAGCCGCGATGGCGGTGATGTCGATCACAACCCCCGCCGGGCGCAGGCATAAAGCGCGATGGCGCCGGCGTTCGACACGTTCAGGCTCTCGACACCGCTGATCGGCAGCCGGGCGAGCTGATCGCAATTTTCGATGGTGAGGTGGCGCAAGCCTTCGCCTTCGCTGCCCAGCACCAGCGCCGGCTGAGATTTGCCCAGCGCCGTTTCCAGCGTGTCGGGCGCGCTGCCATCCAGCGCGATGCGCCAGAAGCCGGCATCGCCGATCTCGCCCAGCGCGCGCGCCAGGTTGACCGTGCGCACCCACGGCAAGGCTTCCAGCGCCCCGCTGGCGCTGCGGGCGAGCACGCCGGTTTCGGCCGGGCTGTGGCGATCCTGGGTGACGATGGCGCGGGCATTGAAGGCCAGGGCGGAGCGCATCAGCGCGCCGACATTGTGCGGATCGGTCACCTGATCGAGCACGATGATCGGACGGTTGTCGCCATCATTGGCCTCTTTCAGGATATCGCCCAGCCAGACATTCTCCAGCGGTTCCACTTCCAGCACAAACCCCTGGTGCGGCGCATCTGGCGGGCACATCCGGCCCAGATCATGATCGTCGCCAATCTGCACCTGCAGGCCTTGCGGGATCACGATGGTCTTGGACGTTGCCGGTGTCAGCCACAATTTGCGGAACGACCGTTCCGGATTGTCGAGCGCGGCAAACACCGCGTGCCGGCCATAAAGGCGCGGGAACGGGCTTTTCTGGCGCATCTGGTTCTTTGGGTGGGGACTGCGGCCCATGGCAATTATCCGGTAGCTGAAAAACCGCTGCCATAACGGCGAATGCAGCCGGATGCCATGGCCAATGCAGGGAAAGGCCCGACAGGTGGTGGAGGGGGTTGGATTTGAACCAACGTAGGGTGAAACCCGGCAGATTTACAGTCTGCTGCCATTGACCGCTCGGCCACCCCTCCACTGCCGCTTCGCGCGGACCTGTCGGGAGGCGGCCTAGTGCGTCAGCGCTGCGCGCCTGTCAACGCCAGATTTCAACGCCCCTTTTGCGAAACCAGTCAGCGAACCTGGGTATCAGCCGCGATCGGGTACCACCCGGTCCCGCCCCAGCCGCTTGGCGGTGTAGAGCGCGCCATCGGCCCGTTCGATCAACTGGTCCGGCCCTTGCCCGGCGCGATGTTCGGCCACGCCGGCGGAGAAGCTGATGCGGCCCATGCTGCTGCCATCCACGGCACTGCGCAGCACTTGCCCGGCCAGATCGGCGCGGATGCGATCAATGCGCCCGGCGGCGGCCTGCACGGAGGTGGCCGGCATCACGCCCACGAATTCCTCGCCGCCCAGCCGACCCACGAAGCCGCCGTCTTTTTCCAGCCGTTCTGCCAGATGGCTGGCCACGAACCGCAGCACATCATCGCCCATGGCGTGGCCGAAGCGATCATTGAATCGCTTGAAATGATCGATATCCACCACCGCCAGCGCCAACGGTTGGCCCGCCGCAACGGCTTCGGTCTGGGACTTTTCCACTGCGGCCAACAATCCGCGTCGGTTGAACACACCGGTCAGCGCGTCGGTAACGGCGGCACGCTCGGCCTGGGTGAGGCGATCGGCCAGCGCCCGGCTTTCGGCGGCGGCCTGCTCCAGTTCATCGAGCAGGCGGCCATTGGCGGCCTGCACGGCTGACGTGGCGGCGCTCAACTGTTCCAGCAGGCCGGCGAGCGCCGTCGCGTCCATCGGACCGGCCAGCCGTTCGCCACCATCGGCGATGGCGCGGCCATAGTCGGCCAGATCGGTCTGGCCGCTTTCGATGCGCTTGGTCAGCGCTTCGGCCTGGCCATGGGCCTCGGCGATCAACTGGTTGACCTGGGCCTCGCTCATCTGGCCCAGCAGCGTTTCGCGCAGGCTCATCACCGCGCCAAGGGTCAGCCCATCGCTGGCCATGGCCTTGTCGATGGCCAGTGACAGTTCGGCGTCCTCGTCGCGCACATAGCGCCACAGCACGTCGTACACGGCGGGTTCCGGCGGCAGCCCGGTCTGGATCAGCAGTGCGCGGATCTGATCATACCAGGCCAGCGGGCCGGTGCCGGCGGGAAGGGCAACGTCGGGCGGCGTTGGCATCGCTGCCTGTGCCACCATCGGCCCCGGCTGATGCTTCATCTGATTGACCCTCCCGCGCTGATTGACCTGCACCGAAAACGGCGGCGAGGGCGGGGGGTTTAGGCTGCGCGGGGAGAAAGAAGCGCAAGGGCCGCAGCAAATCCGCGGCGGAGCCTGCCCCGGCGCAGGCCGGGGCCGAAGCGGTTCGGCTGGCCTGAAGGCCAACCGCCCGACAGGCGCTGCGATGGAGCGGGTAGCGGGAATCGAACCCGCATAGCCAGCTTGGAAGGCTGGAGCTTTACCACTAAGCTATACCCGCGCTGTCTTGGCCAATAATCCAGCCGCGCCGCGGCCGCAACCTCTTGCAGCCACGGCGCTTCTCCTACAGCCTCTTGCACCTGCCGGCCCGTCTCTTTATAGCCGCGCGTCTGCACACAGGAGTGTAGCTCAGTTGGTAGAGCATCGGTCTCCAAAACCGAGGGCCGGGGGTTCGAGCCCCTCCACTCCTGCCAGCAGCCCCGGGTTTTCGGCCACAAGCGGTTGAAAAACAGGGGCGTTGGGCCCATTTCGGGAAGTGTGGGCAGCGTCCATTCGGCCGGTCACGGGGCTTCCCGTACCGGTTATTGGCGTTGCCGGCGTCGGGCAATTGCGCCTGAGCGCTGCGTTGTGTGATTCGTGTTGAGCGGAACGGCAAAGGGTGATGGCGTGAGTGAGGCCAAGGCAGAAGTGGCGAAGAAGCCCCGGGTTTCCCCGGCGGAATTCGTGCGCCAGGTGCAGACCGAAACTCGCAAGATCGCCTGGCCCACCCTGCCCGACACGGTGCGCATGACGATCATGGTGCTGATCATGACCACCTTGCTGTCGGTTTTCTTCCTTGGGATCGATCAGATCCTTGGTCGCACCGTCAAATTCCTGCTCAGCCTCGCTGCCTGAGGAACGCTATGTCGCGCTGGTACATCATTCACGCCTATTCCGGTTTCGAGAACAAGGTGAAGGAATCGATCCTTTCCGAAGCCCGTCGCATGGGCCTTGAAGCCTTCATCGACGCCGTCGAGGTGCCGGCTGAAACCGTCACCGAGGTGTTCAAGGGCAAGAAGCGCCAGATCGAGCGCAAATCGATGCCCGGTTATGTGCTGGCCAAGCTGGCGATGACCGACGACGTCTATCACCTCGTCAAGAACACGCCGAAGGTGACCGGGTTCCTGGGCCAGCAGAACAAGCCGCAGCCGGTGAGCGAGGCGGAAGCCGCCCGCATGCTGAACACCAAGACCGAGGAAACCCCTGCGGCCAAGATCAAGAAGAAGGCCAATTTCGAGATCGGCGACAGCGTTCGCGTGCTCGATGGCCCATTTGCCAGTTTCAACGGCCTGGTCGAGGAAATCGACTACGATCATGGCCGCGTCAAGGTTTCGGTGTCGATCTTCGGCCGGGCAACCCCGGTCGAACTCGGCTTCGAGCAGGTGGAAAAGCAGAAGTAATTCAGCACTTTCACCACAGGCGTGGGAGGCCGGTTGCCCCGGCCGCTAGCACCACACAACAAGGAGCGGCCACATGGCCAAGAAGATTACTGGTTACATCAAGCTGCAGGTGAAGGCGGGTTCCGCCAACCCCTCGCCGCCGATCGGCCCGGCACTGGGCCAGCGCGGCGTGAACATCATGGAATTCTGCAAGGCGTTCAACGCCAAGACCGAATCCCTGGAAAAGGGCACCCCGATCCCGACCGTCATCACGGTTTATGCCGACCGTTCGTTCAGCTTCATCACCAAGCTGCCGCCGGCGAGCTATCTGCTGAAGCAGGCGGCTGGCCTGAAGTCGGGCGGCACCACGCCGGGCAAGGGCGCACCGGCCGCCAAGATCAAGCAGTCGCAGATTCGCGCCATCGCCGAGCAGAAGATGCCCGACCTGAACGCGAACAGCATCGAGATGGCGATGAAGACCATCGAAGGTTCGGCCCGCGCAATGGGCTTCGAAGTGGTGGAGGGCTGATCACATGGCTATGACCAAGAAGGCCAAGGCTCTGGCCACCGCGGTTGACCGCGAGAAGCTGTATTCGATCGACGAAGCAATCGGCCTGGTGAAGAGCCTGGCCACCGCCAAGTTCGACGAGACCATCGAAGTCTCGCTAAACCTGGGTGTCGATCCCCGTCACGCCGATCAGATGGTGCGCGGCGTCGTCACCCTGCCCAAGGGCACCGGCAAGACCGTGCGCGTGGGCGTGTTCGCCCGCGGCGCCAAGGCTGATGAAGCCAAGGCCGCCGGCGCCGACGTGGTTGGCGCCGAAGACCTGCTGGAACTGGTGACCGGCGGCACGATCGATTTCGATCGCTGCATCGCCACGCCCGACATGATGGGTCTGGTTGGCCGTCTCGGCAAGGTGCTGGGCCCCAAGGGCCTGATGCCGAACCCGAAGCTGGGCACCGTGACCATGAACGTGGGCGAAGCCGTGAAGGCAGCCAAGGGTGGCCAGGTTGAATATCGCGTCGAAAAGGCCGGTATCATCCATGGCATCCTGGGCAAGGCCAGCTTCCCGCAGGACGATCTGCGCGCCAACTTCAACGCGCTGCTCGATGCCGTGATCAAGGCCAAGCCGACCGGCGCCAAGGGCAAGTATCTGCTCAAGGTTGCCGTCAGCTCGTCGATGGGCGCCGGCATCAAGGTCGATCCGTCGTCGACTGGCCAGTACGCCTGATACCGCGCTGAGCGCAAAAACGGGGCCGGGAGGAGCGATCTTCCCGGCCCCTTTTCTTCGTGCTGCGAACCGGAACCGGCAGCGCCCGCCGCCGGCCATCCGCTTCACTGGACAGCAGGCAGATACGCTGGCCAGCCGCTGCAGTTGCACCGCGCCGGTAAAGTCGGGCATTGCGCGGCCCGCGCACGCCCGTGTTGGGCTTGACTCTGGTCGGTCCACCCCGTAGTGCGCCGCATCCGTCCATGCCAGAAATGGCTGGACGACCGTCCGAGATTGCAGGTGGGTTTTGCCCTTAAGCCATTTGGGCCTGCATGAGACGAGGTTGGTTTTCCCTGGTCGAGCCTGGCGCCCGATCTGGTCTGCACTGGGTGTTCCCGGTGTGGTGACGATCCTCTTCGGACGGGCCTGGTGCCCGCTCCTTCCCAGCGATGGTGATTGGCAGGTGCAAGGCTCATGAGCCGGCGCAGTATCATGCTGCGTCATCACCGGCCTGCCAAGCCCCCGGGCCTGGCAGGCATGAAACCAAGGAGTGAGCATGGATCGCGCCCAAAAAGCCGAAGCCGTCTCCAGCCTGGCCAAGACGCTGACCGAAACTTCGGTCATCGTGGTCACGCGCAACCATGGCCTGACCGTCGCGCAAGCGAGCGATCTCAGGAACAAGATGCGCGCTGCCGGTGCCAGCTACAAGGTGACGAAGAACAGCCTTGCGCGCATTGCGCTCGAAGGCACGCCCTACCAGCCGATCGGCGACCTGCTGACCGGCCCGATCGGCCTTGCCACGTCCACCGACCCGGTGGCCGCTGCCAAGATCGCGGTGGAATTCGCCAAGACGACCGACAAGTTCGAGATCGTCGGCGGTGCCATGGGCAGCACTGTCCTCGACGTGAATGGCGTCAAGGCTCTCGCCGAACTGCCGTCGCTTGATGCGCTGCGCGCCAAGATCATTGGCCTGGTCAATGCACCGGCGACCAAGCTGGCCCAGCTGGCCAATGCGCCGGCCGCCAAGCTGGCCCGCGTCTTCTCGGCCTATGCCGAAAAAGATGCCGCCTGAAGCCTTCGAACACCAACCCATCTGAAAACACTGGAGAATTAAAATGGCTGACCTGAACTCGATCGTTGAACAGCTTTCCGCCCTGACCGTGCTGGAAGCCGCTGACCTTGCCAAGATGCTGGAAGAAAAGTGGGGCGTGTCCGCCGCTGCGGCCGTGGCCGTGGCCGCTGGTCCGGCTGCCGCTGCTGCCCCGGCTGCTGAAGAGCAGACCGAATTTGACGTGATCCTCACCGGCGACGGTGGCAAGAAGATCAACGTCATCAAGGAAGTCCGCGCCATCACCGGCCTGGGCCTGACTGAAGCCAAGACCCTGGTGGAATCGGCTCCGAAGGCCATCAAGGAAGGCGTGTCGAAGGCTGACGCCGAGAAGATCAAGAAGCAGCTCGAAGAAGCCGGCGCGACGGTGGAACTCAAGTAAGCTCCAACGCTTCATGCCGGCCCGGCCGGCAGGAAACAGGAAAGGGGCAGCTCCAGCAGGGGCTGCCCCTTTTACTTTGGCGCATCGCCGCACCCCGCACATCCTCTTGCCCAAATCCGACAAAGCGCCTATCTGCCGCCCATCACCGGAAGGGCAATTGATTCCCGACCGGCCTGCCGCCTTTCGAGACACGGCCCGTAGCGCGATCGGGCCGCGACGAATGGAAGGGTGGCAGGGCTTCTATCGCCAGTGACCGTGCGACATTCCGCTGCAGCGGGGTGACGTGCGGTTTTTGCTGTTTTTCCAGACGGGCGTGCCTGCTGGAAGCAAAATTTTGACGAAAAGGCGACCGCAACACATGGCCACCCAGATGAAGCCGCCCCAGGGCGTGAAGCCGTTCAACAACCGCCGCCGCATCCGCAAGAACTTCGGCCACATCGGCGAAGTGGTGCAGATGCCGAACCTCATCGAGGTGCAGCGCGAAAGTTATGAGCAGTTCCTGCGCTCCAACCCGGCGGTGGGCTATGTCTCCGGCCTTGAAAAGACCCTGCGCAGCGTTTTCCCGATCCGCGATTTCGCCGGCACGGCCGAGCTGGATTTCGTGCATTACGAACTGGAAGAACCGAAGTACGACACCGATGAATGCCGCCAGCGCGGCATGACCTATGCGGCGCCGATGCGCGTCACGCTGCGTCTGATCGTCTTCGAAGTGGATCCCGATACCGAAACCCGCTCCGTGCTCGATATCAAGGAGCAGGACGTCTACATGGGCGACATGCCGCTCATGACCGGCAACGGCACCTTCATAATCAACGGCACCGAGCGCGTGATCGTTTCGCAGATGCACCGTTCGCCGGGCGTCTTCTTCGATCATGATCGCGGCAAGACGCATGCCAGCGGCAAATATCTGTTTGCTGCCCGCGTGATCCCGTATCGCGGTTCGTGGCTGGATCTGGAATTTGACGCCAAGGACATCGTGAACGTCCGTATCGACCGCAAGCGCAAGCTGCCGGTCACCACCCTGCTCTATGCGCTGGGCTGGCATTCGGAAGAGATCCTCAACCTGTTCTACAACCGCGTCATCTGGGTGCGCGGCCATGGCGCTAACAACGAAGCCGGCTGGAAAGTGCCGTTCGTCGAAGCCAACTATCGCAATGCCAAGCCAACGTTCGACGTGGTCAACGCCGACACCGGCGAAGTCGTGTTCCCGTCGGGCACCAAGATCACGCCGCGCATGGTGCGCAAGGCGACCACCGATGGCCTGACCAGCCTGCTGATCCCGACCGAGGAAATCTTCGGTCGCTATTCGGCGTTCGATCTGATCAACGAAGCCACCGGTGAAATCTATATCGAGGCCGGTGACGAACTGACCGCGGAAAATCTGGAAAAGATCGACCGCGCGGGCCAGACCAGCATCGAACTGCTCGACATCGATCATGTGTCGGTGGGTCCGTGGATCCGCAACACGCTGATGGCCGACAAGGTGGAAGAGCGCGACCATGCGCTCGCCGAAATCTATCGCGTCATGCGCCCCGGCGAACCGCCGACGCGTGAAACCGCTGAAGCCATGTTCTATGGCCTGTTCTTCGATCCGGACCGTTACGACCTGTCGGCCGTGGGCCGCGTCAAGATGAACATGCGTCTGGCGCTGGACTGCCCGGATGATGTGACCGTTCTGCGCCGTGAAGATATCGCTTCGGTGGTGAAGACGCTGGTCGAACTGAAGGACGGCAAGGGCGAAATCGACGACATCGACAACCTCGGCAACCGTCGTGTGCGTTCGGTCGGCGAACTGCTGGAAAACCAGTATCGCGTTGGCCTGCTGCGCATGGAACGCGCGGTGAAGGAGCGCATGTCGAGCGTCGATATCGACACCGTCATGCCCAACGACCTGATCAACGCCAAGCCGGCCGTGGCTGCGGTGCGCGAATTCTTCGGCTCGTCGCAGCTGTCGCAGTTCATGGACCAAACCAACCCGCTCAGCGAAGTCACCCACAAGCGCCGCGTCTCGGCCCTCGGCCCGGGCGGTCTTACCCGCGAGCGCGCCGGCTTCGAAGTGCGCGACGTTCACCCGACGCACTATGGCCGCATCTGCCCGATCGAAACGCCGGAAGGCCCGAACATCGGTCTGATCAACAGCCTCGCCACCTTCAGCCGCGTCAACAAGTACGGCTTCATCGAAACGCCCTACCGCAAGGTGGATAACGGCAAGCTGACCGACGATGTCGTCTATCTTTCGGCCATGGAAGAAGCCCGCCACACTATCGCGCAGGCCAATGCCGGCGTTGATGCGGGCGGCACCTATGTCGAGGAACTGATCTCGGCCCGCCAGGCCGGTGAATTCCTGATGGCTCCGGCCAACACCATCACGCTTGCCGACGTCAGCCCCAAGCAGCTGGTGTCGGTGGCCGCGTCGCTGATCCCGTTCCTGGAGAACGATGACGCCAACCGCGCGCTGATGGGCTCGAACATGCAGCGTCAGGCGGTGCCGCTGGTGAAGGCCGAAAGCCCGTTCGTGGGCACCGGCATGGAAGGCACGGTTGCGCGCGATTCGGGCGCTGCCATCGCCGCCAAGCGCACCGGCATCGTTGACCAGGTGGACGCCACCCGC
>NZ_JAUMBI010000225.1:0-2282 GCF_032115815.1 Sandarakinorhabdus sp.
CTCGATCGCCACGTCCTTGGCGCCCGGCACCTGCAGGATCGACGGCGTGGGCTGCCGATCGAAATAGATTTCCGAATAGGCCAGATCCGAAAGCACCCAGATATTGTGCTTCTTCGCGAACGCCACCACGCGCTCATAGAAGGCCAGATCGGCAACTTCGGCGGTGGGGTTGCTCGGATAGCCCATCACCAGCACGCTCGGCCGCGGCACGGTAAACCGCACCGCCCGCTCCAGCGCCTCGAAATATTTCTCATCCGGTGTGGTCGGCACGCTTCGGATGGTGGCGCCGGCAATGATGAAGCCGAAGGTATGGATCGGGTAGGACGGGTTGGGCGCCAGCACCACATCGCCCGGCGCGGTGATCGCCTGGGCAAGGTTGGCGAGGCCTTCCTTCGATCCCAGCGTAACGACAACTTCGGTTTCCGGATCAAGATCAACCCCGAACCGGCGGTCATAATAAGCCGCTTGGGCACGGCGCAGGCCGGGAATGCCCTTCGACGCCGAATAGCCATGCGCATCCGGCTTGGCCGCAACTTCGGCCAGCTTGGCGATCACGTGCGGCGGCGGCGGCAGATCGGGATTGCCCATGCCCAGATCGATGATGTCATCACCCCGGGCCCGCGCTGCTGCCCGCATGGCGTTCACTTCCGCGATCACATAGGGCGGCAAACGTTTGATGCGGTAGAAATCGTCCTGCATGGCCATGGTCCTTAGGCAACGGGTGGACAAAAGAAAAGCGGCGGTGGAACCATTTTGTTCCGCCGCCGCCGGTTGGAGAGTTCGAATGTTGCGAAACTCTCAGCTCGGCGGCGCTCCTGCAGCCACAACGGCTGCTGCGGCGGCTGCGGGTGCAGCGCCGACGATCGCAGCAATGATGGTGGCCCGATTGGTCACAGGTGGAACGCCTTTGCAGCCGGCACCCCATGTGCCAGCAAATCCGCCGATAGCTGAAATGCCCGGCTTGGCAAAGCCCCGCCACAAGAGGCAAGGTGCAATATCAGGAGATCACCCCCATGACTGCCAAGCCCGAAACACCAGACGCTCAAGCCCTGCAGGTGCAGGCGCAGGAAAACTTCCAGAAATTCACCGATCTGATGGGCAAGGGCCAGCAGATGATGCTGGAATTCTGGACGAAGGAACATTCGGCCACGCCGATGGTCACCGATCCGATGGGCTTCATGTCCACCTGGCAGAAGGCGATCACGGCCATGATGTCCGATCCGGCGCGCCTGGTGGAACAGCAGCAGAAATACATGGCCGATGCCATGGCGCTGTGGAAAAACTTCCTCACCCCCGATGCCGAAAAACCGGTGATCAAGGACAAACGCTTTGCGGGCGAAGCCTGGGCGCAAAATCCGGCTTTCGATTTCCTGCGCCAATCCTATCTGCTCACCGCCAGCCATTTCATGGCAGCCGCACACAAGCTTGATGGGCTGGAACCCGCCGAAAAGGCCAAGGCGCAATTCCTGATCAAGCAGTTCGTGGACGCGATGAGCCCGTCCAACTTCGCCCTCACCAATCCCGAAGTGTTGAAAACGACGGCCGAAACCGGCGGTGCCAATCTGCTCAAGGGCCTCGAACATCTGCTCGGCGATCTGCAGACTGGCCGCATGAAGATGACTGACGAAAACGCCTTCGAAGTCGGCCGCAACGTCGCCATCACGCCGGGCAAGGTCGTCTATCAGAACCGCCTGTTCCAGCTCATCCAGTACACGCCCACCACGGAGACGGTGTACGAAACCCCGCTGGTGATCTTCCCGCCGTGGATCAACAAATTCTACATCCTCGATCTTACGGCGGAAAAAAGCTTCATCCGCTGGGCTGTCGAACAGGGCATCACCGTGTTCGTCGCCAGCTGGAAAAATGCCGATGAAAGCATCGCCGATGCCACGATCGATACCTATGTCGAAGAAGGCATCTTGCAGGCGGTCAGCGTGGCGCGCGAGATCTGCAAGACAGAAGGCGTCCACACCATCGGCTATTGCGTCGCCGGCACCACGCTTGCCGCCGCCATGGCCGTGCTCGAAGCCCGCGGGCAGGCCAGCCAGATCACGTCCGCCACCTTCTTCACCGCCCAGGTGGACTTTGCCGATGCCGGCGAACTGAAATTCTTCGTCGACGATCCCAGCGTCGAAACGCTGGACAAGATGACCGAGGACAAACACGTGCTCGATGGCCGCTTCATGGCCACCACCTTCAACCTGCTGCGCTCCAACGATCTGATCTGGAACTATGTCGTCAACAACTACATGCTGGGGAAAGACTATTTCCCCTTCGATCTG
>NZ_JAUMBI010000226.1:0-5239 GCF_032115815.1 Sandarakinorhabdus sp.
CGCCTGCCGCCCGATCCAGATGTGGCCGCCGGTGGGATAGACGATCAGTTCCGCGCCCTTCACGCTGGCGGCGATGTGGCGGGCGGCGGCTGCGGTCTGGAAACGATCATCCTCCATTGAAATTGCCAGGGTTGGCACGGTGATGCGGTCCAGCGCCTGTGGTGCCGGGTCAAAGGCGAAGCGGGCATCATGGGCAAATCCACGCGCACGCTCGGTCACTGGCAGGATATCACGCAGGATGGCGCGGGCGCGGGCCTGTTCAGCCGGTGCGGCGGCGCGCACCAGCGCCGGATCGGTGGCGAGCAGCGCGCCGATCATCGCCTCTTCCGCCACGCTCATGCCGGCCCAGAACAGGAAATCGGATTTCAGGCCATGATCGATGATGGCCTGCGCCAGCGGCGTGGGCGGGCGCACTGGCGCCCGGCCGGGGGCAAAGGCCGCCGGCACCAGCGCCACCAGCGCGCTGCAACGATCAGGATGGCGGATGGCGAATTCGATCGCCGGTTGCGCGCCGGCCGAACCACCGATCACCGGCACGCGGTCGATGCCCAGCACGTCAAGCAGATCGGCAAAGCCATCGGCTTCCGTGGCCGGGGTGGCGCCTGGCGGATAATCGCTGCGCAGATAACCGAAGCGCGACGGCGCGATCAGCCGCCAGCCGTGGGCCACCAGCGGCGACGCCATCGCCAGCGCCTGATCGAAGCCACCGCCGGTGCCGTGCACCATCAACAGCGGCGGCCCGTCGCCGGCTTCGGCCAGTTCCATCTGGCCGAATCGTGTCCGCACCAGCCGGCTGCGCCCGGCCAGCCGCTGGCGCGCGGCGGCCAGATCGTGGCTGAAGGCATGCCCAGTCATCGCCGCGCCAGCAACAGCGCCCAGGGAAAGGGCCAGAAAGGCACGACGGCGCATGGCGACATGATGATGCCAGGCACCGCCCTTCGCCATGCGGACAAACCCGCATGACGCATCCCGGGCTTTTTTCGTTGCGCTCCGCCGCAGCGGCGGCAATGTCGCCCACGAGAACGCAAAGGGGAGTTTGCCGAAATGATGTTGCGCATGATGGCGGTTGCCGCCCTGCTGGCCACCACCGCGACCGCCGCACCCACCGTGACCGAAGCCGATTTCGTGGCACGCGATTTCCGCTTTTCCGACGGCAAGACCCTGCCACAGCTAAAGCAGCATTACCGCACGCTCGGCACGCCGATCCGCAACGCCAAGGGCGAGATCATCAACGCCGTGATGGTGGGCCACGGCACTGGCGGCACCGGCGCGCAGTTCCTGGTGCCGCAGTTCGCCCGCCTGTTCGAACCGGGCGGCACGCTGGATGCGGCGAAGTATTTCATCATCCTGCCCGATGCGATCGGCCACGGTGGATCATCCAAGCCGTCGGATGGCCTTAAGATGGCGTTCCCCGCCTATGATTATGGCGACATGGTGCGCGCGCAGGGGCAATTGCTTGATCATCTTGGCGTGAAGCAGTTGCGGCTGCTCGCCGGCACATCGATGGGCTGCATGATGGGCTTCCAATTCGGCATCGATCTGCCCGACCGCGCAGCGGCGATCATGCCGCTGGCCTGCAACGTGATCGAAATCGCCGGGCGCAACCGACAATGGCGGTCCATGGCAATCCAGGCGATCAAGGCCGATCCGGCGTGGAATGGCGGCAATTATACCGCGCCGCCCGAACAGGGCCTGAAACTGGGCATGGCGCTGCAGGCGATGGCCAGTTCCGCCCCGGTGCGCCAGCAGGCCGATTGGCCGACGCGCGCTGCCGCCGATGCCGCCGCCACGGCGGTGCTGTCCCGGCCGGGTGCGAGCATGGGCGATGCCAATGATCGCATCTACCAGCTCGACGCCAGCCGCAACTACAACCCGGCCCCCAATCTGGCGCGCATCACCGTGCCCGTCACCTGGGTGAACAGCGCCGACGATTTCATCAATCCGCCCGGCGTGGGTGAACCGGAACGCCATGTGCGGGCGATGCCCCAGGCGCGTTATGTGCTGATCCCCGAAACCACCGAAACCCGCGGGCACTCAACGCACACGTGGAGCATCTTCTGGGAAGGCGAGCTGAAGGCACTTTTGGCGCGCAGCCAGTAAGGCGGCCTCCCGGTCAACGGAAAACCTGTGATGCCTCCAACCGGATTGACCGCAGCGAGCTGTGCAATCAGTTGGTCCAGTAAACATATTCCTGACGCTTCGACCACGGCGCATTGAGCGGAACGTCAATGCGGATCGGGGCCTCGAGCAGGCCGGGCCATAGCGGGGCTGGCAGTTTGGCGTTCTGCTCCTCGATCATCCTGCGAAGCGCGGCCAAGCGCGTCGGCTCGCGGTCAGCAAGATTGATCTGTTCGGTCGGATCGGTGGCAAGATTGAACAGCCACACCTTGTCTGGCCGCTTCGAGACCTGCAGCTTCCAGTCGCCGGCGCGCACCACCCGGTAATCGCCAGAGCGCCAGAAGGTCAGCTGGCGGGTGGGGCCGTTGCCCAGCAGGTTGAAGCTGTCCATCGGCCGGTCAGCCGGCATCTGCGCCCCGGTCGCAGCGGCGATGGTGGCGAACATGTCGAGGTGCTGGGCAACATCGCTGCGCACGGTGCCCGGCGCGATCTGGCCCGGCCAGCGCATCAGCAGCGGGACGTGGATGCCGCCTTCGAAGAAAGTGCCCTTGAAGCCGCGATAGGGCCGGTTGAGATCGGGGATGCCGGCATACCAGGCCCCGCCATTGTCGCTGGTGAAGATCACCAGCGTGTTCTGATCGAGCCCGGTCGCCTTCAGCTTTTGCAAAACGTCGCCAATGCGCCGATCCAGCTGGCGGATCATCGCGCCATACACGCGCTGGGTGTGATCCTTGATCTGCGGCAGTGCATCATAATCGGCCTGCGTCGCCTGCAGCGGCGTGTGCGGCGCATTATAGGCCAGGTACATGAAGAACGGCCGGTTTTTGTTGGCCTCGATCGCGGCGAGCGCATTGTCGGTAAAATAATCGGTCAGATGGCCCTTGGGCCGGAAGCGCTCACCATCGCCCCAATAGACCGCATAGGGCAGGTTGGCCCACAGGAAGCGATCGATCGGATCCCACGGCAGCTTGGCGGCAACGGCCGCCGCGTCGTCGCTGCCCGCATACATCCCGCCGCCGGCGCGCAATCCCAGGCTTTCGTCAAAGCCTTGCGATGTCGGGCGCAGCGGCTGGGATTCGCCCAGATGCCATTTGCCGATGTGGACGGTGTGATAGCCCAGCGGCTTCAGGATTTCGGGCAACATGATCTGGTCGTGCGGCACCCCCATGTCGGGATAATCGGGCAGATCGTGGTTGAGCTCCTTGTGGTAGATCGCCGGATAAAGCGGGCTGTCACCCGCATGCGCCACACTGCCGATGAAGCTGGCCGGCACCGCGGTGAATTCAAAGCCAAAGCGCGTCGGATAGCGCCCGGTCATCAGGGCGGCGCGCGATGGCGAACAGGTGGCATTGGCGGCATAGCCGTTGGCAAAGCTGACACCCTGCCGGGCAATCGAATCGATGTTCGGCGTCGGCACCGCCCCGCCGGCAACGCCGCCGCCATAGAGCGAGATGTCGTTCATCCCCAGATCGTCGGCAACAATCAGGATGACGTTGGGCGGCCGCTTGCTGGCCGGCGGCGTCGCCGGGCCTTGCGACCAGCTGATCGGGTGATTGTCGGCAATCGGCTCACGCAATTGCGCGATCATGCCGGGAATGGCGATGCCGTATTTCTGGAACCCGAAATAGCCCGCGCCCACCAGCAGGGCCAATGCCCCAAGCCACTTCATCTTGCGTGTCATCGTGAGTCTCCGGATTTGATCGCGGTGGGTCGAAGGGCGAGCAACAGGAACAGCATGATGAAGGGGATCATGATCAGGCTGGCATAATGTTCGGGCGGATGGTGGCCGCCGGCTGGCCCGCGGCCCATCCAGGCCGACCAGCTGAGCAAAACACGCTCCAGCAGGCTGATCGCCAGCAACAAGGGCACAAGTGAACGATAATGGAGCGCGACGATCAGCGTCACCATCCCGTGCGCGATCTGGGTGGCACCGGCCCAGGCGAACAGGCCAATGATCAGCGCCGGATTGTGACCCAGATCGAGCCCGGCAATCGTGCCCGCGCCGCCATCGGGCAGGAAGCTGTGGATCATCCCCGGCACGATCCAGCCGACACCATAAAGCGCCAGGAACCAGGCCGCAGCGCGCGCGCCGCGATAATGGTGGTTGGTGCTGGGCGGCAGCAGCGCGGTCATGATGCGATGGTCAGCATCATCAGGTGCGAAAGGGCGGCAATCAGCGCCAGCACCAGCGCCACGGTGACCCGTGGGCCCACATAGAAGGACAGCACCCGCTGCGTGGGGAAGGAAAAGGTCGCCAGCGTGCCGAGCAACTTGTCCGGGTGGCCTGCCATGAAGGCCGGGTCCATCACCAGTTTGATCATGTCGCGGCGGCTGCGGTATCGCATCAGGCCGAAAACCGTCCAGCCGGGATCGGGTTCGGTGTTCCAGGCATCAACATAGCCGCCCACCTTGCGCCCGACGATGCCGGGGTGGCCGCCATTGCGGAACAGCACCGGCATGAAGCGTTTGGAATAGCGTTTCAGCAGTTCAAAGCCCTGCACCATTTGCCCGGTCTCCGGATCCTCCACCTGGTCCATCTGCGCCTTGACCAGGTTGAGCATCACGAACTCGCGGCCATCATCGGCTGCAAGGAACGCGCGCAGCACCTCCGGGCTGTTCCCGGTGCCTTCGAAGCGTCCGGCCATCTGGGCCAGAAAGGCATCGATCTCTGCCGGTTTCAGCGGGCCAGACCAATTGTCATACCAGAACCGGAAGGCGCCATACGCCAGCAGCGCCGCGCCCCAGATGATCCCTTCAGCCATCACGCCAACCGCTCCATTCCGGGCCGCCCATGGCGTCGCGTCGCGCAGCTGCCGCCAGATCGATCCCTGCTATTGGCATTATAAGTGCCAAGACATATTTGCAATCGCTATTGTCGCTTGCACCATTGCCGGTTTGCCGCAAAACAAGCCATCATGACCAACGTATCGCACAAGATGGCATCGCGTTCGAAAGCGCCGCTGGCCGATGGCCGGCGCGAACGCAGCCGATCGAGCCGCGGGAAGATCGTCACGGCGATGCTCGATCTGGTCGGCAAGGGCGATGTTGCGCCCAGCGCGGCGCGGGTTGCAGAAGTGGCGGGCGTCGGCCTGCGTTCGGTCTTCCGCCACTTTGACGACAT
>NZ_JAUMBI010000227.1:0-8843 GCF_032115815.1 Sandarakinorhabdus sp.
TCGACGTGAAGGAAGCCGCCCGGCTGGAAGGCTGGATCGCCGAGGCGGTTGCCGGCGGCGCGAAACTGCTGTGCGGCGGCCAGCGCAACGGGGCCATGCTGGCGGCGACCCTGCTGGAAGATGTACCACGCGGCGCCAAGCTCAACACCGAAGAGGCCTTCGGCCCGCTCGCCTTCTTCACGCGCTTCAAGACGTTCGACGAGGCGCTGCACATCGTGAACGACAGCAAGTTCGGCCTGCAGGCCGGCATCTTCACGCGCGATCTGTTCCACATGCTGAAAGCCTGGGATGTGCTGGATGTCGGCGGCGTGGTGATCAATGATGTGCCCAGCTACCGCGTCGACAACATGCCCTATGGCGGCGTGAAGGATTCAGGCCTCGGCCGTGAAGGCGTGCGCTTTGCCATGGAAGACATGACCGAGATCCGGAATCTCGTCATCCGGCGGCGGCCGCAGGACATGTGAGGCGGCAGCCAGCCGCCGTTCATCGCGCCTGCCGCACCTTTCCTGCCAACACCCATCCTGCTAGGGATGCCGCCCATGGACCGCCAGCACACCCGTTTCAACCGCTCCGCTCTCGTTCTGCTGGCTCTGGCGCCGCTCGCGCTGGCCGCCTGTTCCAATGGCGGCAAGGCCAAGAAGGACCAGAGCTATCTCGCGCAGGATGTGGAAACGCTCTACAGCGCCGCGCGCGAAACGCTGGCAAAGCGGCAATATCGCCTTGCCGGTGCGCAGTTTGATGAAGTGGAGCGTCAGCACCCGTACAGCGTGTGGGCCCGCCGCGCGCAGTTGATGTCGTCGTTCGCTTATTATGCGGCCGGCGAATATCAGGAAGCCATTGGTGCCGCTCAGCGGTTCCTGTCGCTGCACCCCGGCAGCCGCGAGGCGCCCTATGCCTATTACATGGTGGCGTTGAGCCACTACAACCAGATCATGCCGGTCAACAAGGATCAGAAGACCACGCAGCAGGCGTTGGATTCGCTGGGCGAACTGATCCGCCGTTATCCCAACACCGATTATGCCGCCGATGCCCGGCTGAAGATCGATCTGGCCCGCGATCACCTCGCCGGCAAGGAAATGGAGATCGGGCGTTTCTACCAGAGCCAGGGCCTGTATCTGGCAGCGATCATCCGTTTCCGCACCGTGATCGAGAAGTTCGACACCACCAGCCATGCGCCCGAAGCACTGCACCGATTGGTCGAATCCTATCTGGCGATGGGCATCCCGGAAGAAGCCACCAAATCAGCCGCCGTGCTGGGCAACAACTATCCTGAATCCAAGTGGTATGAGCGCAGCTACAAGCTGATCGGCCGCTGGGTTCCGGATGCGCCCAAGAAAATGGCGAATCAGGGCGGCCAGTGATGCCGATCCCGGCGACACTGATCACCGCCGGGCTGCTTGGGCTCGTCTTCCTGGCTCTCACGGTTCGTGTCGTCGGTCGCCGCGTTTCGGGCAAGATCATGATCGGTGATGGCGGCGACAGCCAGATGCTGGAACGCATCCGCGCCCACGCCAATTTCACCGAACATGTGCCGCTCACCCTCATCCTGATGGCCGGCATCGAGATCACCGCCGGCCATCATTCGCCTTGGTTGTGGCTTTCGGGCGGCCTGCTGGTGCTGGCCCGCATTGCCCACGCCATCGGCATGAGCCGGCCTTCGCCCAACCCGTTCCGGGCCGGGGGCGCATTGATCAGCTGGGGGTTGATCCTGGCGCTGTCACTGTGGGCGTTGTGGCTGGGACTGGGCCTGCAGCCGCCTTCGCCAGACTATATTTAACCCAGCATCCGATCCGCCACGAAGGCATTGGCCTGGCGTTCACGGCCGAAGGTGCTCATCGGGCCGTGGCCGGGCACAAATGCCGTCTCGTTGCCCAGCGGCCACAGCTTGGTGGTGATGGCTTCCACCAGATCATTGAAGTTGCCCTTGGGGAAATCGGTGCGGCCGATGCTGCCCTGGAACAGCACATCGCCCACGATGGCAAGCTGCGACGGTGCGTGGTGGAAAACGACATGGCCGGGCGTGTGGCCGGGGCAGTGATAGACATCCAGCACCAATTCACCCACCGTCACCTGGTCGCCATCATGCAGCCAGCGATCAGGCGTGAAGGCCTCGGCGCCCGGCACGCCATAGGCAGCACCCTGGGCCGGGTTCATGTCGATCCAGAACTTGTCATCGGGGTGGGGGCCTTCGATCGGCACACCCAGATCACGCGCCAGCACGGCGGTGAGGCCGCAATGATCAATGTGGCCATGGGTCACGAGCAGCTTCTCGATGGTCACGCCGTTGTCGGCCGCGACCTGCTTCAACCGATCAAGATCGCCGCCCGGATCAGTGAAGGCGCCGCGCATGGTTTTCGTGCACCACAACAGGGTGCAATTCTGCTGGAGCGGCGTGACCGGCACGATGATGGCTTGCAGGGGCGGCTTGGCTGTCATGCTGCCATCAGTGGCGAATCCACGCCCGCCACGCAAGACGGCAGAATTATTGCGGTTCCGTAATGATGCAATGCTCCGAACTGCTGCTACTCATTGCCTGATTGTAATCAATGAGGCTGCGCATGCAGGAAAAGACAGGCCTGCTGGCCAGTTGGCGGCAGGACGTGCCGGCGTCGATCGTGGTGGCGCTGGTTGCATTGCCCTTGTGCCTGGGGGTGGCGCTGGCGTCTGGGGCGCCGCTGATTTCCGGCCTGGTGGCCGGCATTGTCGGCGGCATCGTGGTGGGTGCCATCAGCCGCTCGTCTCTGTCGGTGTCCGGCCCTGCCGCTGGTCTTACCACCATTGTGCTGGCGGCCATCACGTCGCTGCCAACCTTCGAAGCCTTTCTGCTGTCGGTGTGCCTGGCCGGCGCGCTGCAATTGCTGTTCGCGGCCTCGCGTGGTGGCGTGATTGCCGAATTCGTGCCGGGCGCTGTCATCACCGGGATGCTGGCCGCCATCGGCCTCATCCTGATCCTCAAGCAGATCCCGCATGCCGTGGGCTATGATGCCGATCCCGAAGGCGATTTCAGTTTCTTCCAGCGCGATGGCGAAAACACGCTGACAGCGCTTGGCCACATGCTCAGCAATGATTTCCTGTGGGGCGCGGCCCTGATTGCCGCCGTCAGCCTGGCGTTCCTGTTCTGGTGGGACAAGGCCAAGCCCAAGGATGGCCCATTGAAATTGCTGCCCGGCCCGCTGGTGGTAGTGCTGTTTGCCGTCGCCGCCAACGAAGCCTTCCGCCAGTTCGCGCCCGATTTGGCCGTGGCCAGCACCCATTTGGTGCAGGTGCCGGTGTCGGCGACGCCTTGGGCGCTGGCCGACCAGATTCGCCTGCCGGATTTCGCCGCCATCACCAACACCAAGGTATGGACGGTAGCGCTCACCCTGGCCATCGTTGCCAGCTTGGAATCGCTGCTGTCGGTGAAGGCGGTCGATGAAGTCGATCCCAAGCGCCGCGTGACCGACAAGAATCGCGAGCTACTGGCCCAGGGCGCCGGCAATCTGGTTTCGGGGATGCTGGGTGGTCTGCCGGTTACGTCGGTGATTGTGCGATCGTCGGCCAACGTCGAATCCGGAGCAGATTCCAAGTTCTCCACCATATTGCACGGCATCTGGCTGCTGCTCGGGTTGGCGGTGATTCCATCGGTGCTCAACATGATCCCGCTGTCGGCGCTGGCGGCCATCCTGATCGCCACAGGCTATAAGCTGGCCAAACCGGCGCTGTTCATCCAGCGCTGGAAGCAGGGCTACACCCAGTTCGCGCCGTTCGTGATCACCGTGGCGGCGATCCTGTTCACCGATCTGCTGATCGGCATCGGCATCGGGCTGCTGGTCGGTTTCGGCTTTGTCATCTGGCGCTCGGCCGGCAACATCATCACCTATGTCGAATATGGTGGCACGGTGATGGTGCGGGCGCGGCGCAACCTGCATTTCATGCACAAGCCGGCGCTGGTGGAGTCGCTGAGCCGGGTGCCTGATGGTGCCGAGCTGCTGATTGACCTGTCGGCTACCTCCTATGTCGATCTTGATTGCATCGATATCATCAACGGCTTTGTGAAGGCCGCCGGCTTCCGCGACATCAATGTCAGGGTTCGCCCCGATCCGGGCCGCAAGACGGCCGCCATGATCAACGCCCCCGTTTCCCGCGCCCGCGCCACCTGAAGCTGGACCAGAGCCCATGAAGGAAATCGATCAACTGCTGCTGTCGAACCGGGCCTGGGCCGCTGAAATGCTGGCCGAGAACCCCGAGTTCTTCAACCGCAACGTCAACTGGCAGCGCCCGGCCTTTCTGTGGATCGGCTGTTCCGATAGCCGGGTGGCGCCCGATCAGATGACGCAGGCGGTGCCCGGCGGCCTGTTCGTGCATCGCAACATCGCCAATCTTGTCTATCCCGATGACCGCAACCTGATGGCCGTGCTGGATTATGCCGTGAACGTGCTGGAAGTGGAGCATGTGGTGATCTGCGGCCATTATGGCTGCGGCGGTATCCAGGCGGCTCTGGACGGCGCGCCAGAAGGCGCGATTGCCCACTGGCTGGAACATGCCCGCCAGGTGCTGAACGATCACCGCAGCGAGATCGAGGCCTTGCCCGAAGGCGAGGAGCGGGTGAACCGGCTGGTGGAAGTGAATGTGCGCGACCAGTTGCTGCACCTTGCCGGCGCCGGTCCGGTGCAGAAGGCATTCCAGGCCGGCCGGCCGCTGTCCCTGCACGGCTGGGTCTATGATTTGCGCGACGGCCATATCAAGCCGCTGATGCGCATCGACAAGGACACGATCCTTTCCGAAGTGCCCAAGCCGGAACGCGTGCTGGTGTAATGCAAAGGGGCCGTCGCATCGCTGCGACGGCCCCCCGGATTGCGCTGTGCCGCGGTTACTTGGCGGCGATCACCGTCAGCTCCACCAGGAATTGCGGGCCGGCCAGCGCGGTGACCTGCATGGTGGTGCGGGTGGTGGTGGTCGGGTTTTCGGCATTGTTGAAGAACTCGGCGAACCCGGCGTTGAAGCCGGCAAAGTCCATCTTGCCGTCCATGCCGGGCGCGGCCACCAGATAGGCATCCATGCGCACGATGTCCTTCATGGTCATGCCGTGCGCGGCCAGCAGTTCCTTGATCTTCTTCAGCGTGCTGATCGTCTGGGTCTTTGTGTCACCGAAATCGGTGCCGCCCGGCGTGGCCGGCGAAGCAAGGTTGCCCGACAGATAGACGGTGGTGGCGCCGGCCTTGACCTTGGCGGCGGTGAGGATGCGGCCGCCGGCGGGGCCGACCTTTTCGACGTTCTGGGCGAACGCCGGTGCGGCAATCGCCATGGCCAGGCTGGCAGCGGCAAGCGTGAACAATTTCATGGATCAGGTCCCCTTCGGTTGCAAAAAGAAGCGGGCGGCAGGATTGCCCTGCCGCCCGCTGTTGGCAAGCGATATCGCTTGCGCCCCGCTTAGAACTTGGCGGTGGCGCGCACGTACCAGAAGCCGCCCGCCTGACCCAGCGGCGAGGAGCCGGGGTAGATGGAGCCGTTGGCCTGGCCGCCGGTGGACGGATAGGCGTTGCGGGTTTCGACATCCGGATAGTTGTTGAACAGGTTTTCGACACCCACCGCGAGACGGTAATTCTCGGCGATGGTGAAGCCGGCTTCGACGTCGATGCCGATTTCGGCACCGAAGGTCTTGCCCCATTCACCCGTGGTCGCGGCGGCGTTCGGCGCCGGATACAGGGCGCGGAAGGCCACCGGATCCACGCCGGCCGGGATTGAGCCCACCGGGTTGAAGTAGGTGGTGAACTTGCCGAAGTAGTTGCCACGCACGGTCAGATCGAAGGCACCGCTGGTGTAGTTGGTGCTCAACACCGCACGCCACCGCGGGTTGCTGTCTTCGATGTTGCCCAGGCGGGTGTTGTCGATCAGGCTCAGCACGCGGGTGTCGGTCGGCCGGATCGCCGAGAGGGCGATGGTCCGGCGATCGGTGACCTTGGTCTTGTTGTAGTTCACCGCCAGGCTGCTGTTGAAGCGGCCGATGCCGGTATCCGCCCGGTGCGACAACACGATGTCAAAGCCCTGCGTCCGGGTGCGGAAGCCGTTGGTGAAATAGTTCACCTGGCCCAGATCGAGCGCGGTGGCGAGGCCGGCAGCGAGCAGAGCCTGCTGGTCGGCGCCAGTCACGTTGATCGACGAGGTGATGCCGATGCGATCCTTGACGACGATGTTGTAGAAATCGACCGTCAGGTTGAAACCGCTACCCGGGGTAACGACGAAACCGCCCGAGAAGCTGGTCGATTTTTCAGGCTTCAGTTCCTGGGCACCGAAATACTGCGCCGAGACACTGTCCGGACGCGCGGTCTGCACAGCCACCGGGACCGGGCTACCCTGCGGGAAGTTGGTCTGGGTGTTCTGGGTGAACTGCTGGCCCGGCGTCGGCGCGCGGAAACCGGTCGACGCGGCACCGCGCAGGGCGATGACGTCGTTGATGGCCCAACGGGCGCTGAACTTGCCGTTGAAGGTGCTGCCGAAATCGTTGAAGTAATCGTAGCGGGCAGCCAGGCCGAGATCGAGGCCTTCAACCACTTCGGCTTCGAAATCGAGGTAGGCCGAATAGTTGTTGCGGCCACCTTCAGCCACCGAATCCGGACCGAAACCGGGGAAGCCGTTGGCGCCGACCGGCTTGGTCACGTTGAAGCGCGTGAGATCGTTGCGTTCAACCAACTGCGAGCCGAACTGACCCGGTTCCCACGAAGCGCGGTCACCGAGGCCGACAGCGAAGGTCTCGCGGCGGAATTCAAGACCGGCAGCGATGAACAGCGGCTTGTAGAAGCCGACATCGGTTTCATAGCTGAAATCAGCGTTGATGTTGTATTCCTGCTGCGTGACCTTGCCGAGATAGAAATCGGTCGGCGACGCCGGACCCAACGACGGGTTCAGCGTGTCATACATGAAATAGCGGATCTGGTTGCGGCCATAGGCAGCGGTGACGTCATACTTCACGCCGCCTTCGGTCGAACCCTTGTAGCCGCCAACGATCGAAAGATCCTCGATCGAGGCTTCGAACACCGGCACAAAGCCGTTGGGGAAGATCGAGGTTTCGGTGAAAGTGCGGCCCTCGGCGTCAAAGATGGCGCGGCCCGACACCGGATCGGTGCCGATGCGATCCAGATACCACGGCGTGCCGATCGACTTGCCGAACGTGCCGGTGCCCGGACGCAGCGGGATATCAGCTGCGCTCACGGCGATCGGGCGGCGATAGTTGAAGTCGTTGGACTGGCGCTGCCAGCCATAGTTACCGAAGGCATAGACTTCGTCGCCATCACCAACCGGAACGGCGGCGTTCCACACCACGCGATAGGCGCGGTTGGACGGCTGGCCAAGCTGGTTGCCCGTGGGACGCGGCGGCGTG
Organism: Sandarakinorhabdus sp.; assembly: GCF_032115815.1. Classification (GTDB taxonomy): domain Bacteria; phylum Pseudomonadota; class Alphaproteobacteria; order Sphingomonadales; family Sphingomonadaceae; genus Sandarakinorhabdus. The sequence goes on from NZ_JAUMBI010000227.1 coordinate 7,358, forward strand.
ATGCCGGCAGCGATCAACGGGGCGATTTCCGGGCGCGGCACCGAACGATCGAACACGTTCTGATCGATGAATTCGCCGGTGATGTTGAAGAAGCCGCCATCACCCAGCTTGAAGCCGGCATTGGCGGACAGCTGCAGGTCTTCACCGTCGCCACGATAGGTCTGGCCATAGCGGGCAGCGAGATTGATCCCGTTGTCGGCGCGGTTGAGACCGATGTTGATCACGCCGGCGATGGCATCCGAACCGTACTGGGCGGCAGCGCCGTCGCGCAGCACTTCGATGCGGCTCACGGCCGGGCTGGAGATCTGCGACAGATCGGGGCCCTGCGAACCGACGTTCAGGGCGTCACCGGTGACCTGCACCAGCGCCGAACGGTGCATGCGCTTGCCGTTGATCAGCACGAGAATCTGGTCAGCCGGCAGGCCGCGCAGGTTCGGCGGACGCACGAAGGCCGAGGCATCGCCCAACAGGTTACGGTTCTGGTTGAACGACGGCACCAGCGTCTTGATGATGTTCTGCAGCTGCGGCGACGGCTGCGCCTTGAAATCGTCGGAGCTGAACACGTCGATCGGCACGGCGCTTTCGGCCACGGTGCGGTCGGTACGGCGGGTACCGGTCACGATGATCGTGGTGTCTTCCTTCGAGCCTTCCGCCGCGGCGGCTTCCTGGTCGTCGGCAGCGGCAAGGGCCGGTGCGGCCATGCCGGCCAGCACGAGAGCGACCATCGAGGTGGCCAGCTTCAGATCGACCCTTTGGGCCTTGTCGTTCAATCGCATCATGTCAGTCCCCTGGTTGTATTTCGACATGCCAAGTCGCCGGTTCCTGAGCAGCGGCCATTCAACCGCCCTGCAGGTCCAGCCCTGGCGGGCCACACCGAATCGGCAAACGGCCTACGCCGCCGCTGATCCACGCTGCCCACTCATTGGCAACGCCCACCGGCACCCGTCGTGAAAGCCCTGCTTTGGGCCCTGCAAGCGGATGCCGATCGCCGTCTTCAAGCGCCATAGTAACCGTGCCTGACATACGCCATTTGCGCACCCCGATATTTGGCCGCAGGGCTGTTGCCGCAATGATACAGTTGCCGGGCGTTGCATTGGCGCAACAGTTCGGGGCCCCTAAGGCCTGTTTCAGGCAGGGAGTTGCTTGGCCATTGGCACGAAGCGCACCGCCACCCCGCCGCAATCCAGATCGATCGGCGCCTGGCCGGCATAGCCATGGGCGGCGTAGAACGGTTCGCCGGGCAGGGTCGCCATCAGTTCGGTGCGGGTGAATCCAGCCGCCGCCGCGGCATCTTCACAGGCCTTGAGCAATGCCGCACCCACGCCGCGCCGGGCCGCGTGCGGCGCCACGAAGAAAGCGCGGATCTTGGCGGCATCGCGCGCCGGATCGAGCAGGCCGGAAGCACGTCCGGCAAATTTGTCCCCGCCAAACAGCGTCGCGCGCTTGCTCCAGCCACCGCAGCCCAACCGATCGCCGGCAGCGTCTT
>NZ_JAUMBI010000227.1:8853-16060 GCF_032115815.1 Sandarakinorhabdus sp.
CGTCTTCCACCACCAGATAGGTGCCATCGGCCACCAGTTCCGAATCCACGCCGAACACATGGGCGATGGCGGCCTCGGTTTCGGCGACCGAGTAAAAGCCCTGGCTCAGGATGCGGGCGGACGCCGTGATGTTGGCTTCAAGGGCCGGGATTTCGTCGGCACGCGCGGGCCGGATGTGCAGCATGGTCATGGCGACGGCGGTCATGCCCGATATTGCGTCCGCCCGTCCACCACGGTTTCAATGATGGGGATGTCCTTGATCCGCTCAGGCTTCACCACAGTCGGGTCTTCGGCCAGCACGACATAATCGGCCAGCTTGCCGGCGGTCAGGCTGCCCTTGATGGCCTCTTCCTTTGCGGCCCAGGCGCCGTTGAGGCTGTTGATTCGGATGGCTTCCAGCACCGAAACGCGCTGGTTGGCTCCCCACGTCTCGCCGTTCCAGCCGGTGCGTGTGACCATGCCCTGGATGCCCATCAGCGGCGCGAACGGGCCGGGGAAGAAATCACTGCCGGCGCACACCTTGATGCCGTGATCGAGGAAGTCGCGGAAAGCCATGGCGTTGGCCATCCGGTCGGCGCCGTAGAATCCGAACTTGTCGCTGTTGTAATAGGCATAGCTGGTGAACGGTGCCGGCACCGCGCCCAGCGCCGCCATGCGCTTGAGCAGGCTGGCATTGACCAGCGTGCAATGGGTGATCTTGGGCCGCAGATCCTTCACGGCAAGTTTCGCCTGCGCCCGTTCAAAGGCGGTGAGCGCCATGTCGATCGCCACGTCGCCATTGGCGTGAATATTGGGCTGGATGCCGGCGCGGACCACTTTTTCCACCCACGCATCCAGCACGTCCTGCGGTTCGGTGACATTGCCATAATAGGCCGGGGTACGGCCGGCATAGGGCGTCGAAAGCGCCATGGTGCGTTCCGAAAAGCTGCCATCGGCGGTGTGTTCGGCGGTCGCGCCCAGCCGAATCCAATCATCGCCGAACCCGGTTTTCAGGCCGGCAGCGATCATCTGATCAACCATTGGCCCCCAGGCTTCGTAGTTCACCCGGTGCTTCAACTGCCCGGCCGCCCGTACATCCTGGATCGCAGCCAGATCGCCGCCCTGGTGATGCACCGTGGTCAGGCCATAACGGCTGAACGCGCCGCTGATATGCGCCATGCCGGCCCGCATGCGCTTCGCCTTTTCGGCCGCATCCAGCACCGGGCGCTGGCCCTTTTCCTCAACCAGATCAATGGCATTATCGGTGATGCGGCCCGAAAGCCGGCCATCGGGCAGGCGATCGAAGGTGCCCCCGGGCGGATTGGGCGTGTCCCGCGTCACCCCGGCCAGTTGCAGGGCCACGCTGTTGACGAACACGGTGTGGCCGCCGCGATGGCGCACCATCACCGGATGGGTGGTGCTGATCCTGTCCAGATCATCCACCGTCAGCTGGCGGCCATCCTTCAGCTTGGTGTCGTCGTGGAAAAAGCCTTCCACCCAAAAGCCGGCCGGCGTCTTCGCGGCCTTGGCCTTCAGCTTGTCGATGATGGAAGCGATGGTGACGAATTCCACCTCGAACGGATTGCCCACCAATGTTTCATACAGCAGCACATCGCCGATCGGGTGGTTGTGGCAATCGATGAAGCCCGGCACCACACAGGCGCCCTTCAGATCGATCATGCGCGTGCCCGTGCCGGCGAGGCCCTTCACCGCATCACCGCCCACCGCCATGATGCGCCCGGCCTTGATCGCCATCGCGGTGGCGGTGGGTTGTGCATCATCCATGGTGATGAGCCGGCCATTGAACAGGATCATGTCCGCATCCCGTTCATGGGCGGCGGCTCGGGCGGCCCAATTGGCCCACAACGGCGTGGCCATGGCGGCGGCAAGCAGATGGCGGCGATTGGCATGCATGGTCATCGGTTGTTCTCCCCGGTCAGCATCGTTGCGCCGGGAAGCAGCATGCGCAAGAGGCAAGAAAAAGGGCGGAGCCGGCCCCCGCCAACTCCGCCCACTTCGCGACGAGCGAAATCAGATCAGCCGGGTTGGCCCACGCCGCGGCGGCGGGCGATGCTGCCCACCAGGCCAAAGCCCAGCAGCATCGTCATCCAGCTGGCCGGTTCCGGCACCGGATCGAACACGTCGCCAGACACGGCCAGATTCAGCTGATAGGTGCGGGCGCCCACGCTGCCGGCCGGCGCGAAATCAATGAAATTGAAGGTGAAAATGTCGTTGACCGCGCCCACGGCGAGCGGATCGAAGGTCATCGAATAGTTGTTGGTCAGGCCGCCATCCAGGCCGTCGCTGAACGTGGCGATGTTGCTGGTGAACTGGCTGTTGCCCGTCGATCGGGTGATCGAGGTCAGGCTGAGGCCGGCCGAATTGATGTTGCCGATGTTGGTGATGCTGAAATTCAGCAGGGCCGGGCCGCTGCCCAGCGCCAGCGTGCCGAAGTTCAGCGCGCTGCTGGTCACCGTGGAGCTGTTGTTGAACGACGGATTGGCGAAGTTCAGATAATCATAGGCAATGCTGTACGTGTTGTTGGCCGTCGTGGTGCTGCCAAAGGTCATGAACGACTGCGCCGTGCCGTTGGCAGCGTTGGCGTTGGTGGTGACCCGGGTGCTGCCGGTTGCCGAATTGGCGAAACCGATGGTGCCCGTGCCGGCATAGGCGGCCAGATTGGCGGTGGGCACGGCCGTGGTGCCCGAAATCGTTGCAGTGGTGGATGTGGCGGTGTTGTTGCCCGGGCTGTTGGCGCAATTGCCACCCGAGCACGACCGCGACACTGTTTGCGACGCGGAATTGAAGGTAACGCCGGCGATCGTCACCGAACCGGTTTGCGTGACGTCGGCCGTGACCGTCCGGCCACCGGTGCCGCCGGTGCTGCCGCCAACCTGCGCGGTGGTGAAAACGCTGGTATTCACCGTGGCGCGGGCACCGACCAGGATACCGGTATTGGTGTTGAACTGGGCCACGTTCACCGTGGTGCCGGAGCTGGAGCCAATCGCGGTGAACGTAGAGCTTGGCGCGTTGACCGTGGCCGTCTGCAGATTGGTGTTGAACCGTGCCTGGGTGGTCGAAACCGTGGTGGTCAGCGGCGTGACCGCCATCGCCGCGCTTGCCATGCCGACAGCCGCCATGGCCGAAATAATCTTCGCAAACTTGTTCACGTGACCCGTCTTTCCTGGTCCCGACCCCTGGGGACTTCCCCCGCAGGCAAGCAAGAAACGTACCAAGTTCAAAAAAATCACTTAACCCTTTGAGAAAAAACAATAGCTAAGGAAGTATTTACATCCATTTTGTAAACTGTCCCGACAAAATTGGCGCCGGAATGACGCAGAATCCGTGATTGCCGCCGCCGCTTGCTCCTCCCCCAATCAACCAGTTTTGCCGAACCGCGCGCCGGCCCACAGTGGCGGCGAAAAGGGAGGAACCACCCATGGACTTCGCGCTGCCCGCCGATCTGATTGCCTATCTGGCCGAGCTTGACGCCTTCATTGAAGCCGAGATCAAGCCACTGGAGCAACAGGACGACAATATCCGCTTCTTCGATCACCGCCGCGAATGGGCGCGCACCGATTTCGAGCACGGTGGTTTGCCGAGGCGCGAATGGGAATTGCTGCTGCGCGAAGCCAGCGTGCGGGCCGACAAGGCCGGCCACTGGCGGTTTTCAGCGCCAAAGAAATATGGCGGCAAGGATGGCAGCAATCTGTGGATGGCGGTGATCCGCGACAAGTTTGCTGCCAAGGGCCTGGGCCTGCACAATGATCTGCAGAACGAACACAGCATCGTGGGCAATTTCCCGTTTGTCGCCATGTTCGAAAGTTTCGGCACCGAAGCGCAGCAGCAGGAGTTCATCCTCGGCGGCTTTGCCCGCAACCGCATCACTGCCTTCGGCCTGACCGAGCCTGACCACGGCAGCGACGCCACCCACATGGAAACCACCGCCGTGCCGGAAACCCGCGACGGCATCGATGGCTGGCTGATCAACGGCGAGAAGATGTGGACGACCGGCATGCATGTCGCCACCCACTGCGCCACCTTCTGCCGCACATCAGGCGCGCCCGGCGCAGCGCGCGGCATCAGCTGCTTCCTGGTGCCCACCGATACGCCCGGCCTGAAGGTGGAAGAATATCTGTGGACCTTCAACATGCCCACCGACCACCCGCGGGTGAGCTTCACCAACGTGTGGGTACCGGATTCGACGCGCCTGGGCCCCGCTGATGGCGGCCTGTCGCTGGCGCAGAGCTTCGTTCACCAGAACCGCATCCGCCAGGCAGCCTCGTCACTGGGCGCGGCGACCTTCTGCGTGGAAGAGAGCGTGAAATACGCGAGGCAGCGCAAGCCGTTCGGCGAAGCGCTGTCGAAGAACCAGGCCATCCAGTTCCCGCTGGTTGAACTCGCCACCCAGTGCGAGATGCTGCGTCTGATGATCTACAAGACCGCGTGGGACATGGACAACATGCCCCACGAGGCGATCGAGAGCCAGCTTTCGGACAAGATTTCGATGTGCAACTACTGGGCCAACCGGCTGGTGTGCGAAGCCGCTGATCGGGCGATGCAGGTGCATGGCGGCATTGGTTACAGCCGGCACAAGCCGTTCGAACATATCTTCCGCCACCACCGCCGCTACCGCATCACCGAAGGTTCGGAAGAGATCCAGATGCGCAAGGTTGCGGCCTATCTGTTCGGCTATCTCGGCCCGCGAAAGAAGCTGTTCGCCGATCTGTGATTCTGGCAGGTAACGCTCATGAAACTGGGCGTTTGCTGGTATCCCGAACAATGGCCGGAGCCGCTCTGGGCCAGCGACGTTCAGCGCATGGCGGCGTTGGGCCTGTCGTTCGCGCGCATCGGCGAATTTGCCTGGAGCCGGATCGAGCCTGAACCCGGCCGCTTCGAATGGGACTGGCTCGACCGCGCCGTTGATCTGGCGCACGCGGCTGGACTGGAGGTGGTGATGGGCACGCCCACCGCCACGCCGCCGAAATGGCTGGTGGACGCGCATCCGGAGATTCTGGCCAAGGGCCGCGACGGGCAGGTGAGGGGATTCGGCTCACGTCGGCACTATTGTTTCTCGTCCGACGTGTATCTGGAACAGGCCAAGCGCATCACGGCGCTGATGGCGGCGCGTTTCGGCCAGCACCCGGCGGTGGTGGCATGGCAGACCGACAATGAATATGGCTGCCACGACACGGTGGTGAGCACGTCGGATGCAGCCAAGGCGGCATTCCGGCGCTGGCTCGCCGAACGCTATGGCAATGTGCAGGCGCTCAACGCGGCCTGGGGGTTGGCCTTCTGGTCCCAGGAATATCGCCATTTCGATGAGGTCGATGCCCCATTCGGCACGGTCACCGAAAGCCACCCGGCGCACCGGCAGGATTGGCAGCGGTTTTCCTCCGCCATGGTGGAGCGGTTCAACGCGGCGCAGGTCGAGATATTGCGCGCGGCGTCGCCGGGGCGAGACATCGTCCACAATTTCATGGGGCTGTTCACCGAGTTCGACCACTATGCTGTCGGCCGCCAGCTCGATGTGGCGACGTGGGACTCCTATCCCATCGGTTTCCTGGGGCAGGGGCCGTTCAGCGCGGCCGACAAGGCGCGTTACCTGCGCACCGGCCACCCGGACCTGACCGCCTTTCACCACAGCCTTTATCGCGCCTGCGGGCAGGGGCGCTGGTGGGTGATCGAACAGCAGCCCGGCCCGGTGAACTGGGCGGCGTGGAACCCGGCGCCGGCCAAGGGCGCGGTGGAATTGTGGGGTTGGGAAGCGGTGGCACAAGGCGCCGAGCGCATGAGCTGGTTCCGCTGGCGGCAGGCGCCCACCGGGCAGGAAGCGATGCACGCCGGGCTCAATCGGCCGGACAATCAGCCGGCCGCCGCCTGGCCGGAAGTGGAGGCGCTTGGCGCCGGGCTGGCCCGCCTTGGCCCGCTGCCGCCGCGCGGCCGCAGCGATGTGGCGCTGATCTTTGACTATGACAGCGTGTGGGCCGTGCAGAGCCAGCCGCAGGGCCGCGATCAGGATGCGCTGGCGACCGCCATGGCCTGGCACACGACGGCGCGGCGGCTGGGGCTGAGCGTGGATATCGTGCCGCCGGACGCTGATCTTGATGGCTATGGCCTCGCGCTGTTGCCGGCACAAATCTTTGTGGATGAGTCGCTTGCAGGCCGAATTGCAGACAGTGGCGCAACGGTGCTGGCCGGGCCGCGCACCGGTTCGAAAACCCGCGATTTCGCCATTCCCGGCGCCTTGCCGCCCGACGGGCTGAAGGCGCTGATCGATGTGACCGTGGCGCGGGTGGAAAGCTTGCCACCCGGCATCGTGCTTCCCGCCGGCAACGCGGGCCAGGTGACGGGCTGGATGGAGGATGTGGAGACCGGGGAGGCCGAAACCCGCCTTGCCCTCGATGATGGCCGCGGCTTGTGGTTTGCGGCCGACAAGACGCATTATCTCGCCGGACAGGTCGACGATGGCCTTCTGCGCCGGGTGCTGGCCGATGTGGCGACGGCGGCGGGCCTGCATCCCCGCGACCTCGGCCCCGATGTGCGGCTGGAACGGCGCGGGGAGCTGAATTTCCTGTTCAATTACGGCCCGCAACCCGTTGCAATTGAACATAATCTGTTGATCGGCGTGAACCCGGTGCCGCCTGCGGGCGTCGCCATCTGGAAGGACAAGACCGCATGACCATTCTCGCTGCCCGTGTTGGTGCGCTCGCTGAAACCACTGCCTTGCCCGATCCCGGCCCGCTGGCCGATGGTGAGGCGCGCTTCGTCGTCGAGCATTTCGCCCTCACCGCCAACAACGTCACTTATGCCGTCCACGGCGAGGATTTCGCCTATTGGCGCTTCTTCCCGGCCCCCGAAGGCCACGGCATCGTGCCGGTCTGGGGCTTCGCGCGCGTCACCGAAAGCCGCGCCCAAGGGATCAGCGAAGGCCAGCGTTTCTTCGGTTACTGGCCGATGGGCGCCCAGGCGGTGCTCACCCCCGTACAGGTCTCGGCCCACGGCTTCACCGATGGCGCCGCCCACCGCGCCGGGCTGCCGCCCTTCTACAACCGCTACAATCCGGCCAGCCCGGCCTGGGGTGATGAGTCGCTGCAGTGCTTGTTCCGCCCGCTCTATGCCACCAGCTTCCTGATCGATTGCCTTCTGGCAACCCGGCCGGTCGATACGCTGCTGCTGTCCTCGGCCTCGTCGAAAACTGCGCTGGGCGTGGCGCAGGCGGCCAAGG
>NZ_JAUMBI010000228.1:0-2586 GCF_032115815.1 Sandarakinorhabdus sp.
CTGGCGGCGCTGGCCGGCTATGTCGATGCCATCGGCTTCATCGCGTCGGGCGGCCTGTTCATCAGTTTCATGAGCGGCAACAGCACGCGGCTGGGCATTGGCCTGGCGCAAGCCAGCCAGTTTGCCGCGCTGGCCGGCAGCCTGCTGGCAGCGTTCGTCGCCGGGGTGACGCTGGCCACACTGATCGGCCGCCGCCTGAACAGCAAACGCCGGCGCGGGCAACTGCTGCTGGTGGCGGCGCTGCTGGGCAGCGGTTTCACGCTCGGCCAGGCCGGCTTCATCTGGCCGGCCCTGTTGATGGCGGCGATGGCAATGGGCGCCGAAAACTGCGTGTTCGAAGCCGGCGGCGACGTGCGGATCAGCCTCACCTTCATGACCGGCAATCTCGTCAAGATCGGCCAGCGGCTGGCGCTGGCGCTCAGCGGCGGGCCGGCGCTGGCCTTCCTGCCATGGCTGCTCTTGTGGCTGGCGATGATCGGCGGCGCCGTGGCCGGGGCGCTGGCCTGGCCAATGCTGGGCATGGCGAACCTGGGCATCGCTGCCGCCGTCGCCGCCGGATTGGCGCTGCTGATCGATCTTTAACGGGCCTGCAGCCCCTTCTGCTTGAGCCGCCAGACCAGTTGATCAAAGCGATCCTGGCCAAAGAACGGCTCACCCTCCAGCGCCATCAGCGGCACGCCATAATGGCCGGCGGCGCGCTGGGCGTCCTGGTTGGCATCGATGGCGGCACGATAATGATCGGGGTTGGCAGCCACCGCCGCATCGAGCGCGGCCAGATCAAGCCCGGCCCGCGCCGCAGCCTCGCTCAGGTGATCGCCTTCGTGCCAATCGTCCACCGTGCCCGACCAGATGGTGTGGGAAACTTCGCGGATGAACTCCAGCCCGCGCCCGGCTTCGGTGGCGGCAATGCCAAGCTGCGACAGGCGGTGGATGTGCGGCTGTTCCGGCGGATAGAGCCGGGTGGACGGATCCATGTAGACAGGATCGGGCTTGGGCCAGCGATAGGGCATGCCCAGAAACTCCGCCTCGCGATACGTGTCCTTCATCAGATAGAACACCCACAGCGGATCGACCTTCTGGAAGAAATCCGCCTGCCGCACCGCGATCGGATAGACGATGCGCACGGTGCAGGTGACGCCGTGGCTGGCCACCAGATCGACCACGCGCGGCAGCAGCAGATAGGAGTAGGGCGAACGGAACGACCAGAAGAGATCGAAATTCAGGCTCATTGTGGCGCTTTCGTGCGGATGTTGAGCTGCCCGGCCAGCCCGGCATAACGGTGGATCTCGATGGCCTGATATTCCGGCAGCGCCACCATCTGCAGCATCGCCTGCGGGCTGGGATAATAGGCCAGCGCGACGGCATCCCACATCTCCTCGACATCGCCGAGCAGGATGCCCGAGACCGGCCCCGAATAGACCACCCGGCCGCCAACCTTTTCAAGGCAGGCCACCACGCCGGCGCCGTAGCGGTTATAGGCATCACGGCCCGACAGTTCGGGATCCCTGCCATCGGGATAGGTCGCCTTCTCCTTGAACTTCAGCAAATTGACCATCACCATCGGGCCATGATCGGCATCGCTGAAAAAGGCCTGCGCCAGTTCCGGCCGCGGCGCGGTCTCGTTCTTCACCTGCATGTCTCTTACCCTCGGTTGATGTGATCAAGGATGATGCGCACCAGTTCGTCCGGCGCATCCTCCTGCAGGAAATGGCCGGCGCCCTTCACGATCGTGTGGGGCTGCCCCCTGGCCCCCGGCACGCGCTCGATGAACAGCTTCTCGCCGCCGCGGGTGACGGCGTCCTGGTCGGAAAAACAGGTGACCACCGGCTTGTCGAACCGGCCCAGCACCTCCCACGCTGCCTTGTTCTCGGCCACGCTGGCGTGTTCCGGCGTGATCGGCACCAACGTAGGGAATTGGCGGGCGCCTTCCTTGAAGCTTTCATCCGGGAACGGCGCTTCATACGCCGCCAGTTCCGCCGGTGTCAGATCGCGGGTGCAGCCGCCGTTGACGATGAAGCCAACCGGGAAGGTATCCACCTTCTGGCTGAACGCCAGCCACGCCTTGAAGCCTTCCGACCAGCCCGTGCCGGTTGGCAGCCCGGTGTTGCCGATCACCAGCCGGGCAAAACGCTCCGGAAAGGCTGCGACAAGGCGCAGGCCGATGAGGCCGCCCCAATCCTGGCAGAACAGGGTGATATCGGTGAGGTCGAGTGCGGTCAGCCAGTCGCTCATCCATTCGACATGGCGCTCAAATGTATAGTCGCTGCGGTCCGCCGGCTTGTCGGACTTGCCGAAGCCGATCAGATCGGGCGCCACCACCCGGTGCCCGGCCGCAACCAGCGGCGGCACGAACTTGCGGTAGAGATAGCTCCAGCTCGGCTCGCCATGCATCAGCAGGATGGGCGCCGCCTCGCGGTTGCCTTCGTCAACATAATGCAGGCGCAGTGGCGTGCCGGTCGCGCGGTCCTTCAGCTCCAGATAATGCGGGGCAAAGGGGTAATCGGCGAGGCCTTCAAAGGCCTCATCCGGCGTGCGCAACACTCGCATTCATGGCTTCCTTTTGATTGGCCTCGCGGCCCAGTGCGC